>JBDHTJ010000092.1:0-20321 GCA_039808585.1 Hyphomicrobiaceae bacterium | reverse complement strand
GCTCACCAAGTCGCCGACGCTGCGCAGGGTCTTGTCAACGTCGCTCAATGCGCCCTGTGCCTCGCTGTTCGACCGCAGCGCCTCACGTCTTCTGGGGAACGCCGAGCTTCTCCAGCCGTTCACGCGCGGTCTTCTTGGCCCAGCCGGTGCTTTCCAGCTTGTTCTCTGCCACCAGAGCGGCGCGGTAGTCTGCGATCGCCTGCTCGGTACGGAACGCGCCTTCGTGGATGAGCCCGCGCTGCGTGTAGGCCGCAGCATAGGTCTTGTCCAGCGCCACCGCCTCGTCGAAGGCTTTCAGCGCATCCTCCGGCCGCTTCAGGTCGAGCAGCACAAGGCCGCGATTGTAGTAGCCGGCCACGAACTTTGGATTGGTGGCAACGAGCTTGTCGAAGTCTTTCAGGGCCTCGTCGTAGCGCTTCAGGCTGCGCAGGGAGAGCGCGTGCCGGTTCATCGCGCCGGCATGCGCAGGGGTGACACGCAAGGCGTCCTCGTAGGCCTTGAGGGCGTCCTCGTACCGCTTGAGGCTATCGAGTGTGGCGCCGCGGGAGATGTGCAGGCTCGCATCGCGGGGCTTCAAGGTGGCGGCCTTCTCCCAGTCGGCAAGCGCATCGCGATGCCGGCCGAGCTTGCCATAGGCGGTGGCGCGCTTGCGCAATTGCTCGACATCCTCGGGCGATTTCTTCAGCGCTTCCGTTGCCTCGTCGACGGCCTTGACGGTCTCGATGTTCTTCGGGGTTCCGCACGCCCATTTCAGCGCCAGCCAATCTTCGTTGCTCAGCGCCGGCGTTGCGGGATAGGCCGGCTGCGCGTTCACGAAGGCGATGCGCTCGGCGGTGAGGGGATGGGTGCGGATTGCGGGATTGTTGAAGATGCCCTTCTCGTCGGGACTGTCGATGCGCTTGAAGAAATCGGCAAAGCCCTTCGCCGAGATGCCGGCCGCCTTCAGCATGCGAACGGCGTGTGCGTCGGCCTCGTGCTCGGCAACGCGGGTGTACTGGATCTCGGTGACGAGCAGGCCGAGGTTCGATAGCGCCCCGCTTGAGCCAGCAAAGATCAGTTGGCCCGCGGCCGACAGGCCCGCTGTCCGCACGATGCCCGTCTCTGGATGCAGTTCGACCACATGCCCAAGTTCATGGGCGAGAACGCCGGCGACTTCATCGGGAGATTGCGCCGTCTCCAGAAGGCCGCGCGTCAGGATGATCTGTCCGCCGGGCGCGGCGAATGCATTGACGAGCTTCCAGTTCACCACGCGCACCCGCACATTCAACGGCTCCCCCTGCGCCGTTGTCACAAGGCGCTTGGTGAGACGGTCGAGGGCAGCGCGTGAACGTGGCGTTTCGCAGACGGGGTGCTCCGCCGCGATCGATTGCACGGTGGCGCTGCCCATGTGCACACGCGCCTTTTCGGGCAATCTTTTCGCGATGACCTGCGATGGGCTCCAGCCGGAGACGTGAATGGCGATCGCGAACGAGGCGACCGCAGCCACTGTTGCGAAGCCCGGGACGGCCCACCGCAGGCGCTGATGCAGCACGCCAAGATGGGGAGCGTGCGCGAGCAGGGCACTCGCCATTCCTGGACCATTGAGGAAGAGCGTTTCGTTCTCGTGGGCCGCGCTGCGCAGCAGCACGTCGCCCGCTCGCGATTTCAAGGGGGCATTGGCGGTAAGATCCGCATAGGCCCAGACGCGCTCGACCGCCTCCGATGTGGTGAACGACAAGCCTTGCGGCGTCACTTTCACCGTCACCGGCATCGAGATCGGGGCGCGCCCGTCGGAGTAGGTGCCGGGGAATGACTGGGGCATATCAGAAAGCGTCGGCATTGAGAGCCTCCGCGAGACCTTCGCCCCGCTTCAGGAGCGCGTCGGGGTTTTGTGCGATGTGTGACCAGGCGATGTCGCCTTCGATGCTGAGCCGCTCGACCACGTAGCGGAAGGAGCGGGCTTCCGCCACTGGCGACAGCAGGCCGAGTGTAAAGAAGCGAATGACGAAATTGCTGGCGGTAAGCCACATCAGAGAGGGCACGCTCGCCTTCAGTCTGAAATTGGCGCCGGCCAGCTTCGTGTGCGCAGCAAAGTAGTTGAGCCGGCCCGCGGCGTACCAGGCGTAGATGAGGCTGAAGAGAAAGTAGGCAGCAGCAATGACAGCGAGGATCTGGCCGGCCTTGGCCCCCGACATCGCCTTCATGCCGAGCTTTGGATCGGGCCCGAGCATCGCGGCGATGAAGGCGCCGATGCCGACCATCAAGGCGACGCCGCCGACCCACACCAGCCAGAAGCGGCGATACAGCCCGCTCGCCCTTCCCTCGAAGCTGAAGGCGGCGTCGCCGAAGCGGGAAGCATTGGTGAGGTCGCGGTAGAGGACGAGTGAGCGGTAGGGATAGAGCCAGCCGAGCGTGAGGGGCACGAGTGCCATGGTCCAGAAGTAGGTCCAGGCGAAGCCGCGCGACTTTCCTGAAAGCCCTCCGCGGATGCCGCGGAAGCTGGTGCGGGAGAGGCGATAGCGGCGTGCACGATGCATGCCGAAACCGGCCAGCGTCAGCAGGAAGACCCATGCCAGCATCTGGTAGCTGGCCTCCGCCGCCGCGTGCCCATCGAGGGCGAATGGCACCACGATGCCGACGATCGACAGCGGCAGCAGGATCAATCCGAAAACAACGAGGAAGCCCTTGAACAGCTCCCCGCCGGTGCCCCGATATTCCAGCGGCTCGCCGTCGATGCGTACAGCCGACCAGATTCGCTGCCGAACCTCGGTCTTGCCCCAGAAGTGATAGAGGCCGAGCGTGAGGATGCGCAGCAGGTTGTTGATCAGGGCAAGGCGCACCCAGCCTTGCGGTGGCGACACCCAGGCGAGGCGCGGCGGCGTGCCCGCGGCGAGGGGGCGTGTGATGAGCGGAACGGAGGCCGAAGTTTGAGCCATCGGAGTACCTGCGGTCGAAAAGTCGCTCGGGGCGATCATAAGCACGGAATTCAGGCGCAGCCGCGCCGACGTGGAGTTTCAATTACGGGAAACGGCGGTGGCCGGCTGTTCCAGCCGGCACACATGCCAATCGAAGCCACGATGGCACAGGGGGCAAGGGACCGGTTCAAGAGTGTAGTTCTCGGTTAAACTGTTGCGGCAAAGCAACAAAAGCGCTTTTCTGTGCCACCGTTGAGCCACAAATCATCTACAAGGTGACGGTGGATCACACGGGGCCCGCGCGCTCGAATGCGGGAAGTGCGCCAGCCCTCACTGCAGCCCGATAGGGCCGGTCGGCACGTGCAGCATGCACGGAGCTGCGGCGCGTGGCATTCGATTTTCCCGCACGAAACGATCAAGTGCACGCCGTGCGGTGCTCGCGCCGCTCAAGCGGGCCCTGGAGCGAAACGACCGAGAGCGACAAACACCAATGGACGCAAAGCCTTTCGACAAATCCAAGCTGCCGAGCCGCCACGTTACGGAAGGCCCCTCGCGCGCCCCGCACCGCTCCTACTACTACGCCATGGGCCTGACGGAGGAGGAGATCCATCGCCCCTTCGTCGGCGTCGTCTCCTGCTGGAACGAGGCAGCCCCTTGCAATATCGCGCTCATGCGTCAGGCGCAGGCAGCAAAGCGCGGTGTGGCGGAAGCGCAAGGCACGCCGCGTGAGTTCTGCACCATCACCGTCACGGACGGCATCGCCATGGGCCACCAAGGCATGAAGTCGTCGCTGGTTTCACGCGAGGTCATCGCCGATTCGATCGAGCTGACCATGCGCGGCCACTGCTATGACGCGATGGTCGGCATCGCCGGTTGCGACAAGTCCCTGCCGGGCGTGATGATGTCGATGTTGCGCCTCAACGTGCCGTCGGTGTTCATGTACGGCGGCTCCATCCTGCCCGGCAAATTCAAAGGCCGCGACGTGACGGTCGTCGACGTGTTCGAGGCGGTTGGCCAGCACTCGGCCGGCAACATGTCGGACGGTGACCTGCACGAACTCGAGTGTGTCGCCTGCCCCGGCGCCGGCGCCTGCGGCGGCCAGTTCACCGCCAACACCATGGCGACCGTATCGGAGGCCATTGGCCTTGCCCTGCCGCTATCGGCCGGCGCGCCTGCGCCCTACGAGAGCCGCGATCAATATGCGGAGGCCTCCGGTCGCGCCGTCATGCGCCTCCTCGCCGACGGCATCCGCCCGCGGGACATCTGCACGCGCGAGGCGTTTGAGAATGCAGCCACCATCGTCGCGGCTACGGGTGGCTCCACCAACGCCGGCCTGCATCTGCCCGCCATGGCGCACGAGTGCGGCATCGACTTCGACCTCATGGACGTGGCCGCCATCTTCAAGCGCACACCGTACATCGCCGACCTGAAACCCGGCGGAAAGTATGTGGCCAAGGACGTCTATGACATCGGCGGCGTGCCTCAGATCATGCGGGCCCTGCTCGACGGCGGCTATCTGCACGAGAACTGCCTCACCGTCACCGGCAAAACCATCAAGCAGAACCTCGAGAACGTGAAGTTCAACGAGAACCAGAAGGTGGTCTATCCCGTCTCCAACCCGATCACGCCCACGGGCGGCGTCGTGGGCCTGCAGGGCACGCTCGCGCCGGATGGCGCCATCGTGAAGGTGGCCGGCATGACCCGCCTCAAGTTCCGTGGCCCGGCGTTGGTGTTCGACTGCGAGGAGGATTGCTTCGCGGCGGTGGAAGCCGGCCAGTACAACGAGGGTGACGTCCTCGTCATTCGCTATGAGGGCCCCAAGGGTGGCCCAGGCATGCGCGAGATGCTGTCGACGACGGCGGCACTCTACGGCCAGGGCGCGGGAGAGAAGGTTGCCCTCATCACGGATGGCCGCTTCTCCGGCGGCACGCGCGGCTTCTGCGTTGGCCACGTCGGCCCGGAAGCGGCAGTGGGTGGCCCCATCGGCCTCATCAAGAACGGCGACATGATCGTCATCGATGCGGAGAACGGCCGCCTCGACGTCGAGGTCTCCGAAGCCGAGCTTGCAGAGCGCCGTAAAGCCTGGAAAGCGCCATCAAATCCCTATCAAAGCGGCGTATTGCGAAAGTACGCCGAACAGGTCGGGGCGGCACGCAAGGGTGCCGTCACGCACGGCGGCGGAAAAGCGGAAGTCATTTGCTATGCGGATATCTAAGGCTCTCGTTGCAGGTCTCCTGCTGGCGGCGCTGGTGCACCCCGCACAGGCGGCAGGCGAAGCGCGATTCGCGTCGCCTGGCGCTGCGTTCGAGCAGGGCCTCGGCGCCTTTAAGTCGGGGGCTTACGAGATTGCGATTCCTGCGCTGACGGAAGCGACCGAGAAAGGAACCGAGAAGGATCGCTTCTTCGCGCGCTTCTACCTGGCGCGCATCTACTCGGACAATAACGGCGCTCGCACCGATCACGGCCGCGCCTACTATCTCTTTGAGCAGGTGGTGACCACGGCCGGCGATGTCGATCCCGATGACGGGCGTCGGGCGCCCTTCGTCGCCAAGTCGCTGATCGCGCTTGCAGCCTATCTGCGGTCGGGCCTGCCGCAGATCGGTCTCGTCGCCGACGTTGAGCGGGCCAACGACTATCTGCAGGACGCAGCCTCCGTCTATAACGACAAGGATGCGCAGTTCGAACTGGCCAAGGTGCAGCTGTCCTCTGGTGGCAATCCTGAGGACATCAAGCTCGGCGTGCACTACCTCTCGGTGCTGACCAGGGAAGGTCATCCCGGCGCCCAGGCCTATCTGGCCGATCTGTATTGGCGCGGCCGGTTCGTGGCGCAAGACAGCCACCGCGCGCTCGCGCTCGTGAAGATGGCGCTTGAGAACGCTCCGGTCCAGGAGCGCGTGTGGATCGAGGACATCTACCAAAACATTTACTGCGGCGCCTCCCAGGGCGTGAGGAAGCAGGCCGCCGGGACGGTCGCCACATGGCGGAAAATCTTCCCGCGGCCCGCCGTATCGCCAGAGGAACTTGCGGCGGCGCGGCTGCCCGTGATGGAGCGTTTCTGCAAGGGCGGCGAGATGGTGGATCTCGGTTCCGAGGCCAGCAAGAGCCAGAATGCAGGCGTGCTCAGCGCACCGGCTTCCGCTCCCGCGCTGGCGCCAGCGGCTCCCGTGCAAAGCAATGCTTCCGGGTTCGGCCTCGTCGGTGCCGGCGTCAAGAAGTAGGGCATGTTGCAGTTTACGTATTTTGGGGTCGATGCCACATCCCGTGTATCTGGGTATCGTCGCAATTGAAGGTTGCGCAGCCTTTCTTTTGACGCCTTCGCACGCATTCCTCAGCCAGATCAATTGTCGCACATTCCGTCCGCTTGCGCGGTCGGTTTGCGGCAAGCCAATGTCGACAAGAGTGATCTGACCTACGATTTGCGTGTTCTCGGCGACTCGCGAGGCAGGTGGATGCTTCGCAAAGCCCGCAGAGGACCTGAGCAGAAAAAGACGGTGCCCCGGTGAAAGGTACGCTGGGGAGTGAGAGGACATTCTCGATTGAGCTGGGGCAGGTGGTGACGAAGCAAGGGGGGCAGACAGTCCGGCGGCCGGTGACGACCACCGCACGGCGCACTCAGCCGCCTGTGCGGCCCCTAGCCTCGCACGAGCCCTCCTCAGCCTTGCGCTACCTTGGCCTGATCGGGAAGATCATCGTCATTCCTATGTTCAGCCTGGGGGTGATCGCAGCTCTCGCTTATGTGCGTCTACTCCAGGGGCCGATCGCGCTCCCCTTTCTGACCGAGCCAATCCAGAATGCGTTGCGCGATGAGTTCTCGGGCGTCCAGATCAAGATCGAGGATGTGGCCGTCCGGCTCGCTGATGGTTTCAAGCTCGAATTCGAACTCAAGAATGTGCGCTTTGCGGGTGAGCAGGACGAAACGCTTGCCCTGGCCCCATCAGCGACCATTGCGCTCAGTCGCCCGGGCATGCTGGCAGGCCGGCTGGTTCCAGAAAGCGTGGCGCTGATCTCGCCGCGTCTATTGCTGTTCTACGGCGAAGACGGCAACCTCTCTCTCAAGTTTTCGCATCCGGCCGAGCAGTTGGCAGAGCCAACGCCCGCGCGCCCGTCGCCTGTGCCCGGCCGCCCGGTGGCGCCCACACCGGCTCCAACTGCCGAAGGTGGAGGTCTAGGCCGCATCGATCTCGTCAAGGTTCTGACCGAAACGTCCGCGCGGGCGCGCCGGCGTGAGGCGGCGACTGCCTATCTGCGTGAGGTGGCGCTGAAATCGGCGACAGTCGTCATCGACAACGCCGGGCGCCGCAGCATCTGGCGGGTGCCGGAGCTTTCTCTCGATCTCGATCACGAGCGCAGCCAGAGTTCCGTCGCAGGCCATGCCAAGATGGAATCGCTCTCCGGTCCCTGGACCGTGAATTTCCGCACCATCGAGTCGACGGCCAGCAACAGTCTGCAACTGGCCGTCTCCGTACAGGGGCTGGTGCCGCGGGGGCTTGCCCGGTCGCTGCCGGCGCTCGCAGTACTGGAAGCCCTCGACATGCCGGTATGGGGCGAGGCGCGTCTTGATCTATCGAGCGCGGGCGAGATCAGGGGTGGCAAGATCGTCGTAGATGCGGCACCAGGGCAACTGCTCGTCCCTTGGCTCGGCAGCGCTCCGCAGCGTATCGACGGCGCGCATCTGGAGCTTTCCTACGACAGCAAGCAGAAGCGGTTCGAGGTGTCTCCCTCCGTACTGGTTTGGGGCGACAGCCGCGTGCAGTTCACAGGCTCCGTCACGCACGCGGCACAGACGTCGGAAGGGCCCGGCTGGAATTTCGCCTTCCGTTCGGCCGGCGGCTGGCTTGCGGCCGAACCACCCGCGATCCAGCGGCTCAACATCGACGACTGGAGCGCGCAAGGCGTGCTGGCGCCCGAGCGCCAGCGCGTCGTTCTCAAGCAGTTCCGCCTGCGGGCCGGGGGCGCCGATATCACCGCAGAGGGCGACATCTCGGATTTCTCCGGTGCCATGAAGGCGCGGCTCGAAGGCCGCCTCGGCGCAATGTCGAGTGCCACCTTCAGGGCGCTGTGGCCGTCCGGGCTGGCGCCGCAATCGCGGCGGTGGATTGCGCAGAACCTTGTGCGCGGGCAGCTGCAATCAGGGTCCTTCCGCTTGTTGTCGGGTGAGGGCACGACATCTGCTGCCGACCGCGCCTCCCTCACGCTCGAGGCGGCCAATGTCGGTTTCAAGCTGATCGACGGCTGGCCGACGTTCGATGCGCCTCGCGCGCTGGTTCGTCTCGACGGGCAGGGATTTGAACTGTCGGTGCCCGATGGCTGGATTGCCGCTCCGGATGGTCGCCGGCTCTCGCTCAAGGGAAACCTCACCGTCGACATGAACGAGGCCTTGCCGCGCTACGGACACATCAATTTGCGCAGCCAGGGTCCACTGTCGCTGGTGCATGAGCTGTTCGACCGTCCGCCCTTCCGCGCAGAGGGCGACGAGCCCATGGTGTCCGACAAGATGGAGGGCCGCGTCGATGCGCAGGTGACGCTTGCGGTGCCTTTCGGAGAGGAGTTGCGCGTCGGCGACATCAAGGCCGAGGGCAAAATGCGCATTCTCGACGGGCGGATGAAGGCGAGCTTCGGCAACTACGATGTGACATCGGCCAATATCGCCATAGACCTCGCGCCTACGTCCGCCGAGGCGCGGGGCGAGATGCTGGTTAACGGCGTGGTCGGCAAAGTCTCCTGGCAGCACGTGTTCGGGGCGCCGCCCGACAAGCAGCCGCCGCTGCGCATAACATCGGTGCTCGACAACAGCTATCGTAACCAGCTGGGCCTCGACATCAACGACCTCGTGCAAGGCGACGTTGCGGTGGAAGTCACGGTCACCCGCGACGCCCAGAGCGAGCGCCGCGTGCACGTGCGCTGCGACTTGCTGAACGCCGAACTCAATCTGGACAGCGTCGCGTGGAGAAAGCCCAGGGGACGTGGGGCCTTGTTCGAGTTCGACTATGCCAAGGGCACCGGCAGTCTTCCCATCGAGCTGCGCAATGTGAAACTCGTCGGCGACAACGTGGCGCTCGAGGGCATGATCGGCGTCGGTGCGGACAACAAGGTGCGCGAGTTCCGCTTCCCCAATTTCTCCCTCAACGTGGTGACCAGTCTCGAGGCCAGCGGGCGCATGCGCAACGACGGCATCTGGGACGTGACCGCCAAGGGAACGACCTACGACGGCCGCGACCTGTTCCGCTCCTTCTTCGACGTTGGCGGCACGCCGGATCTCAGCCAGAAGCCACGGCCGGGCCTCGACCTCAAGGCGGAAATCGGCACCGTCATCGGGCATTCCGACACCGCGATGCGCAACGTGCGCGTGAGCCTGCAGAAGCGCGGCCACAAGGTGGTGAACCTAGATGCGCGGGGCATCCTGGAGGGCGGCAAGCTGTTCGCGGCTGTGATCCGTCCGGAGCCTGGCCAACCGCGGAGGCTGCTGGCGGAGGCGACCGACGCAGGCCAGCTGTTCAAACTCGCCGGCTTCTATCCGAACGCCATGGGCGGGGTCATGAACCTGGAAGTGCATCTGGACGGCCAAGGGGCCGCCGAGCGAACCGGCACGCTCTGGACGCGGGACTTCGTGATTCTGGGCGACCCCATCATCTCCGAGGTGCTGCAGAACGCGGAAGGCAGCAGCACCACGCCTGGAACCGGGCGCAAGAAAGTGGTGCGCGAGCAGTTCGAGTTCGAGCAGATGCGCATCCCATTCTCGATCGGGCATGGCCAGTTCGTCATGCACTCGAGCTACATCCGTGGGCCGCTGATTGGCGCCTCGATGCGCGGCAAGGTGGATTTCCGCGCCCAGCAGCTGAATGTGGGCGGCACCTACGTGCCGCTGTCCGGCCTGAACCGGGCCCTGGCGCCGATCCCGCTGCTTGGCCCGCTGCTCACAGGTCCCAGAGGCGAAGGCGTACTCGGCATCACCTTCGCTATCCAGGGAGCCATGAGCAACCCGCAGGTGCTCGTGAACCCGTTGTCGCTCGTCACGCCCGGCATCTTCCGCGAGATCATGCAGATGACACCGGAGGACCCGGTGGTACTTCCGCGCGCTGCGCCGCCGCCGCCGAGATCATCCGGCCCCCGCGCATCGAGTTCGCCCGTGACCGGCAATTCGGCGACGGGCGTCGACACGCGGCCCGGCGGCGACATCGGCGGCAGCTGGTCCACCGAAACCAACGAGCGCAAGCGCTGAGGCGCGTGCTCAGAACTTCTCGGTGACCGTCTCGGCCGCTTCCCTGCTCGTCGGTTGCGCAGCCCCGAGGATGGCAGGCACGATCTCCGCCGCCGTATTGGCGACGATGAACGTCACGTCCATCTCCTTGCGAATGAAGCCTTCAGCCTGCATGTGCCGGATGAGCGTCAGGAACGGCTCCCAGCAGCCGGCGATGTTGGCGATAACGACGGGCTTGCGATGCCGGCCGAGCTGCGCCCAGGTCAGCTGCTCGACGAGTTCCTCCAGCGTGCCGATGCCGCCGGGAAGAGCGACGAAAGCGTCCGACCGCTCGAACATCATCATCTTGCGCTGGTGCATGTCGTCCACGACCACCAGGTCGGTGACGTCGCGCAGCATCTGCTCCTTCTCTGACAGGAAGCTCGGGATGATCCCCGTCACGCGACCGCCACCGGCGAGCACCGACCGGGCGGTCTCCCCCATCATGCCGCGGCCGCCACCGCCGTAGACCAGTCCGATGCCGTTCTTGGCGAGATCGGCGCCCAGGCTGCGGGCGGCCTCCATGTAGGCGGGGTTGTTGCCGGGGTTCGAGCCGCAGTACACGCACACATTCCTGACTTCGGCCGGCTTTGAGACGGCTGAGGCTTTCGGGCCCGACTTCTTCGACTTCGTGTTCTTTTGCTGCATGAGATCCTTCGCTCGGCGCAGACGTAGGATTGGCAAGGATGCGCCAGTCCATGTCCCCCTGTCACCTGACATTCCCCGAACCCGTAAACGCGCCGATGGGCCGGATGGTGGTGGTCCAAAAGCGCCGCTTAAGGGTACGACGACCGGATTTCATCACGAAATTGCGGCGTGGCGTTGCGCCTGTGCATCGCTACCCCCGTGAAAGCGAGGGCGCGGCCTTGCCCATTGCCCCTCGCCATGGTTCTGAATACGTTCAGGTTAACGAGCTGCGGCTACGTTTAAGCCGGCGCGTGCAAGGCACGGGGCCGGCGCTGGTTTCGGGGAAGGGGAGGCGCTGGTTCCATGAGGCTTCAATTGCTCCTGGGCTCGCTCGCTGCGGCCGCAGTTCTGCCCGCTCCGGTGCTTGCCGCTCAAAATCAGGCGCCGCTTCCCGCGCCGGCAACAGACCCCGTTCGTCAGCGTGCGGAGGCCTTGGCCAAGGAGGCGTCCGAACGCTTCTCGCAGGTGCTGCGCGAGAGCCGGGTAGCGCAGGCAACTTCTCCTGCCAAGAAGGGGGAGGATCCCTGGGCCCCGGCCTTGCGGTGGCTGCAGCATGCGCAGGATGAGTATGGCAAGCTCGTTACCGAGCTGAAGCAGGGCCCGGATGGGCTTCCGCCGCGCAAGCCGGCAGCTGCGCCCGCACCCAAATCCGCACAGCCGGCAGCGCCGGCACCCGCCAAATCGCCTGCGCCGGCCGCCGCACCCGAGCCTCGGGTGGCCGACAGCGGCAAGGCCACTACGCCCACGGCGCCGCCCGCTGCATCCAAGCCCGCGGCGCCTGCGGCAACCGCTCCAGCCAAACCCGAGGCGTCGGCACCCAAGAAGGCTGCGGATGCCAGCGACAGCAGCGATTGGCTCGCCTGGTCGCAGGCCCAGTTCCAGGCCCTGGTGAAGCGCCTGACGGAGGGCGCGAAGCCACCCGAGAAATGGGATCCGGTGAAGGAAGCGGGCAACCGTCCCGGGCAGCAGAAGGAACCGGAAAAGAAGGCTCCCGACAAAGCCGAGAGCAAGGCTGCCGCTGCCGATACGAGCAAGACCACAGAAGAGCGCAAGCTGGCAGAAACGCGGCGCGCAGAAGTCGAGAAGAAAGCAGAGGACGCGGCGAAGGCCGATGCCGCCAAGAAGGCTGCTGACGCAAAGGCTGCAGCCGACGCCAAGGCCGCGAGCGATGCCAAGGCCGTAGCAGAGGCGAAAGCCGCCGTGGAAGCAAAGCGGCTTGCCGACGCCAAAGCCGCTGCCGAAGCGAAGGCCGCAGCCGAAGCCAAGGCTGCAGCGGAAGCAAAAGCAGCCGCTGAGGCCAAGGCTGCGGCAGAGGCAAAGCGCATCGCCGAAGCCAAGGCGGCGGCCGAAGCCAAGGCCGCTGCAGACGCAAAAGCTGCGGAAGAGAAGCGCATAGCTGAGGCAAAAGCTGCTGCAGAGGCAAAGCGATTGGCGGAGGCCAAGGCTGCGGCTGAAGCCAAAGCGGCCGCCGAAGCAAAAGCTGCAGCCGACGCCAAAGCCGCTGCAAGCGCAAAGGCCGTAGCAGAAGCGAAAGCAGCCGCAGAGGCGAAGGCCCAGGACGAACGGCGTATTGCCGAGGCAAAGCGTGCCGAAGATTTGAAAAAGGCCGAGGAGGCGAAGGCTGCAGAAGCGAAAGCAGCCGCAGAGGCCAAGGCTGCCGCGGATGCCAAGGCTGCAGAATTGAAGAAAGCCGCAGAGGAACGCGCCGCGGCCCTCCAGAAAGCGGCGGGCGAGGCCAAGGCCGCGCTCGAGGCCAAACGCGCCGAGGACGCCAAGCGCGTTGCAGAGATCAAGAAGGCAGCCGAAGAGAAGGCCGCCCAAATGAAGAGGGATTTGGAGACCAGGCGCGTCGCCATGGCGAAAGCGGCCGCCGAGGCAAAGGCGGCGCTGGAAGCCAAGCGCGAGGAAGCGCGCAAGGCCGCCGAAGCTCGCCGCACCGCTACACGGCCCGAGCCCGCCCGCACCGCCACCTGTGATGCGGCCGGCAGCACCGTGCAGCCCGGCAACTGGTACGTCGTGAAGTCCGGCGACACGTTATGGGACGTTGCGGAGCGAATCTACGGCAAGGGCGAGGGGTGGCGATATACCAGCATCTACCGAGCCAATCATCGCGCCGTGCGCAACCCCAACTGGATCATGCCCTGCCAGCGTCTCTTCGTGCCGGCACGCCGGGCGTAACGATGTGAGGCGGTGCGCCGTTGAAGGAGCAATTCCTGCGCAGCGATTTCGACTGGCGCTCGACCTACTGGGCGCGCAAGGCCCGGCAAATCAAGCATTGCGGATGCCCTGCACGGCCAGGGACTCATCGCGTGGCGATGGCGCCTGCAAGCGTCATCATGGCAACCGCAAGCCACAGGACCGCCGACCCCTGTGAGAGGCCGAAGACCACGAGAAGCACGGTGGATAGGACGGGGCTGGCGTAGGAAAGCACGCCCAGCGTGGCCACGCGGCCCTTCTTCATGCCGATGTCCCACATCAGAAATGCCCCGCCGACTGGGCCCAGCCCCATCAGGATAAGCGCCAGCCACTGCCGTCCTTCTGCCGGGGCGACCCAGGTTTCGAAGAGCAGGCTTGCCGTTGCGGCGAGCAAGGCCGTCGCCGCCGCCGGTGCCGCGAGGCTTTCCGTCGCCACCGCTGCAAAGATGCGTGACGCCACCGAGTAGGTCGACCAGATCACCGCGCATCCGATCGCCAGGAGGAATCCGAGGCTTGCGTTCGCCCCGCCCTCGCTCCCGATCTTGTTCCACACCAGGAGTGCGGCGGCCGCAAAGCCCAGAAGTGCGCCTCCCACATGCCGCAGCGACAGCCGGTGGTCGGGTAGCAGCGCCGAAAGCAGCACGATCAGCAGGGACCAAAGCGAGTTCAGGAGATGCGCCTCTGCAGGCGGCGCAAGGCGCAGTGCCGCGAAGTAGAGGGCGTGGAACCCAAACAGGCCGTAGATCCCCAGCGCCAGCGAGGCGAGGGTCGGCGCCAGAAGGTGCGTGCGGCCCCGCGCCACGGCCGAAGCCACCATGAGAGCGGCGCCGAGGCCGAAGGTCAGGGCCGTTGTCTGGAAGGGCGGGATGGGCCCCTTGAGCACCGTCAGCGGCGCAAGCGTTGCCCACAAAATGATGGCTCCGCAACCCATGATCGTGGCGCCGAGCGTTCCCGTATGCGGCCGCTGCGGTTCCTTGGCCTCAGCGGGCCCTGCTGCGGCTGTCACGCGGCTTCCCCCATGTGGCGGAATCCCTCCGCCTGTCCTAAACTTCATCCATGGCTCACACTCACTCACACCCCATCACCGATACCCTTCGCATCGCGCTGGCTCAACTCAATCCCGTCGTCGGCGATTTGCAGGGCAATGCGCGCAAGCTGCGTGCCGCACGCGCCGAAGCCGCCAGCGGCGGCGCCCATCTGCTCGTGGTGCCGGAGTTGTTCATCACCGGTTATCCGCCGGAAGACCTCGTTCGCAAGCCCGCCTTCGTTGCCGCCGCGCGCGCAACGGTGGAAGAGCTTGCACGCGATACAGCCGATGGTGGCCCGGCCATCCTCGTCGGCACCATCTGGGCGGAGGAAGGCAAGCTCTACAACGCGGTGGCGCTGCTCGACGACGGGCGCGTGCTGGCCACCCGCTACAAGGTGGACCTGCCGAACTACGGCGTCTTCGACGAGAAGCGCAACTTCGACGTCGGCCCGATGCCGGGCCCCGTGAACCTTCGCGGCGTCCGCATCGGCGTACCGATCTGCGAAGACATCTGGCAGGAAGACGTGTGCGAATGCCTGCAGGAGACGGGGGCTGAACTGCTGATCTCGCCCAACGGCTCGCCGTTCGACTGGCCCAAGCCCGAGCGCCGCCTCAACGTCGCCGTGGCCCGCGTAACGGAGACCGACCTGCCGCTCATCTACATCAACCAGGTCGGCGGCCAGGATGAGCTTGTCTTCGACGGCGCCTCGTTCGTGCTCAACGCCGATGCGAGTCTGGCCGTGCAGATGCCCGCCTGGCAGGAAGCGCTGGAGGTGATCGAGCTGAAGCGCGCGGCGGATGGCTGGATCGTGAGCCCGGGCACTAAGGCGCTCGTCGAGGAGAAGGACGCCGCCGCCTACCATGCCTGCATGATCGGCTTGCGCGACTACGTCGAGAAGAACGGCTTTCCGGGTGTGGTGATGGGGCTGTCGGGCGGCATCGACAGCGCCTTATGCGCAGCACTGGCAGCCGATGCGTTGGGGCCCGAGCGCGTCCACTGCGTGATGCTTCCCTATCGCTATACCTCAGAGGTTAGCCTCAAGGATGCCGCCGATTGTGCCAAGGCGCTGGGTGTGCGCTACGACATCGTTCCCATCTCAGGCCCCGTCGAGGCCTTCGGTGCCGCACTGAGCGGCATCTTCGCCGGGACGAACAGCGACATCACGGAGGAGAACATCCAGAGCCGCGTGCGTGGCACGGCGCTCATGGCCATCTCCAACAAATTCGGCGGCATGGTGGTGACCACCGGCAACAAGAGCGAGATGAGCGTCGGCTACGCCACGCTCTATGGCGACATGAACGGCGGCTACAATCCCATCAAGGATCTCTACAAGATGGAGGTCTACCGCCTCTCGCGCTGGCGCAATGCCAACGTGCCGAAGGGCGCGAAAGGGCCGGGCGGTGTGGTCATCCCCGAGAACATCATCACCCGCGCGCCGTCTGCGGAGCTGCGCGAGAACCAGACAGACCAGGACAGCCTGCCGCCCTACGAGGTGCTTGACGATATCCTCGCCTGCCTCGTGGAAGGGGAGATGCCCCTTTCCGAGATCGTCGCGCGCGGGCACGATCCGGCCATCGTCAAGAAGGTCGAGCGTCTGCTCTACATCGCCGAGTACAAGCGGCGGCAGGCAGCACCGGGGGTGAAGATCTCCGCGCGCAACTTCGGCCGTGACCGCCGCTACCCAATCACCAACAAATTTCGAGAGACGGTAGACGCGGCCAAGCCTGCGGCGCCGTCCAGGCCCGGCAAGGCCAGCTGAAAAACGCAGGGAATAAAGCCTGGGCCCGGCCGTTGTAACGACATCCACAACAGCACCCCGCACTGGTGTGGAAACATGAAAGTCCCGGCGGCGCCCACTGCCGGGACTTTTCTTTTTTCTCAAGGGGCTGAGCAGGATCTCCACACCAAGCCGCTGAAGGGCTTCGCGGTTCACGCCGGGCGGCATGAAGAACACCAAGTAGCGCAGCAGGCAGCGCCTGATCTGCACCGGGCACCCTCGGCCACGCGCCTTGCGGTGCCCGAACTATTTCGGGCGGCCGCTCGCGTTCAGGGCGGAAGCCACCAGCGCCACGCCGATCACCGCGGGGACCGCCAGCAGGAGCAGAATACCGAACGTGAGGCCGACGCCGATCACGATGAAGGCCACGAGCCCCAGCAGCAGCCACGCCAGCACAAAGGCCGAAGCACCCGCGATCCAGGCACGCCAGCCCGTGAGCACTACAGTCTTGCCGTTGCGGGTGATGACGATCATCCGGCTCATGACGGGCGAACCCTCTTTCTTGGGCAATAATGAACAGTGTAGGCCTTCAATGACGCCGCGGCCAGCCAGGCCCGCGAGAAAGTCCGCTGGTGCCGACCTCGCCAGCCGGTAATATCCGATCAAGCACACGATTGATCGGAGGACGCCATGGGACAGCTCGACGGCAAGGTGGCCATCATTACGGGAGCCACCAGCGGCATTGGCGCGCGCACGGCCGAGATTTTTGCTGAGGAAGGCGCCAAGGTGGTGCTAACGGGGCGCCGCGCAGCGGAAGGCGAAGCTGTCGCCTCACGCATCGGTGCTTCCGCATTGTTCATCAAGGCCGACGCGACGCTCGAAGGCGACTGGGTGCGCGTGATCGAGGGCACGCTTGCGAAGTTCGGCAGGCTCGATGTTCTCTTCAACAACGCCGGCGGCCCGGCGCCGACAGGCAGCATCACCTCCGTCACCGTGGAAGGCTTCGATGCCGCCATGGCGCTTCTCGTGCGCTCGGTGATGCTCGGTATCAAGCATGCCGCGCCGATCCTCATGAAGCAGCGCTCCGGCAGCATCATCAACAACGGTTCTATCGCGGGACATCAGGCCGGCTATTCGAGCTCCATGATCTATGGCGCGGCGAAGGCGGCCGTGAACCATCTGTCGCGCTGCGTGGCCATGGAACTGGGCGAGCACAACGTTCGGGTGAACTCCATCTCGCCGGGCGCCATCGCGACGGGCATTCTGGGCAAGGCACTCGGCATGGAGGCCGGTAAGGCCGACGCGATCGCGGACGTATTCAAGCAACACACGGCAAAGCTTCAGCCGATCCCGCGCGCTGGCATCACGGACGACATCGCCAATTGCGCCCTGTTTCTTGCCAGCGACAAGGCGAGCTTCATCAACGGCATCGACATCATTGTCGACGGCGGGATGCTGGGGGGGCGCATGTACAGCCCGCAACAGGCAGGCCTGCAGGCGATCAAGGACGCCCTTGGGATCTGAGCCGCATGGCTTTTCCGCAGACACCGGCCCTCACCGTCGATTGCGTGGTGGTGGACGCTGCCGAGCGCGTGCTGCTGATCCGGCGCAAGAACCCACCGTTCAAGGGTGCCTTCGCGTTTCCCGGCGGCTTCGTCGATGTCGGCGAGGATACGGAAACGGCGTGCAAGCGCGAACTGATGGAGGAGACGGGCGTGCGCGCAGGCAGGCTGCATCTGCTGGGCGTCTATTCGGATCCTGCCCGTGACCCGCGCGGCCACACCTGCTCCATCGCCTATCTGACGCGGGTCTCTGCAGCCAAGGCGCGCGCTGGCGACGACGCGGCGGACGTCGCCTGGCTCGCCATCTCTGGCCGCCCCAGCATGGCTTTCGATCACGCACGCATTCTCAACGACGCGCGCCGTCTGCTGCGCAAAATGAAGGAAGGGAAGGAAGCATGAGCGGCCTCAAGGGAAAGATCATCCTCATCACCGGCGGAGCGACGGGGCTGGGCGCCGCGATTGCCATCGGGGCCGCCGAGCGTGGCGCCAAGGCGGTGATCATCAATTGCACCAAGAGCCTTAAGGAGGCAGAGGCGACGGCTGCGGCGGTGAAGGCTGCGGGCGCTGAAGCCGTTATCGCGCAGGGGGACGTGTCCGAGGATGCCGACTGCCGTCGCATCGCCACGGCGGCCGAACGCTTCGGGCGTATCGATGCCCTCGTCAATAATGCGGGCATCACGCGTCACGTGGCGCACGCCAACATGGACGGGCTGTCGAAGGACGACTTCCTGGCGCTTTACGCGGTGAACACGGTCGGCCCCTTCCAGATGGTGCGCGCCTGCCGCGCGCTCCTGGAAGCTTCGGGCGCTGGCGCGGTGCTCATGACTTCGTCCATCGCCGGCGTGACGGGGATCGGCTCGTCCGTTGCCTATGCGGCCTCGAAGGGGGCGCTCAACATCATGACGAAGTCGCTGGCGCGCGCTTTGGCCCCGAAGATCCGCGTCAATGCCATCTGCCCGGGGTTCATCGATACGCGCTGGTTCAGCGACAAGTTCGGCGAGCAGAAGACGAACACGATCCGTCAGAACGTAACCAAGGCCGTGCCCTTGAAGGTGGCCTCGCAGCCCGAAGATATCGCGGAGACGGCGCTGTTCTTCATCTCCGATGCCTCCCGTCACGTCACCGGCGAGACGCTGCTCGTGGATGCGGGCCTCCACCTCGGCGCCTCCCCCGGCTGAGTTCAGGCGCGTTACGGCGCAGCGCCAGCATTGCGAGCGCCGCGCGCAACCTCACGCCGTGACGGGCTTGGCGACCTCCGGAGGCACTTCCTGCTGGTAGGCCTGCCCGATGGCGAGCAGCAAGGCCTCCGAATAGGGGCGGCCGACGAGCTGGAACCCATTGGGAAGGCCAGAGCCACGCGGCACCGGCAGGGTGAGCGCGGGAAGGCCCAGGTAGTTGATCACGCGGGTGAACTTCACCACCCGGCCCATCGCTGCGGCGACCTGCGGGCCGCCGCCCACGTCGAGTTCGGCGATGGTGGGCAGCACGTCGGCCAGCACCGGCAGCAGCACCACGTCGGCATTCTTGAAGGTCTCGTCGAGCGTGCGCTTGAGATACATGCCGCGCGCCCGCAGCGCCGTTAGATGCGCCACGGCCGGGATGAAATGGCCGATCTCAAGCCGCGCCCGCACCTGCGGCCCGTAGTCTTCGGGTCGCGTGCGCAGATAGTGGTCGTGCTGGGCCGCCGCATCGGGCTGTTGGGTGAGCTGCGTCAGATGATCGAGCGTCTGCCAGTCCGGGAACTTCGCATCCGTCTTCTTGAGGCCGAGCCCCGTCAGAATGCCCGTGACCGTGTCGAGCATCTTCTGCACCTCGGCGCTTGCCTCGCCGTTCACAGTGGCATCGATGCCGAGCTTCACGCCCTTGAGGCTGTCGTCGAGGTGGTCGACATAGTCCGGCACCTTGACGTGCGATGAGCCGGCGTCGCGCTTGTCGTGCCCCGCCAGCACGCGCAGGAGAAGCGCCAGATCTTCCACGTGGCGCGCGATCACGCCGATGCAGTCGAGGGCAGGAGAGAGCGGCATGGCCCCGGCGCGGCTCACGCGGCCCCACGTCGGCTTGATGGATGTAACGCCGCAACAGGCCGCCGGAAGACGCAGGGAGCCACCGGTATCGGAGCCGAGACCCGCCGGAATGGCGCCGAAGGCAACCGCTGCAGCCGTGCCGGCAGACGAACCGCCCGTGATGCGCGTGGGGTCCCAGGGGTTGCGCGCGTGACCTGCCACGTAGTTGTGCCCGGTGGGCCCGAAGGCAAATTCGGTGAGATGCAGCGTGGCGGCCTGCAGCGCGCCTGCTTCCTTGAGGCGGGCGATGACGGTCGCATCATGGGCAGCAGGCTCTGTGGCGCGGATCTTGGCGCCCCACGTCGCGATCTTGCCCTTGCGGTCGAACATGTCCTTGTGAGCCAGCGGAACGCCGTCGAGAGGCAGCTTGTGCTTGCCCTTGTCGATCTCTGCATCAACCGCCTTGGCGGCCTTCAGCACGCTTTCCGCCTCCAGGCTGACGAGGCAGTTCGTCACCTCGTGCGCGGCCTTGAGGCGATCAAGCGACTCCTTGGTTGCTTCGACGCTGGAGATCTTCTGTTTCCGGATGGCCTTGGCCAATGCGCGGGCCGAGTACTGATCGAATTCCTTCATGGCTCAGGCCTCCTCCACCAGCACGCGGCGGAAGTCGTCGACGTCGGTGCCGAGAGGCAACTCGTCGGCCACGCGCTGGGCCGTGGCGAGCAGCATGGCCGCGTTCGCCTGTGCTGCCGCGCGCCGTTCGGGCGGCATGTCGAGATAGGCGGCAGTCCCTTTCTCTGCCGGCGTGCCGGGTGATGGCGGAGGTGATGTATCGGATTTGGCCATGGTTCGTCCCCCTGGGGCTCGGCTGCTCGGCGAAAGGTAGCCGGGGCCGCTGTCATGGACAACCCGCAAGCGCGCTGCGGCGAACGCAGTATCCGGGTGTCGACAAGCCGCCCGAGACGCGTAAGCTCAGTTGAAAAAGAACCTTCCCCGA
>JBDHTJ010000091.1:0-20348 GCA_039808585.1 Hyphomicrobiaceae bacterium | reverse complement strand
GAGCCTGCTGCAGCCGGCGTGCGCCGCGGAGCTGGCGGCAAGGCCTGCAGTGGCGATGATCGCGATCCTCAGAACATTCCCCATTTCGTCCTCCATCAGTGGGCTAGGGAGGCAACCCTTCCACTGCAAGGCGGGAAAGCACAAGTGCGCACCGCACGCTGCTGCTAGGTCCTCCACAGCCCTAAAAACTCTTGTCAAACTTGATCGTACGAAAGAAATGCTGGCAATGCTCGCAGCGGTCACCTCAGGCGTTGGGCAGACTCACCTTTCCCAGGCGGATCTATCCTACCCATCGGGGCCGTCCAGTATTGGATTGCTGAAGTCAATGTGCTGTAAGGATAACGCACCTTGCTCAACTTGTTGTTGCTCCCGTTCTTCACCCTCGTGGTAGTTCCCTAGCGCGACAGCCATTTTCCGCGCTGTCCATGACGGCTCAGAGCCTCAGGGGAAGTGGCATCGCGGCGTATTTGAGAACAGGAAAATCTCAAGGCTGCTCGGCGCAAAGATCTATCTGGAATTTGTGCGAAGAGCCGAAGCGGTCGCTGATGCAGAGTGATTGCCACTGCAACACTTGCCTCCATGCGCCTCGGGGATCTCGATCCGCCACCCAATCCATCAATTGCGGGCACTGCCAGACCGATGCCCTTCCAACACCCAATACAGGGCGCCCCCGAACACTCCGAAGCACGCTGACATACCAAGCCAAAACGGGCTGGCCAACCGACGCGACTTCCGAACTTCGAGCAACTGTGGCAGCATCCGCAGTATTGGTGGTTTTCGCGCGGATCCTACAGTGTCAGACGCAGCTTTGAGACGTCTCTTCTACACGGAAGGCCACGAAGCCTTCCGATCCGCGATGAGGCGCTTCGTAGAGCGCGAGATCACGCCGCACGTAGACGAATGGGATGAAGCTGGGACGTTCCCGCGCGATCTATACAAGAAGGCTGCTGGCGTGGGGCTGCTGGGACTGGGATATCCAGAGGAGTACGGCGGGACACCTTGCGATCAATTCATGCGTATTGTTGCGGCGCAGGAAATGGCGAAGGCAGGCTCAGGCGGCGTCTCGGCAAGTGTCAATAGCCACACCATCGGCACCCCGCCGATCGTGCGCCTCGGTACCAAGGCAATGAAGGATCGTGTTCTCCGAGAGATTCTCTCGGGAGAGAAGATCTCAGCGCTCGCCATAACGGAGCCTGGAGGCGGCAGCGACGTCGCGGCTATCACGACGAGAGCCGAGCGGCGCGACGACCGATATGTGGTCAACGGCGCGAAGATGTTCATCACCTCTGGTGTGCGCGCGGACTACTATACCGTCGCCGTGAGAACGGGTGGCCCGGGCAAGCGCGGTATCTCCCTCTTGCTGATCGAACGCGGCATGAAGGGATTTACGCAGACGCCTCTGAAGAAGATGGGTTGGTGGGCATCGGACACGGCGGCTCTTCACTTCGATGACGTCGAGGTGCCAGTCGAGAACCTGATCGGCGATGAGAACGACGGTTTCCGCGGCATCATGCTGAATTTCAACTCAGAGCGGATCGGCATGGCTGCGGCCTGCAATGGTTTCGCCCGGGTCTGTCTTGATGAGACGGTGGCGTGGACCAGCGCGCGGCGGGTATTCGGGGGGCGACTAATCGATCAGCAGGTCGTACGTCACAAGCTTGCCGATATGGCCCAGCGTATTGCGGCCACGCAGGCTTACTTGGAGATGACTGCGTGGCGCATCGAACAGGGCGAGCGCCCTGTTGCGGACATCTGCCTGCTCAAGAACCAAGCGACGCAAACCATGGCCTTCTGCGCGTCAGAGGCGGTCCAGCTTCACGGCGGCATGGGCTTCATGCGCGGGACCAAGGTCGAGCGCATCTTTCGCGAGGTAAAGGTCAACGCTATAGGCGGTGGCGCGGAGGAGATCATGAAGGACCTGGCGGCGCGTCAGATGGGTTGGTAAGTGATCGCGCTGTTAGCCTGAGAGGAATTCGATGAGGCTGATGCGTCGCGTGAGCTGGAGAAAACGCCCGGCGTCATCGCGGCATCGCGCAGGTCTCATTGCGGGCGGCCATTGGCAGCCCCGGCCGTACGCTGCCGAGCGGCACAAGAGGCCACCCGGGAGGACTATCCGGGTGGCGTTGTCATGGGCCTAGCCCACCAGTTCGAGCCGGTTGCCCTTCCATACGGTCATCGAATAATCCTTTGGCTCGAGCGCCTCGTGGCGAGCCGCCGAGAACGGATTGTTGTAGGCCTTGAGCAAGCCGTCATAGGCACCGAGGTTCTCGAGTGCCGCCTGCATTTTCGGTCCTTCCGTGCTGCCAGCCTTCTTGATCGCAAGCGCGATCATGTGAGTGGCATCGTAGGAATTAGCCGTGTAGCTGGGAAACGGCACTTCCGTGGCGTCCTTCACGTCCTTGTACTTATCCAGATAGCGCTTAAAGAGAGCGACAGCCTTCGGATTTTTGTTCTGCACGAATGTGAACGTTTGCATCACGAGCACACCGTCTCCGAGGGCGCCGGCAAGGGACGGGAACGTCGGGTTCGCCAAGCCCCATGCGCTGATGACATTCGGCTTGTAGCCGATCTTGTTGGCTGCCTTGAGCGCGTTAGCCATCTCGACGGCGTTGGAGAACGTGACGATCGTGTCGACGCCCGCATTCTTCGCACGCAGAACCTGCGGTGTGAAATCACTGTCGCCCACCTTCATCTTGTCGGAGCTGGCAGGCTCGAGACCACGCTCCTTGAGGGCCGCCTGTAGGTCGGCTATTGCCGGTACGCCCCAGCCCGAATCCTCGTTGAGAATCCCGAACTTCTTGCTGCCAAGTTTATCCAAGCCATAAGTTACCAGGAACTTCGCCACTTCGCGATCGTTCGTCGCCACGCGGAACATGTAGTTCGGGCTGCGATTGTTCTCGATGATGCCGACGCCGCCGACGGCAAGCGCGAACCACGGCACCTTCAATTCGTGGATCGTCTCGATCACGGCCACACCGATGAAACTGCCCTGGGAACCAAGGATTGCAACGCAACCTTCGCGCTCGATCAGTTCCCGGGTCTGGGCCACACCTCGATCAAGCTTGTGCTCGTTGTCGCGGGTGGCCATCTGGAGTGGACGCCCGAGCACACCCCCGGCTGCGTTGATCTCTTCGATGGCAAGGTCTGCGCCGCGCTGCAGTGCGGGGCCCGCTGTCGCGTTCGGACCGGAATAGGCTGCCGACAGGCCGATCTTGATCGGATCGGCGGCACGGGCGTGCGACCCAACAATCGAAGCTGCAACGACGGTACCGAGACCTTTGAGGGCGGTGCGTCGGGTAGTACCTTTCGCCTTGCGTGTCACAGTCATGGTCCTCATCCTTTTCAAAGACTACTCTACCTTCGAGTCCATGGCGCCGAGATAGCCTCGGGCCACATCCGGATGCTTGAGAAGCTCGGCGGCCGGTCCTTGTAGAGTGATGCGGCCCTGCTCCAGGATGTAGGCGCGATCGGCAACGCGCAGCGCAAGGCGCGCCATCTGCTCGACCAGCAGGATCGTCAGCCCCGACCGACGCAGTTCAATGATCATGTCGAAGATCTGCCGCACGAGGATCGGTGCCAGGCCGAGCGAAGGCTCGTCCAGCAAGAGAATGCGGGGGCTCGCCATGAGACCGCGCGAGATCGCAAGCATTTGCTGTTGCCCGCCGCTCAAAGAACCTGCCGGAAGACCCTGGCGCTCTCGCAGGATGGGAAACTGGTCGAGAAACCCCTGGGCGAGATGGCGCGCGTCTTTCGTGCCGGGCGCGTTCCTTCGGCGATAGGAGCCGAGAAGAAGATTGTCCATCACGGTCTGGTCGCCGAACAGACGACGTCCCTCCGGCACCAGTACGATGCCAGCCTCGACCACGCGGTGGGCCGGACGGCCGGACATCTCCTGGCCTGCGAGCGTGATGCTGCCGCGGACCGGGCGAAGCAGGCCGGCAATCGCCTTCAGGCATGTGCTCTTGCCGGCCCCGTTGCTTCCGATGAGTGCAACCAGTTCGCCTTCACGGACCTCAAGATCTACCGACCGCAAGGCTTCGACGGCGCCATAGCTGTAAGAAAGGTTTCGCACCCGCAGTAGCGCATCACCATTCGTGTCGCTGCCGGAGGTCATGCGACTTTTTCCTCCTCGAGGTCAGCGCCAAGATAAGCTTCGATGACCTTGGGATTGCGCTGCACTTCGGATGTGCTGCCTTCGGCGAGCTTCTCGCCATGGTCGAGCACAGTCACGGCATCCGAAATGCCCATCACCAGATCCATGTGGTGCTCGACCAGGAGCACCGCCACTCCGGTCGCGCGCACCCGCGAAATCAGCGCGTCGAGATCTTTCACCTCTTTCGGGTTGAGCCCTGCGGCGGGCTCGTCCATTGCGATCAGCGATGGTGACATTGCCAACGCGCGGGCGATTTCGACGAGCCGCTGGTGCCCAAATGGAAGTGAGCTTGCCAGCGCATGCACATCGCCCGTGAACCCGACGAACTCGAGCAGTTGCAGCGCTTTCGCCGTTCGAGTGGCCTCCTCGCGTCGCAACCGCGGCAAGGCCAATGCACTGTCAATCCAGCGGCCTTTGGTTTGTCCCGGGAATGCAACAAGGACATTCTGCAGCACTGTAAGCCCGGCAAACAATTGTGCGGTTTGGAAGGTGCGCGCAATTCCGAGGCTGGCAAGCCGGTAGGGCGGCGCCCCCGTGACGTCATGACCTGCGACGTGAACTGCACCTGTCGTTGGCTTGTAGTGGCCGGTCAGCACGTTGATCAGCACGGTCTTGCCTGCGCCATTAGGACCGATCAGTGCGTGGATGCTTCCAGGCGCAATCTCCAGATCGACGCCATTGAGCGCCCTTACCCCACCGAAAACCATGCGCACTTGCTCAAGACGCGCCACCGCACCGTCACGATGTCTGGCAACGCCACTGGTATGCTCAGCGGTTTTGCCATTATCGCCGCCAAGCGAATCGTCCGGGACGGGCGGCTGTTCGGGCACGTACGAGCTGCGGCGGAACAGCGTGCCGATAATGCCCAGTGGCAGGACATAGAGAAAGGTAACGATCAGCGCGCCGTAGATGATGAGCCGGTAATCCACGAAGCGCTGCAACATCTCAGGCAGGAACGTCATGACCGGCGCGCCGATCAAAGGGCCTGCGATTGTTCCCGCGCCGCCGAAGATCATGGCGGTGAGGAAGAAGATTGAAGTCTCGAATTCAAAGGCCTCCGGACTGATGAAGCCTTGAGAGAAGGCAAAGAGATGTCCGCCGAGACCCGCCAACCCCGCGCTTATGGTGAATGCCACAGTCTTCACCTTCTGGGTGTTGAGACCGATGGCTTGAGCGGCGATAGGATTGTCTCTCACCGCGACGAAGGCGCGTCCCCAGGGGGAACGCATGATGTTCCGGATCAATAATGTCACGGCTGCGACAAGGACCACGATCAGGACGAACTGCCCCTCAAGTTGCAGGCGCGTCCCCCACAATGTGGGCCGCGGAATATTGAGCACGCCTTGCGTGCCCCCGGTGAGATCCGACCATTCGACGAGCACGCTATTGACGATGATGCCGAACGCGATGGTGACCATCGCGAGATACGGACCCTCCAGCTTGAATGACGGCAGGGCGATGAGGACGCCGGCGACAGCTGCGACAGAGATCGAGAATGGAATCGCCGTCCAGAACCCGAGCCCCAACTTGGTTGCAACCAGAGCGCCTGTGTAGGCGCCGATCGCATAAAACCCCGCGTGACCGAGTGAAGTCTGTCCCGTGTAGCCCGCGAGAAGGTTGAGCCCCTGCGCGACGATTGCATAAATGCCGCCAAGCATCAGCATCTGTGTGTAGTAGCGCCCGATATAAGCAGGGAGGACGAAAGCGATCGCAATCGCCGCGACTGCAGCAATGAGCCAGGACCATCCTCGCAGCGAGCGCAGCATCCTCACACCTTTCGCAGCGTCGTCTTGCCGAAGAGGCCGGCGGGGCGGAAGAACAGCACGACGATCACCAGCGTGAAGCCGAAGATCTCCTTAACCGAGGAGCCGAAATAGCCACCGATCAGATTCTCCAGCACACCGTAGGCAATGCTTGCAAAGAGAATGCCGACCGGATGTTCAAGTCCGCCCACGATCGCGACAGCGAACGCCTTGAGACCGATCAAGAACCCCATATGGCTGCTGACTCCCACGAGGGGGCCGATCAAAACGCCGCCGAGACCTGCAAGCATGCTGCTCAAGGCATAGGACAGTGCCACCATAAGGTGGACATTTATTCCGACTGCAAGCGCGGCCTCGCGATCGAAAGCCGTCGCGCGCAAGGCGCGACCAAGCATGGTTCGGGTATAGAAGAGGCGCGCCCCTACCGCGACGGCCACGACCACAAGTGGAATGATCAGTTCGAGCGGGTAGATGCCGGCGCCGGCCACTGTCACGGGGTTTTCCGCCAAGCTGTTCGGCAGCCCGCGCGGCGACTTTCCGAATATGAGCAGCGCCACGTTCTCAAGGATGATGCCCACGGCAAGGGTGCTCATCACCCAGGCCATCGAGCCGCGACCGACGAACGGACGCACGGCCGTGAACTCGAGCAAAGCCCCGAAGCAGCCAAGAATGAGAATAGACGCGGCCATCGCGGGCAGCATCGGCCATCCATAATCCACAACCAGGATGACGGCGCAGACGGCGCCGAGCATCATCGCCGACCCTTGCGCAAAGTTGAGCGTACGGCTCGTCATGAAGGTGATGTGATAGCCCAGAGCCACCAGGCTGTAGACACATCCGAGCGATAGCCCACTCAGGATAAGCTGGATCATCGCATCTCCTGGGTGACGTTCATGGGCCCAAGGCCTTTCGATCCAGGACCATCACTCGTCGAACATGGCGACGGCACGGATCGGACAGCCCGTGCCACCAACGAGGCGAAGGGGAAGTCCGATGTAGATGAAACGGCGCCCAACGACCTTTTCGAGATTGGCGAGGTTTTCCGTGTTGATCATGCCGCGCTCCCGGCAGGTTCGGTGCGCGGGAAACGCGCCCTTCGCGTCGATCGGCATCGCTGAGGAACTGTCGATGCTGGCGCACTCGCAGCCGATGTTCACCACGCCCTGATCTGCAAGCCATTGAGTGGCATCCCAGTCGAGGCCTGCGAATTCGTGGAGCCAATTGGGCTCGTCCTTATGCGCATAGTGGTTCTGCCAATAAAGAAACGTGTCACCCTTCTTGATCTCGAGTTTGGCCTTGGCCAGTCCGTTCTTGAGGTCGGCAACGGTGATAAAACCACCTGGCTTGACGTGCGAGACGTCGACGCAGACCGCTTCCGTGAGGAAGGTCTCCAGCGGCATTTTTTCAAGGCAGGGTGCCTCGGGGCTCGGATCGAAATGGCAGAGCGCATCGACGTGGGTGCCGACATGCTCTCCGATCAGGAAATCACGGATTTGAAAGCTGATGTCGGTGTCCCACCGGCCTTTGCTTTCTGCATGCGTCATTCGATTCCAGAAGGCAGGCACTTGGTTGATGTGGGGATTGGCCACCGGCATCATGTGATAGATCTCGCGGCTCAGATCGACGAGTTTGCGTGCCATCGCGAGTTATCCCTCCCGTGCCGAAGCGAGCATGAGGCCATTGCCGCTGCCGCTCCTTGGATTACGTCCAGCAATTCAATCTTCCCTGCAAAGGCATTGACGCGCAAGCGCCGTGTGACGAACATATGTTTAGGGTCTGGCAGACTGGAGAAAGCGCTGTGGCGAAGATCGTCGATCTTTCGGTGACAATTGAAAACAATATGCCCGCGCACAAGAATATGCCTCGGCCCGTATACCTGCCGTGGATGACGCACGAGAGCTGCCGTGCGTTGAACCAGGGCGTGCCCGGCGATCCCTTCACGACGCCTATAGAATACATAGGCATGCTCAACCACGTCGGCACCCATGTGGACGCCTTCTATCATCTGAAGCCCGGAGGCACGACCATCGATGAGATGCCCCTTGATATGTTCATGGGGCGTGCCGTCTGCTTCGATTTGCGGCACATCCCCGACCTCGGCGATATCGACGTGGCCGACATGGAAGCGGCGCAGGAAAAGGCAGGCGTCAGGGTGGACGGGCACATCGTATTGCTGAACACAGGGCTGCATCGCCGCCACTATCCCCGTGACAGCGTCATGTTTTCCAATCCCGGTCTCACGGCCGCCGCAACACACTGGCTTGCAGACCGTGGATCCAAGCTGCACGGCGTCGAAGGGCCGTCGACCGATCGGCCGAATTTTGCCGAGTTCCCAAGCCATCGCGTGTCACGCGATCGCGGCATGACTCACGTCGAGTGGCTCTGCAATCTGGAGGAACTCGTCGGCAAGGGTGTGTTCCAATTCCAGGCAATTCCCCTCAAATTCAAAGGTGGATCGGGATCGCCAGTGCGCGCGCTCGCCATTCTGGACTGAAGCACGCGCATCTGGCGCACGGTTGTGCGGGCCGCACCTAACCGAGGATGGCGATTGCGCGGACGGGAGAGCCACTGCCTTTGTCGATCTTCAGGGGCAGTCCCTGGAATTGAAACTCGCCCTGACCCAGCAATTCCTCAAGATTGCAGAGCCACTCGTAGTGTGTGATTCCGCGATCGCGACATACCCTGTGGTTGGGAAAAAGCTTAGAGTTCGCGCGATCAGTGGAAGGGCCCTCGACGCCGTGCACCCTGGAGCGATCCGCCAGCCAGTGGGTCGCCTCGGCTGTGATGCCGCAGTTCGAATGCATCACCGTATCGTTGGGATAGTGCCGCTTGTGTAGGCCTGTGCAGATCAGAACGATGTGGCCATCGATTTTCACGCCCGCCTGCTTTTCGGCTTTCTCGAGATCACCGACATCAATGTCGCCGAGATCGGGGATGTGCCGTAAATCAAGACAAACGGATTTGCCCATGAACATGTCGAGCGGCATCTGATCGATTGTTGCACCCCCCTTCTTGGTGTGCACGAAGGCATCGATGTGGGTGCCCATGTGATCGATCATGCCGAGGTAGGTGGTGCAGCCGCCCAGAGGGTCCTCCGGCGTGCCGTTCCCCCAGGTGATCATTTCCTCGTCGGTGAAATGCGGGAGAATGACTGGTCTTGGGAAGAACCGGTGCCCCGGCATGTTGTTGGCGAGCGTAACCGTCAGGTCCACAATCTTGGCCATTTCAAGCTCCGTTTCCCGTGTTCGGTCAGGTCTGCAGGGCGAGTTCGGGCCAGCGGTCGGACCATGGCGCCGCTTTCTCGAGGTAGTGCGCAATCTCAAAGATCACGTCATCGGCTGCCAGCGGCGCAACGATCTGAACGCCAATCGGCAATCCTTCCGCACTTGGGCGGGCGGGGACGCTGATGCCTCCATAGCCCATGGCATTGACCCAGCCGCAATACATGCCCTGTGCGCCTGCGCTAAGTGTCCGACCTTCCACTGAGGACGGGTGGTCGGTTTCTACCGGCCAAGCGGGAAGCGGGTTGACCGGAATGACAAGCGCGTCGAAATCTCCCCATTTGGCGGAGGTTTCGGAGCGAAACGCCTGCAGCCGGTCAAGCGCATCGACATAGTCAGCGGCTGGAATACTCAAGCCCTTCTCGACAAGGCCAGCGATCTGGCCTGTTGCTTCTTTTTTCCAGACGTCGCCGAATTTGCGGGCGGCGCGTGCGGCGCCGACTGCTGTCAAGGTCCCCCACAATGCGTTGATCTCGCCGATGTCGAAGGGAGGTTCGCACTGGGCAACTTCGCATCCGGCGGCGGCCAGATGCCGAATAGTTTCGGCGTGGGCCGCAAGCACGTCGGACGACGGCACGTCGTCTCCGATTTGCGTGAACCACCCCAGGCGACGAGGGCGAGCCGCGCGTCGGAGCGCGGAATAGAGGAGAGATGCAGGATCGCGGGGATCAGGGCCCGCCACCGCAGCGTACAAGAGTTCCGTGTCGCGTGTGGTCCGCGCGATGACCCCGATCGCCTGGAAATCCAGAGCCATCGGCAGGAAGCCGTACCTGCGCGGGATGCGTCCGTTGGAAGGCCGCAGCCCGACCACGCCGGTATAGCTCCCGGGCATGCGTGTCGAACCGCCTGCGTCGGTGCCGATTGCCAGTGGCGCCATAGCGGCCGCAACGGCCGCGACCGCGCCACCACTTGAGCCGCCGGGGGTGAGGGCGGGATTCCACGGATTGCGCGTCGTGCCTGTCGACAGGTTTTCGGTCCGCCCTAGAAGGGCAAACTCTGGTGTGGTGGTCTTGCCGATGATCACGGCCCCGGCCGAACGCAAGCGCTCCACGCAGATATCGTCACGCGTGGCCACGTGTCCCTTCAACATGCGGCTGCCCCATTCCGCAGGCATGCCAGCAACGAAGAGGTTGTCCTTGATAGAGACAGGAATGCCGTCGAGGGGCCCGAGCCGCTCTCCCTTTTTCTGCCGGGCAGCCGAGCGCTCGGCTGCCTGCCTTGCACCCTTGCGGTCGATAAAGCTGAATGCATTGAGAATGGGTTGCAGCCGGTCGCAGCGGCCGAGATACATATCGAGCAGGTCAACGGGTGACACTGTCCCCGCATCGAGATAAGCCGACAGACTTGCAACATCCTCCCGCCACAGGTCCGCTGGAGGCGACTGCGGTTTTGACGGCGTGCCCATATCTTAACGGCTCCCAGTTCTAAAGCGTATTGGGCCCTCCCTGACGTCACTCGAAGACGGCTACAGCGCGGATTGGACTTGCCGTGCCGCCGCGGATACGAAGCGGGAATCCGATGAACCGGAAGCGCCCGCGGCCGACCAATTTCTCGAGGTTCGCCATGGATTCGATGTGTGTGATGCCTCTCTCGGCACATGCTCTATGGGCCTGGAAGTTGAGTTCGCCTTCCGGAGACGGGCTTACGGCCTCGACACCAAACATGCCGATGCCCTTGTCTGCCAGCCAATGCACAGACTCGAGTGCGAGCCCTGGAAAGTCGTGCACATAACGGGGCGAGCCGAAGAGCCGCTTGTTGGTGCCCATGTAGATCAAGACCGTATCACCGCGCCGGATTTCCTGTCCGGATTTCGCAAGCGCTGCCTCCATCTCAGGGACTGTGATCGCATGCTTCAAGGGAACGTGAGACAAGTCCAGGCAGATTCCGGAAGTGTAGAATTTCTCAAGCGGCATCTGATCTATGGTGGCAGCGCCCGGGCGGTCGTCGAAGTGGATTGGAGCATCCACATGCGTTCCGGAGTGGTCGCTGATCGATATGGACAGTGCTTTCGAGCTGACCGTCGTGTTGCCCGCCGTAACCTTCTCGTCGTGATCGTTCCAGACCGTGATGATTACGGGTGGGTGGCTCGGATGGGTCGGAGTGCGATGGAATAGTTCACGGCTGAGATCCACGATTTCCATACTTGGCGCTCCAGCAGGTTGGTTTTTCCTGCCCGAAAGATGAGAGGTACGCCCGGCCATGACCAATACAATTTCATATCTGTCTCATGCCGATATTGTTATCGGCGCCTCACCTTCTTTCTACTCCTCGCCCTGGAGCACGACGGCCCGCTCGCTCGCCGGAGGAGCGATGAATGTGGTGCCCCAGGCGCCGCTCTCGACGAGCGTGGCGGTCTCCTGCCGCATGATCTGCTTTAGCCTGCGCATTGGCGTGTCTATGACGCGTTCTCTCGACCATGCCAGAGAGAGAGTTCGATAAATTGCCGGACGGGTACGAAGCGGGATCAACTGTGCGGCGGCAACCTCCTGGCAGATTTCGCTTCTCGGGAGGATCGTGTACATGGTCCCGGCCTCAATGAATTGCTTGATGCCGGTGGGCGATTCCAGTTCGAGTTCTACCCGTGGCTTGAGGCCTACGGCCTGCATCTGATGCTCCACTGCGAGCCGAAGCCCGTGGTCCCGGCTGGGCAGGGCCAATGGAAGCTCGGCCACAAGCGACAGCGGCAACTCACCCGACCATTGCGACAGGGCATCGCCAGGGGCGCACACGAGGTAATGCTGCTCGGTCGCCAGTGGCTCAACGTTCAGAAGGTGGGTCCGCTGGGCGTAGTCGTAAATCACACCGATATCCAGCCTGCCTGACAGCAACCATTCGACAATGAAGCCGGTCCAGCCATCGATGATACGCAAGGTAACGTCCGGCAACGCCTGCTTGGTCCGCTGCACCAGAATGCGCGTAAGAGCCTGACTTGTCGAGTTGGGTAGGCCTATACCGATGTGACCGCCCGAAGACCTGGCCAATGCCTGCACCTCAGTGCGGGCCCGCTCGAGGTCTCTAAGGATGCTCTTGACGCGATCGCGAAAGAGCTCGCCCGCAGTCGTGAGCACGATGCCCCTGCCACTGCGAGAGAACAACTTCACACCAAGCTCCCCTTCGAGGGAGTGGATGTGCCGGGTCAGGGCTGGCTGGGCGAGGTTGAGACGAGCTGCCGCCTTGGTGACGCTCTGGGTATCGCTGACGACGACGAAGTACTGCAACTGACGCAGATTCATAGCCTGATCATCCAGGTGCATCGGGTGTCTGCTGCATCATTCATATACCAATCTCGGCATGGACGGCACGAAAATTGATATTTGCCGCTGCTGTTCGCAGTCGATAGCCTCCTTGTCGGCATCTGCCTCGATGATGCATCTGCGAATTTGGCGAAGGCTCTCACCTTCGGTGGGATAGAGTTGCGACACTCGTCGCTGTCATCGCAGGCCTCGTTGTCGGTGCCCGTGAATCTTTCGCTGTACCCAGCCCGCGGAGCAAGACGATGATCCATCGGCACATTGTCCAAACTGCCTTGGCCATATTCGCAGCCATGGCAGTGCCGTCTGTCAGCAGTGCACAGGATATCAAGATCGGATATGCGGGTGCCTTAACGGGGCCGGCATCCTTCACGGGGCTCGATATCAAGCGTGGTGCCGAGCTTGCCATTGACGAGATCAATGCCAAAGGCGGTGTGAAGGGACGCAAGCTTGTCCTCGTCGCTCGTGACGATGAGCACAATCCGGTGCGCACGGTTGCTCAATACCGCGAACTCGTTGAGCGCGAGCGCGTTGCGGCGATGCTCGGGGCCACGAACAGCGCCTCTATGCTTGCCGTCGTGCCGATCCTCAACGAAACATTGAAGGTGCCGGTGATCTGCCCCGCAACCGATGCGACTGCGATCACGGAGAACGATGCGGCCAAAGCCGGGCAGGACAATTACGTTTTTCGCATCGGGATGTACGGGACCGGCCAGGCGAACTTCATTGTCGACACGATGGTGAAGCGCTTCGGGCATACCAAGGTCGCGCTGTTGAACTGGACAGGGGGATGGGGCGTGACCGGTCGTACCGAGCTGCAACGGCGCCTCAAGGAGAACGGCCTGACCCCTGTCGCGGACGAAACGTTCGACTCCAGCGACACCGACATGACCCCTCAGATCATCAAGATCAAGAACGCCGGCGCGGAAAGTATCGTGAACTACGCCTTGGTGAGAGAGAATACCCTCGTTGTCCAGACCAAACAGAAGCTTGGCGATGCTACACCCTACGCGTCCGCCTGGGGCATCGCAGGCCCGGCATTCTGGAAGGCCGCTGGCAGTTCAGCTGAAGGGGTTTTGACCAGCACCACAATCACCATCGATGGTCCGCAGTCACCCGAGCGCAAGGCGCTGATCGAGACCTACCGCAAACGCTACAACCAGGAGATGGACGCGCCAACAAGCGTGTTCGGAGCTTACGACAGCGTCTATCTTTTCCGGCTCGTCATGGAACGGGACGGCACTGATCCGAAAGCGATCAGGGCGGGGCTCGAAAACGTGCCGAAGTTCACCGGACTGATCAAGGATTTCAACCGGCCCGTCTTCACGAAAGAGCGGCACAACGCCATCACCGAGGACGACATGATTATGACCCGGTGGACCAACGGCAAGATGCTGGAAATCAAATACGACGCGAAAGGACCCTACGTTGATATCGATGAGAGCACGCGCAAGTATCTCGACAAGAAGACGCTGGCTCTGATGTAGCACCCGGCCGGGGAACCGGCTGCAGCCGGTTCCCGCTCGTTGACGAACGATCGGAGACGCGCGCGATGTACTTCTTTCTTCAGATCGCGTTAAGCGGCTTCGCGACCGGCGCGATCTACGGAATGATCGCGGTGGGATACAGTCTCACCTTCATGACCACCAAAGTCCTGAACTTTGCGCTCGGCATGTGGGTGATGCTCGGCGGCATGCTCACGTATTCTCTAACCGTGCAATATGGTGTGCCTTCGCTCCTGGCGCTTCCCATCGTGCTGGTGGTGCTGTTCGTGCTCGGCATCATCACAGAGCGATTTTCCGTGGCGCCCTTCCTGCGGGCCGGCAGCGACGTGTGGGTGATGAGCACGCTGGCGGTTGGCCTCCTGATGATCGATTTCGCTGAAATCATCTGGGGGCGCAGCCCCACGCCAGTGCCCTCGTTTCTCGGAAACACGCCGGTGCGCCTCGGCGCGCTCTCCATCCTGCCACAGCAGATCTTCATCATCGTGGTCGCTTGTTTGATCTTCTTCGCGCTGGATTTTTTCTATCGCCGCACCCTGACCGGCAAAGCCTTCCGCGCAGTGGCGCACAGTGCGGAGGTGAGCAGCCTGATGGGCATCAATCCGCGCCGCGTTCAGGTGGCGTCCTATGCGGCGGCAGCAGCCTTCGCAGGTCTGGCCGGTTTCATGGTTGTGCCGCTTACGCTTGCTGAGCCGCAGATGGGGACGGTGCTGGGGTTGAAGGCCTTTGCCATTGCCATCATCGCAGGGCTGGGAGCGCCGCGCGGCATACTCATCTGCGGTCTGGCGTATGGCACACTCGAGGCGCTGATCTCGGGCTACCTCTACACTGGAGTTCGCGACATCCTGGGCTTCTCGTTGATGATTGTCGCTCTCAGTCTCAAGCCAGAAGGCCTGTTCGGGAAGCCCGTCGAGGAACGCGCATGAAGATGGCATTGCGACTGGCGCCCTGGCTTGCGCTTGCCGCCCTGGCGATCCTGCCGGCACTCGTCGAGGGAAGCTATTATCGCTATCTCGGCATCATCGTATTCATCTACGGCATTGTTGCCGTCGGCCTCAATGTGCTGGCTGGCTATGCCGGGCAATTCTCGCTGGGGCATGCAGCGTTCATGGCTGTCGGGGCCTATACGACAGCGATCTTGAGTAAGTCACTCGCTGGCGTTCCACTCTTCAAGGCGACGGGGGCGCATATCTGGATCGGGATGGGCGCGGGCACACTGCTCGCGGCGATATTCGGCGGGATACTTGCCATTCCGGCGCTGCGGGTGCGCGGGCCCTATCTGGGCATGGTCACGATCGCCTTTGGCTGGGTCATCTTCAAGATCTTGCAGGAGTGGGTCTCGGTCACGGGAGGCGACCTTGGCCTGCCCTCCATCCCGAAAATGCAGATCGGCGGACTGATACTTCAGACCGACACCTTCTATTACCTCGTGCTTGCACTTTTTGCCCTCGCACTGCTGTTCCAGCACCGGCTGATCCAATCCGATTTCGGACTTCGGTTGCGGGCCATGAAGCACAGCGAGATCGGCGTCGCTTCGGTTGGCGTCAATGTCTATCGCCTCAAGGTCGTTGTTTTCATCGTCAGTGCAGCATTTGCGGGATTTGGTGGGGCGCTCTTTGCCCATCAACAGAACTACGTAAGCCCGGACAATTTCCAGTTCTTCAGTTCCGTCTTTTTCCTTCTCGCGGTTCTCTTTGGCGGAGCCGGAACACAGTTCGGTCCAGTCATAGGCGCAGCCGTGCTGACGCTGTTGCCAGAGATGCTTCATGACTTCGATAAATTCCGGCTCATCGTTTATGGCGTGTTCATCCTCGTGACGCTGTTCGTTCTGCCGTTGGGGGTTATGGGGCTCTTTGAGCGCAAGGGGCGTGCCGACTGGCTCAAGGGGAGCGCAGCGACCGTTACGCCAGAAGGTAGGAAGGGAGCCGCATTGAGGCTCGATGGCATTTCGCGTTCGTTCGGCGGGCTGCATGCCCTGAGCAACGTGACTTTTGAAATTTCCGCTGGAACGATCCACGCCGTCATCGGACCCAACGGTGCCGGCAAGACAACGCTCATCAATATCATCACCGGCTTCTACCGTGCCGACGCCGGCACGATCAGGATCGATGGCCAGGAAGTCCGCCTTCCTTCCATGAACGCGTCGGCGCGGATCGGCATCGCCCGGACTTTCCAGACGATCAAACTCTTTGGCGACATGAGTGTGCTCGAGCACGTTATTGTCGGGTGTGCCGGCAGTTCATCGACCGGCCTATGGGGTGCGCTCGTGCGCAGCCGCAATTCAAGGATAAGCATGGGGGCAAACATCGCTGAAGCCCGCCGGCTAATCGCGCTTGTCGGGCTCGGGGGCCTCGAGGACAAGCCTGCGAACTCTTTGCCCTACGGACATCGCAGGCTTCTCGAAATTGCGCGCGCGCTTGCCACGCGGCCGCGGATCCTGCTTCTGGACGAGCCTGCAGCCGGTCTCGTAGCCAGCGAGATCGAAAGTCTCGCCGAACTGATCCGCCGCCTGAAGGCAGGCGGAATGACGGTGCTCCTGATCGAGCATCACATGGATCTTGTGACCTCCATTTCCGACCAGGTCACCGTGCTCGATTACGGCGCGGTCATTGCCGACGACACTCCGGCCAACATCCAACGCAACGAAAAGGTGATTGAGGCCTACCTGGGGCGCGCCGAACATGCTGCTTAGCGTTACGGACGTGCATGTGGGCTTTGGCGGGCTCGCAGTCCTGAAAGGCATCAGCCTGGAGGTCCGCGAAGGCGAAATCGTAACGCTGATCGGCAGCAATGGCGCCGGCAAGACGACGTTGCTGCGCACGCTGGCGGGGCTCATCAAGCCCACATCCGGATCAATCCGCCTGGGCGACAGCGAGATTGCGGGCGCTCCGGCTCACGAAGTGGCTTCGCGCGCCTTGTCCCTCGTACCCGAGGGTCGGCAGCTGTTTCCCGAGCATACCGTGGAGGAGAACTTGGAGATTGGCGCCTTCCAGCGCCTACGCAGTGGTAAGCGCGCAGACTATGAGGCCGACCGCGACAGCATGATGGACCTCTTTCCGCGCCTGAGGGAACGCCGCCATCAGCCCGCAGGCCTATTGTCGGGTGGGGAGCAGCAAATGGTCGCTATTGCGCGCGCTCTCATGAGCAGGCCAAAACTTCTCCTTCTCGATGAACCCTCGCTCGGACTCTCTCCTATCATGGTTCAAACCATATTCTCTGTCTTCAAGACGCTGAAGGCAGAGGGGCTGACCCTCCTCTTGGTCGAGCAGATGGCGCGCATCGCACTCAATATTTGTGATCGGGCCTATGTCATCGAGCAGGGTCGGATCATTTTGAGCGGCACCCGCGAGGAATTGGAGGCAGACCCAAGGGTGACCGAGGCATATCTGGGGAAATCCAATACGCCTTAATGCGAGAGGTGCCGCTAATCCTACTCGTCCTCAGTCGCGTGCTGCACTGCGACCCTATTCGGCTGCATGCAAACCCATGGCTGGTGACATTTGAAGTCGCGATGCAGAGTAGGTTGCGGCGCTCATCACACTCATCGTAACCGACCGAGTTGCAGTATGCGCCGCTCATTGCTCCGAAGCGGAATTTTTCGGACTGATAGCTCAGGGCCCGTTAAAGTGATGGACGGTTGTCGAGACGGGCACTACTTCGAAGCGACGATACGGACGCCTCCTGGCTTCCGCTGAGCGGTTCCTTGAGTAACGACGCTTCAACCTGACGGGCCTACCTCCTGCTTGGAAGGGACGCGAACGATGCTTCTCGATGTCCACTTCTGCGTCGGATCTGTAGCGGGCGGCAGTTCGCCCCCCAGCAGCCCCCAGTCGAGCATCAACTGGCAGCACCTTTCTCCGCCCCCCACGCTTACCTCGCGCCGATAGTCAGAGACGTCTATTCGGCTTATGTCTGGTCTATTGTCCCATCCTCTCCTCGGTGGAGGCAGGCGCTTCCGGGCTTGTAAACGCGTGACAGTTGGGGGATGCTCCAGCAGGTGAAGGGCGTGGACACAGCGATGACGCGGGCCCTACTGTTGGACAGTATCGTCGGGGCGGAGTTTCCGCGCTTCGTGACTGAGGCTGAGGTCGCCGCGTTTGAACAGGTGCCGATCGGCGATCGGTTGGCGGCGGCGAGCACCTACGAGGCGCTACGTCTCGGCGCACTCCGCGATCCGAACGCACCGGCCATCCAGTATCTTGCCACGGCCAGCGCCACCGAGACCCCGCTCATCGTCACCCACAGCCAGTTTGTCGCCCGCGTGACGCAGGCGGCAAACATGTTCCACGGTCTCGGCGTCGGCCCGGGCGATGTCGTGAGCTTTCTGTTGCCGCTCCTGCCACAGGCGTTCGTGACGCTGTTCGGAGCAGCGGCGGCCGGCATCTCCAACCCGGTAAACCCGCTGCTGGAGCCGAAGCAAATTGCCGAGATCCTGGATGCCTCCCAGACCAAAGTGCTGGTCGCACTGGGCCCGCTGCCGGGAACCGACATCTGGCAGAAGGTGGAAAAGGTTCGCCCGCATCTAAAACATTTGGTGGCAATCGTGCAGGTTGGTGGCGCGGGTGATCCCGCCAACGGCATTCACGATTTCGACGATCTTATCGCGCGCCAGCCGGCTGGCCATCTGATTGGCAAACGCACTATCGCGCCCGAGGATACTGCCGCTTATTTTCACACCGGCGGCACGACGGGCACGCCAAAGCTGGTGCGCCATACGCACCGCAACCAAGTCTACCAGGCCTGGGCGTGCAACCTGATGCTCAAGGCCAGACCTGGCGCGAACCTCCTATTCGGCATGCCGCTGTTTCATGTTGGCGGTTCGCTGACGCAGTCGCTGGCGGTCCTTTCGAATGGCGGATCACTGATCGTGCTGTCGCCATCGGGATGGCGCAATCCGGCAGCCTTTGCCAACCTCTGGCCGCTCGTCGCACGCTACAAACCGCAGACGCTGTCGAGCGTGCCGACCGTACTAGCTGCTTCCCTCGCCGTACCGTTTGGCGATCATGACGTGTCGAGCATCAAATTCTGCGCAGGCGGCGGCTCGGCCATTCCAGTTGCGGTTGGCAAGGCACTGCAGGAGCGGCACAAGGCACCCGTCATCGAAGTCTGCGGCATGACCGAAACCGCAAGCGTGCACACGCTCGCCTACCCCGATCGGCCTTTGCGCCTCGGCTCCGTCGGTCATGCCATTCCTTACAGCCGCGTGCGCGTCGTCAAGGTTGATGGTGACGGGTACTATCTCGGCGACTGCGCGACAAACGAGATCGGTGTTGTTGCTATGGCGGGGCCAGGCGTGTTCTCTGGCTACCTCAACGAAGCGCATAACAAGGATGCATTCGTGGAGCCGGGCTGGATCAATTCCGGCGACCTCGGTCGCCTGGACGAGGATGGCTATCTCTGGATTGCCGGACGCTCCAAGGACGTTGTGATCCGCGGCGGCCACAATATCGATCCGGGCCCAATTGAAGACGTTCTGTTTCAGCACCCCGCGGTCGGTCTTGCCGCCGTGATCGGGCAGCCCGACGCGCGCGTGGGGGAACTGCCGGTCGCTTACGTCCAGCTCAAACCCGGCGCGAGTCTGGTGCCGGGGGAGCTGGAAAACTGGGTACGTGAACGCACACCGGAACGTGCCGCTGTCCCGGTCGCCGTGCATGTGATCGCAACGATGCCGCTGACCGGCGTAGGCAAGGTGTTCAAACCACAATTGCGTTGGGACGCGTCGGAAAAGGTCTTTCGGAAGACACTGGCGCCGCTCGGCGAACGAGGCGTGCGATGCGACGTCGCCGTCGACGCCCACGGGACTCACGGCTCGCTTGCGCGCATCACGGTGCACGGAGCGACAGAAGACCAGCAGGCTCTCGTGGCCTCGGAGATCGCCGAGCGTCTCGCGCCATTCGTGCTGCGTCACGAAATTGCGTGGGCGTGAAGTCTGGGCGACCCGCTTGAGAGGTGGCCGGCTCAAACCTCAATTGCATTTCTCCGAGTTTCAATGCTGCTGGCTCCGTCGATATTCCTGCTTAACCTGAGTTGCGTTCGACAGACGATAGACCTCGATCAGGCTCTGCGCATTTGCGCATGTAGATCGGGGAAGAAAGGGGTTCCGTGCCGATCTCGCGTTTCGGCCAATGTCGGCTCGGGGTTATGATCGACGGTTGCGTGACGATGACGTCACGACTGCACTACCCCCAGCAGCTGCCAGTTGGGGCTCGGCCGCAGGAAATTTCCGTTTGGCCTTCAATCACGTAGGTTTTCTCCTGACTGGCGATTGGCAGCCTCGGGCCGATTTCGTTGACAAAGTCGGCGGGCAGACAGAGCGCCGGCTCGCTGGGGCGTTGGTCTGCAGGAATTTGCCGCGTCGACTGGAGCGGCTCCACTTACTCGGTAATCGGGTACGCCAC
>JBDHTJ010000090.1:0-20385 GCA_039808585.1 Hyphomicrobiaceae bacterium | reverse complement strand
GCCCCACAACCTCAACAGCCTGCGGCCCAGCCCACGCCGGCCGCTCAGGAGCAGCCGCAACAGCCTGCCCCGCAGAAGGAGCCGCCCCAGCAGGAGCCGCCGCAGGACTAAGGCTGATCCGATCGCTATCGCAAGATCTTGAACGGCGCGCTCCCCATCACGGCGCGCCGTTCTGCTTTTCAGCGGCGCCGCACCGCCAGCACCTGCCGCAGGGGCTTCTTGAGGCCACGAAGCCGGTCGGCCCCCGAGAGCAGCCATGCCGGCGCCATGCGCCCTGAACCCGATCGACCTGCAGCCACCGCTTCGTGCAGGAGCAATACCGGCAGCAGCCCGATGAGCACGATGGTCAGCGCTCCGAGTGCCGACTTTTCGAACTGCTCGATGGCGGCAAAGCTGTAGACGTGGGTGGCCAGCGTCTCGAAATTGAAGGGCCGCAGCAGCAGCGTTGCCGCCAATTCCTTCATGCCGTCCACGAACACGATCAGCGCCGCCGAGCCCAGCGCCGGCATCAGCAGCGGAATATGCACGCGCCAGAGCGCTGACAGCCCCGTCTCGCCCAGCGTACGGGCCGCGGCATCGAGGTTCGGTGACAGCCGCTCGAAGCCCGACTCGAACGTTGAAAGCGACACCGCCAGGAACCGCACCGTGTAGGCGAGGATCAGCACCGCCACCGTCCCTGACAGCATCAGCCCCGTCGATATGCCGAGCGTTGCGCGCATGAAGCCGTCGATGCGGTTGTCGAGCGACGCCAGCGAGATCAGCAGTCCGAGCGCCAGCACTGTGCCCGGCAGTGCATAGCCGAGCCCTGCGATACGCACCACCGAGCGCACCAGTTTGCTCGGCGCAAGCCGCCGCGCATAGGCAAGGATGAGGCCGAGCGCCACCGTCACGACCGCGGCAACCGCTGCTACCAGCACGCTATTGCGTGCGGCGCGCCAGAAGTCGGCCTCCATGGCATCTCCAATGTGCGTCAGGCCCTGCGTCACCAGCACCAGTACGGGCGCCACGAAGCCAAGCACCACCGGCAGCGCGCACAAGGCCGCCGCGAGATAGCCGCGCGCGCCGGGCAGTTCTGCGAACGGGATGGAGCGGAAGCGGCCCGTGGTGTGATGATATTGCGCCCGGCCCCGCGCCGAACGCTCCGCCAGCACCAGCATCAGCACGAAGGCCAGCGCGATCATGGAGATTTGCGCCGCGCCGCCGAGACTGCCGCGCTGCTGCCACGTGGCATAGATGCTGGCAGAAAGCGTCTGCACGCCCAGGTATTGCACCGCGCCGAGATCGTTGAGGCATTCCATCAGCACCAGCGCCACACCCGCCGCCAGCGCGGGCCGTGCCAGCGGCAGGGCGATGGCCCAGAATGTTCCTGCAGCGGTGCGCCCTAGGGTGCGTGCCACCTCCAGCATGCACACCGACTGCTGCACGAACGTCGCCCGCGCGGCGAGATAGACGTACGGATACAGCACCGCCGAGAGGATCAGCACCGCGCCCCAGAGACTGCGAACCTCGGGAAACCAGTAGTCCCGCGCCGTTCGCCAACCAAACATGGCGCGCAGGCCCGTCTGGATGGGCCCGGAATAATCGAGCAGTTCCACATAGCAGTAGGCCGCGATGTAGGTAGGCACCGCCAGCGGCAGAACCAGCATCCGGTCGAGCAGCGCACGGCCCGGAAACCGGTACATCGTCGTGAGCCACGCGGCGCCCGTGCCCACCGCCGCCACTACGATGCCCACGCCCAGCAGAAGCAGGCCCGTATCTCGCAGCGATCCCGGCAGCACGGTGCGCACCAGGTGCGGCCAGATGTTGTCGGGGGCCGTCAGGGCGAGAACCGCCACCGTGACGACCGGCAGCAGCATTGCCACCGCGAGCACGATGGCGAAGGCACCCCAGGCCGGCGACACACGCCGACGCCCGCGCCAGGCGATCACCTGCGCGGCGGGATGAAGGATCCACTCACTCAGCGTTGCACGGCGTCCCCGCGCGGGGTCGCCCGAACGTTCCAGCATCAGGGTCTCGCTTGGTGAGGCTCGAGGACGCCCATTTCGGGCAGGCATGCCACACCAGGCGCTGCTCGCGCAAACGCCAAGATGTCCCCGGCGCTGCCCGCTCGGCCCGCCTCAGGTGGCCATGCCCTCTTCCAGGCCGAACTCGCGCATCTTGCGATAGAGCGTAGACCGGCCGATGCCGAGGCGCTTGGCCACCTCCGTCATATGGCCGCGGTAGCGCCCCAGCGCGAGCCGGATCATGTCGGCTTCCATCGCTTCCAGCGAGCGGATCTCGCCGTTGTCCGTCACCGCCGGGATGCCCAGCGCGCTGCCGGCGCCCACTTCCATCGTCTGCGGCACGAACTGCTCGGCCCCCAGCACCACCGGCCCCTTGATCACCGGGCGGTTGTCGACGGGCGCGGGTGCCTGGGGTATTTCGGCCTTGAAGCCCTCCACATGCACCGCGATCTGCGGGAACTCGGCGACACCAAGCTCGGGACGATCGGCGAGAACCACGGCGCGGAACACCGCATTCTCGAGCTGGCGCACATTGCCGGGCCACGAATAGCTCGTCAGCAGCCGCAGGGCTTCGGTGCCGATGGCGTTGACGCGCCGGCCTTCCTCTGCGGCGAAGCGGGCCAGGAAGTGCAGCGCCAGTTCCGGCACGTCGTCGAGGCGCTCGCGCAGCGGCGGCACATGGATCGGGAACACGTTGAGACGGTAGTAGAGATCCTCCCGGAACTTGCCGTCCTTCACGAGCTGGATCATGTCGCGATTGGTCGCCGAGACCAGGCGGAAGTTCACCTTCACGGGCTTCTTGGCGCCGACGGGATCGATCTCACCTTCCTGCAGCGCCCGTAGCAGTTTCACTTGCGCTTCGAGCGGAAGCTCGCCCACCTCGTCGAGGAACAGCGTGCCGCCGTCGGCTTCCTGGAACTTGCCGATGCGCTTCTCGACGGCACCGGTGAACGATCCACGCTCGTGGCCGAACAGGATGCTTTCGACGAGATTTTCAGGGATGGCGCCGCAGTTCACGGTGACGAACGGCTTGCCGCGCCGCTCGCTCTCGCCCTGGATGGCGCGTGCGATCAGCTCCTTGCCGACGCCGCTTTCGCCTTCGATCAGCACGGGAATGTTGGAAGCCGCAGCCCGCCGGCCCAGCGCGATCACCCGCTGCATGGCCTGTCCGCGCACGATCAGGTCGGAGAAGGTCAGCTCACCTTCCACCTTCTTCTTCAGGCGGCTGATCTCGTCTTCCAGCGCATCGATCTTCAAGGCGCTCTTGATGGAGGCTTCGAGCCGCTCCGGCGAGGTGGGCTTCACCACGAAGTCCATGGCGCCCGCCCGCATGGCCGAGATTGCTGCATCGATGGAGCCGTGCGCCGTCTGCACGATGACGGGCGGCATGCCGGGCTTTTGCGCCACCCGCTTCAGAACCTCGAGGCCGCCCATGCCGGGCATCACCATGTCGAGGAGCACGAGCGCCACCGCGCCGTTCTCGGGGCCTTCCAGGATCTGCAGGGCTTGCTCACCGCTCTGGGCGGTTTTGGTATCGTAGCCGAAGCGGCGGATCGTTTCTTCGAGAATGCGGCGCTGGGCAGGATCGTCATCGACGACAAGGACGAGCTTTGGCATGAACCCACTCAACTCAACTTGTTACGCGAAAGACTTCAGGACACCGCGACAGGGTGGTGAAGCCACGCTAAGCGACCGTTACAAGTCGAGACTGCCCTAGAGGAGTAAATGGAAGGTTAGGGTTCGCGTTGCCTTGAAACTTAATTGTCTCCGACGCGCCCAGCCGCGCCGCGCGGAAGGCAGCCTTCCTGTCTCCCCCGGCTGCCCTGAAATCTCCGCGCAGAGCGTCACTCTCCGCTTCACGCACTCGGATTGCGAAGCTGATCCAACAGGTTGCCATTTGCCGCGCGGGTGTGGCTTGTGCATCGGCGAGGCAAGGCGCACATAGGCGGCAAGAGATCGCCAATGAAACCCGAAGAGGGCAATTGAAAATGAACGCATTTGCGAGACCGCAGCCAGCGCATGCAACTGCTCCAACCGCTTCCTCTGTTGAGCAGGACCTGGGCTCCATGCCCGTCTGGAACCTCGCCGACCTCTACGCCGGCCCCCATGCGCCCGAAGTGGAGCGCGACCTTGCCACGGCCGCGCGCGAAGCCGCAGGCATCAAGCAGGCCTACCAGGGCAAGCTCGTGTCCCTCGGCAAGGACGGTGCAGCGCTCGCCAAGGCGATTGCGGCCTACGAAAGCCTTTCCGACACCATCGGCAAGCTCGGCTCTTACGCGGGCCTCCTCTATTCCGCCGATACCGCCAACGGCGATAACGCCAAGTTCTATGGCGACATCCAGGAGAGGATCACCGCCATAACGACGGACCTCATTTTCTTCGAACTCGAGCTCAATCGCATCGAAGACGCAGATCTCGCCGCCGCCCTGAATGTGCCGGCCCTCGCCCGCTACAAGCCCTGGATCGACGACCTGCGCAAGGAAAAGCCCTACCAGCTCGAAGAGCAGCTCGAGCGTCTTTTCCACGAGAAGTCCGTCACCTCGCGCGGTTCATGGAACCGCCTCTTCAACGAGACCATGACGGCGTTGCGCTTCGAGGTCGAAGGCGAGAAGGAGCCCATGGCGCTCGAGCCGACGCTCAACCTCCTCATGCATCCCGACGGCAAGCGCCGCGCAGCCGCCGCCAAGGCTCTGGGAAAGACCTTCACCGACAATATTCGCCTGTTCACGCTCATCACCAACACGCTGGCCAAGGACAAGGAGATCTCCGACCGTTGGCGCGGCTTCAAGGACGTGGCCGACAGCCGCCATCTCGCCAATCGCGTCGAGCCCGAGGTTGTCGACGCACTCGTCTCCGCCGTCCGCGCCTCTTACGCGCGCACCTCGCACCGCTACTACAAGATGAAGGCGAAGTGGCTCGGCAAGGACGTGCTCCCGTTCTGGGATCGTAACGCGCCGCTACCCGAGAAGACCGATCGCGTCGTCACCTGGCCCGAGGCGCAGAGCGTGGTGCTGTCGGCCTACAATGGCTTCGCACCGGAGATGGCGGCCATCGCCAAGCAATTCTTCGACGGCGGCTGGATCGATGCGCCCGTACGGGAAGGCAAGGCACCGGGCGCCTTCTCGCATCCCACCGTGCCCTCGGCGCACCCCTACATCCTGCTCAACTACCAGGGCAAGCCGCGTGATGTAATGACGCTCGCCCACGAGCTCGGCCACGGTGTGCACCAAGTGCTGGCCGCGCCCCAGGGACCGCTTCTCGCCCCTACGCCACTGACGCTCGCCGAGACGGCCTCGGTGTTTGGCGAGATGCTCACCTTCAAGGCCCTGCTCGCCCAGGCGCGCAACCCGCGCGAGCGCAAGGCGATGATGGCGCAGAAGGTGGAGGACATGATCAATACGGTTGTCCGCCAGATCGCGTTCTACTCCTTCGAGCGGCGCGTGCACGAGGAGCGCAAGGGTGGCGAACTCACGGCGCAGCGCCTCGGCCAGCTATGGCTCGAAGTGCAGGGTGAAAGCCTGGGGCCGGCCATCGACATCAAGGAAGGCTACGACAACTTCTGGGCCTACATCCCGCACTTCATCCATTCGCCCTTCTACGTCTACGCCTATGCCTTCGGCGATTGTCTGGTGAACTCCCTCTACGGTCTTTATCAGGATGCGCACCCCGGCTTCGTGCAGAAGTACTTCGACATGCTGAAGGCGGGTGGCTCAAAGCACCACTCCGAGCTGCTCGCGCCCTTCGGCCTCGATGCCTCGCGCCCGGCCTTCTGGCAGAAGGGCCTCGATGTCATCGCCGGCATGATCGACGAACTCGAGGCAATGGGCTGAAGGCAAGGGGGCGAGCCTTGTCGTCCGGCTCTCGCTTGCGTGGATCGCCGCCTGCGCGGCGATGACGCTATGTATGTCGCTCGCGTCAACACGCCCACCAACGTCGTGCCCGCGAAGGCGGGCATCCCCGCTGGCCAGCGAAAAAATGGAGACGGCACCCACGGTGCGTTGCCAGTAGACGCGGCGCAGGCGCCTATCCGGGATCAATCCACGTCGCCGAAGGCACGGCACCCTCTAGACAACAGGCGGGACAGATCCCGGCTCTCGCTGCGCTCGGCCGGGAAGGCAGACGGAGAGGGAGCGTCTGGCAGTGCCCAAGTGCCTGACGGCCCGCTTGCGGGGATCGCCGCCTGCGCGGCGATGACGGGTGTTGTTGCGGGCCGCGTAATCCAATAGGCGCCAAGCCCGCGATAGCCAGCTTCCATACCTGTCGTTGCAAGTTGCGCGCGCGCCCACTTACTTGCCGTCAAGCCCGCGAAGGCGGGCTTCTACGCTAGGTCCCGTCGTCGCGCGACTTCCCCTCGCAGCACAACCTTCCGCTCGCCCGCGAGGAAGCGGAGCGGCGCCGGTCGCGCCGGCCCCTAGACGGCGGACATGCTCACGTCACCCACTTGCTCGATCGAGAAGTCGAGCCGCTCGCCCGGCGCGATATCCACCGTCACCACCAGACTGCCGGTGATCACCACCATGCCGGCCTTCATGGGCCGCCCGCGGTCCACCGCGAGGTTGGCAAGCCAGGCCAGCGCCCCGAACGGATCGTCGGTCTTGCCGGAAAGCTCGACCTTGCCGTTCCTCTTGAGCGTACCGTTGAGCCCGTTGGGCTCGAGGCGTGCGTCGTAGGGCGTCGGCGTGCCGATGACGATCCCGCCGTTCCAGGCGTTGTCCGCGATGAGCGACAGCGCCTTCGTCTCCTTGTAGACAGCGTGCCGGTCCTCGATCAGCTCGAACGCGGCCATCACCTCGCCCACCGCCTCCCGCACGTTCTCGCGCGTATAGGCCTTGCCTGCGGAAGGCAGGTCACGGTCGAGCCGCACCGCCAGTTCGCACTCCACCCGCACGTTGACATAGTCAGCCTTGCGGATCGTGGCGGGCGATGTGTGGATGCGCGAGGCGTAGATCATGCCGCCACAGGGATGATCGATGCCCATCAGCGCCTGCATCACCTTCGTGGTGGTCGCGATCTTCAGCCCTGCCACGGGGCCTAGCTTCGGCTCCCATAGCTTGGCCAGCGCCTCTTGCGCTTCGTAGGCGTCAACGAGCGCCTTGGGCGCGACGGCCTCGGGCAGGTTCTGGTAACGCGCGCGGGAGGCGTGTGCTGCGTCGATGAAACGTGCGGCGGCTTCGCTCGAGAACATCAGTTCCTCCTGGCAATCGTTTTGGGTCTCGCTTGCAGCAATCGATCGGGACGCAATCGCGAATCCCTGCAGCGCAAAGATGCCGTATAAAGATCACGACGCCAAAAGACTGTCACGCCACGGGAGGAAACAAACATGTTCGAGACGACGATCGCCGGCAGTCTGCCCAAGCCCTCCTGGTTGGCCGAGACCAACAAGCTTTGGGCGCCATGGAAGCTCTCCGGCCCCGACCTCGAGGCCGCCAAGGGCGATGCGACGGTGCTTGCCCTCAAGCTGCAGGAGGACGCGGGCCTCGACATCGTCGGCGACGGCGAGCAGGCGCGCCAGCATTTCGTGCATGGTTTTCTCGAGCACGTGGAAGGCATCGACTTCGCCAACAAGGTCGAGATGGGCATCCGCAACGATCGCTACAAAGCCATGGTCCCGCAGGTGGTTGGGCCATTGCGGCTCAAAGGGCGTGTGCACGCCATGGAGGCGCGCCTTGCCCGCGCCCACACCGCACGCAAACTCAAATTCACGCTGCCTGGGCCGATGACGATCGCGGACACGGTGGCCGACCGCCACTATGGCGACCGCATCGCGATGGCGATGGCTTTCGCCGACCTGCTGAACCAGGAAGCCCGCGCGCTGCAGGCCGACGGCGTCGACGTCGTGCAGTTCGACGAGCCGGCCTTCAATGTCTTCACCCGCGAGGTGGCGGAGTGGGGCATACCTGCACTGGAAAAGGCCGCCGCAGGCCTCACCTGCACCACGGCGGTGCACATCTGCTACGGCTATGGCATCAAGGCCAACATCGACTGGAAGGCGGGCCTCGGCCAGGAATGGCGCCAGTACGAGGAAATCTTTCCGGCCATCGCCAAGAGCAGCATCAAGCAGGTCTCGGTCGAGGCGCGAAATTCCCGCGTCCCCTTGCAGCTTCTGTCGCTGCTCGAAGGCAAGACCATTCTTGTCGGCGCCATCGACGTGGCGACGGACGCTGTCGAGACCCCGCAGGAAGTCCTGGCCGTCGCCGAGGCCGCCCTCAAGGTGATCCCCAAGGAGCGCATCCAGCTCTGCACCAACTGCGGCATGGCGCCCATGCCGCGCGACGTGGCCTACGCCAAGCTCGCGAGCCTGGCCAAGGGTGCTGCGCTGGCGCGCAAGGCATTCGGCTGATCAAAGAGGCGGGGGGCATGGCGCGACGCCGCGCAGCTACTTTTTCCCGTAGCTGCGCACTTCCTCGTCCGAAAGCGCCCGTGCCTCGTCCTCCAGCATCACCGGGATCCCGTCGCGGATGGGAAAGGCAAGGCGCGCAGCCCGGCTCACCAGTTCCGCCTTCTCAGGCACGTAGAGCAGCGACGTCTTGGTGAGAGGGCACACCAGGATCTCGAGCAGCTTCGGATCGATGCCGGGATCAGCAGACGAGGATGGGGCTGAATGCACGTCGCTCATGTTATCCTCACTGCAGCGTCGAACCGGTGCCGCCTGAGCCGGCCGCAAGCTCCATCTCGGCGAGCGCCACCAGCATTTCGGCGCGCGTCTTCAGGTCCGGCGCTTCGAGCAGCGCCTGCTTCTCCTCGGTGCCGTAGGGGCTGACGATGGAAAGCGAGTTCACCAGCGATTCCGTGCTCGAGCGAGAGACGGCGCCCCAATCCACCCGCAGGTTGCGCGCTTCCAGATAGGTCTTCAGCGCCTTGAGCAGGGCTTGCCTGTCGACCTGATCCTGGCCCGCGCCCACCTCGAAATCTTGCGCGAAGCGGCGGCTGTCGATCTCGGCGATGCGATAGGGCTTCGCGCTCTCGATCTCGTTGACGACATCGAAGCGCGCCACGCCCGTAAGCGTGATGAGAAGCCGCCCGTCCTCCAGTTCCTGGAACGCCACGATGCGGCCGATGCCACCAACCTTGCGCAACCCAGAGCCCTTGCCTGCCGGCGATTCCTCACCGCCCCCATCCGGCTGCAGGATGCCGAGCAGCCTGTTGGACGCGATCACGTCTTCCACCATGGCGAGGTAGCGCGGTTCGAAGATCTGCAGCGGCAGCGAGGCACGTGGCAGGAGAATGGCGCCGCGCAGCGGAAACACCGGTACCCGTTGGGGAATGGCCGAAGGATCCGGATATCTCTCTGCGAGGGTTGGCAAGGGCAGCGCCTTTCGGATCAGGAGAACAGCACGGAGGAGAGCTTGCGGCGCCCGTCGATGGCGGCAGGGTCCTTGAAGCCCCACGCCTCGAACAGCTGCACGAGCTGCTTGCGCGCGGCCTCGTCGTTCCATTTCCGGTCGCGCCGGATGCTGGCGATGAGTTCGTCCACCGCCTCTTCCTTGCGCCCCGCCGCGGCGAGCGCGGTGGCGTAGGCGATGCGTGCTTCGTGGTCTGCCGGATTGCTGTCCACTTTGGCCTTGAGGCCCGAAAGGTCGCCTGCCTTGCCCGCGCTCTTTGCAAGGTCCAGCGCAGCCCGCACGCTGGCGACTGCCGATTGATCCTTCTTGTCCGGCGGCACCAGCGCGATGGTCTGTTCGGCGTGCGCGATGTCACCGCTCTTGAGGTAGCACTTGGCGAGGCCCGCCAGCGCTGCCACGTTCTGCGGCTCGTGCTGCAGGACGGCCGCATAGGTTTCCGCCGCGCCCTGCAGATCGCCAGCATCGAGGGCCTTGTCCGCGTGTTCCAAGGCGGCGGCGAGATCATCCGCCTCTTCGTCGCCGAGCAGCCGCTCCACGAACGCCTTCACCGTGCTCTCGGGCTGCGCGCCCATGAAGCCGTCGAGAGGCCGCCCGTCCCGGAAAGCATAGACCGTCGGCAGCGACTGCACGCGCAACTGGGCGGCGATAGCCTGGTTGGCATCGACGTCGACTTTCACAAGCCGCACCTTGCCCTTGTAGCCCCGCACCACCTTCTCGATGATCGGCGTCAGCTGCTTGCAGGGGCCGCACCATGCGGCCCAGAAATCGACCAGTACCAGCGCCTGCTTGGACGCCTCGATCACGTCCTTCGCAAAGGTGGCGGTGGTTGCGTTCTTGATGATGTCGGCGTCCGCAGCCCCTGCTGCCTTGCCCAGTCCCAAGTCCATGTTCGTCTCCAAATCCGCCCCAGAGGCGTCCGTTGCCGGTCCCGACAGAAGTTCCGGACGCACCTGAAAGGTAGGTTGCGCCTCGTGCCAATCAAGCGCCGCTGGCGTCGCCGTTGCCTTCGCCTGCGCCAGCCGAAGTCGCAAGCTTCACGACCAGTGGCTCGTGTCCGCAGGCCCTTATGAACCGCAAGAGATCGTCGCGCGCGATGTTCGTGGTCGCCGTGTTCTCGAGCGGGTGAAAGTTGAGCCTTTCATGCGCCATCATATCGGCATCGAGCACCACCGTCACCCGATTGGCCTTGTCATTGATGAGGGAGAACGGCGTGACCGAGCCCGGCGTTATGCCCAGCACCTCGTACAACAGGTCGGGCTTTCCAAAGCTCCAGCGATCCGCCTTGAGCTGCTTTTGCAGCGCCTTGAGGTCGACGCGCGCATCGGCAAGCGCTACGACGAGGAAAAGGCGGCCCTTTTTGTCCTGCAGGAACAGGTTCTTGCTATGTGCGCCGCTGATGTCGCGGTGAAGCTTGGAGCTCTCGGCGACCGTGTATACGGCGTCATGGTCGACAGTCGTGACAGCAATGCCGAGCTCAGCAAAACGGGCGAGAAGGTCTTGGCGTGTGGCGGGCAAGCGAGGGGCTCCGATGCTTCCAGTTCCAACCGCCTTCCTTAATCAGATTTCCGCCCCGGGCTCCATAGGCTGCAGTGGCCCGGTCAAAGGTTTAAGCACTGAATCGCCGTGATTTTCGCCCTCCGCTGCATTTCTTGCCTCGCCCCTGCGCGAGGCACTTGCCAACCCGCCGCCTTTGCTGCATAAGACGCGCCTCTGCCGAAAATGGACGCGGGTGTAGCTCAGCGGTAGAGCACGACCTTGCCAAGGTCGGGGTCGTGGGTTCGATCCCCATCGCCCGCTCCAATCCGTTCACTCCCATCTTCATCCGATGCCGGCGTAGCTCCTGAGCATCCGGTGAGCTTGCAGCGGCCATCCGCATTCGCCAGCCCCTCCAGAATGCTCTGCGGGGCGGCGGGCCTCCCAAAGTGATAGCCCTGCATCTGCCGGCAGCCCAGGCCCCAAAGCACCATCGCTTGTTCCCGGGTTTCCACCCCTTCCGCAATCACCGACACACCGAGCGATCCGGCAGCTGCCAGGATCGCCTTCAGCGGAGCCAGTCGCTGCCGATTGTCCCCCAGGTCGATGATGAAGCTCCTGTCGATCTTCAGCAGGTCGAAAGAGACGTTGCCCAAGGCGCCGAAAGAGGAATAGGCCACCCCGAAATCATCGATCGCGATTTTCAAACCGAGATCTCTAATCTCGTTCAAATCCTTGATCGAGTCGGGGTGCAGGGCGGCTTCCTCGGTGATTTCGACCATCAACCGCGAAGGCGCGACTTGGTTTGCCGCCAGTGACGAGCGGATCAGGTTGGGCAATGCGTAGTGTTGCAGCTCTCGTGGCGAAACGTTGAAAGCCACGACAGCATCGTCAAGGCCCAAGCGATCGAGCTGGAGGCTGAAACGGCAGCATTCGTCCACAACGAAGCGGGTAAGGCGATCCGACTGGCGGCTTGCGAGAGCCGCTGCCAAGATTGCTGGCGGTGGTACCCAACCGAACCGCGAGTGATTCCAGCGGACCAGGGCCTCAAATCCGAAGGTGCGATTTTCAGCCATGTTCACTTGCGGCTGGAACCAGACTTCTAACTCGTTGCGTTCCAATGCGTCGTGCAGGTCCAACTCGTAGGCGCGACGGGCCTCGCTCTCGGCGCGCAGCGCTTCACCAAATGCCCTCACACAGCCTCGCCCGGAACGTTTTGCGGCGTAGAGCGCTGCATCGGCATTGCTTTGGACAGTGCCCGTCGAAGTGCCATCCTGCGGATACCGCGCAAAGCCGATGCTGGCCCCCACACTGACGCTCCGCTGGGCCCATTCGATGGGTTCCGACAGAGCGGGAAGGAGAGCTTCGGTCCTGGCCATCATGCCATCCAGCGCTTGCGCGCCAGCGCACACGACGGCGAATTCGTCTCCGCCCAGGCGCGACACTGCCACGTCGGGCCCGAGCGCCTTCCGTAGCCTCCGCGACACTTCCACGAGCACGTGATCGCCCGCAGCGTGGCCGAACGTATCGTTGATGGCCTTGAAGCCGTCGAGATCGATCAGGATCAGCGCCACGCTGTCGCCGTCCGACAGGTTCTGAATGGCTTCTTCATAGGTTGCCTGGAACGCCCTCCGGTTGAGCAGACCCGTGAGCGGGTCATACCGCACCAATTGCTCGAGGCGCTTCCTGGCTTCGTCAGCGCTTTCGTTCGCGACCTGCAGCGATGCCGCCAGCGCCGTCGCTTCGTGTTTCAGGTGGCAGTTGGCGATGAAGTGGTTCTCGGACTGCACTGCTGAGCGGGACATCACACCACAGAAGAAAAGGATATCGAATGCGAAAAGGTATCCTTCAGTAGTCCCCAGTGAAACGAACGTGAAGAATAGAACCATCAGGATCGGCAGTATGAAGGCCAGTACAGCAGCGGCATGCGCTCTGCCCTGGACCACGGCACCCGCGCATATCCCGGCGCCGACGAAGACAATGTAGGGACCTGGCCCTCCACTGGTCGAGGCAAGCATGGGCACGACGGCGGCCCAAAGCAAGGAGGAAAGGAGGGACCAGGCTGTTGACAGTTTCAAGAAGATTTCTGGAGAGCCCTTGGCAAGGGCATATCGAAGCGTCGGTGCGCAGATGGCCCAACGGGAGCAGTTGATGATCGAGAGTGAGACGCCCCATACGCAGAGGGCAGCGAAATTGTCCGCAGTCGCGAAATTGATGAACACGGATAATGCAAGTAGGCAGCTTGCAAACATCGAGAGAGCTATCCCGTCTGCGAGGACAACCGCCTGATCCGTTCTTGAAAGCCTATAAATATCCATGTCGTCATAATCGACAAAACATGAGAAAAAATCGTGAAGCGTAACGATGTTCGGGGCGCGTGCCGAATGCAATGCGAGGTAAAAAAATACCGATATCTGATTATATTTGTGCTGTAATCGGTGGGTCAGCGTCCCGCGCTTGGCAATTGCCGACCGCATGAATGCCAGCCGCATGAAATGCGATCTCGATTGCCGCGCCGCATCAGATCACCACGAGGGTGGGAAATCCCTCGGCTGTTTGCGCAGTCTCTCGCCGCGCGTCAGTGTGCCTCCACCGGCCGCCATCCCGCTGCGATGGCTTCGGCTTCGGAGCAGAACCAGCGCTTGCCCTTCTCTGCATCGATATTGATCTGCGGGTACCAGGGGCTCCAGGGCATGTGATAGATGCGGCCGTTCTTGGTCACATTGCCCTTGATCGCGCAGCCCTGCGGCGCCTTCTGCTCCGCGCCCGCCCACTTCTTCGCCCGGAACTCCCACGCAGGCTCTGTTTCCGCCTGCCAGACGCCGAGCCGTTCGGACTTGGCAACCTTCTCCTCCGCTACATACGCCTGGCTATAGCGCACGAACGCCCACGCGTACCCATTGCGCACCATCCAGGCGTTGATGTCCCGGCCGTCGGCGAAGCACACGCCCAGCATGCGGCCGTATTTGTCGGTGCCCCGATCCTCGCAGCGGACGCGTTTGCCCTCCACCAGCCGTGTCAGCGCCTCGGTGGCGGCGGTGCCGCAGCCCCATTGGCCGAGGAAGCGGCGGTTGCACCGCTGCCCCGCCTCCGGGGCGTCGATGCCTTCTAGCCGGATCCGGACTCCGTCGATCTCGACCGTATCCCCGTCCAGAACCCGCACCGGCCCCGCCACTGCCCTTGCCGCAGGCTCCGGACGCGATGCAGCCAGCACCAGGGAAACTTGAAGAACACCCGCAGCCAGCGCACACGCCACCAGCTTACGAGTTGCATACAGCAACTTGAACTCGCGCATAGGTAGAAAATGCCCGAGTCCCGTGGCTGCACCTTGGCCACCGCGCGGCGGCCGCCGCCGTTTTCATGTCCTCGCCGAGGCGCGCGGGATCGATCGCGCGCTGACGATGGCGCGACAGAGCATCGGCTACGATATTGAGGCGCAATCATCCCCGCCGGCAAAATCGCAGCAGGTGGTGCAAAGCCGGGAGACGCGTGATCGCGGCACAAAAGCCCACGTCAATTGCAATCTCCTGGTGGAAAACGCCGAGCGGGGGCCGGCGGAAATCTCACATCTGACTCGAATGGCAGGTCCCTCGCAGAACTCTGCTTTGCGTCAATGACGCTGCGTCACGCCCATGCATGCGTTATATCCTTCTGGGAGAAACGCGCCGGCACGCCGGCCCATCAAAGCGCATCACGACTGCGAGCAACTTTTGCGAGCCAATTCATGACCGTAACCACCCCCACGCGCGCCTCTGCGCAAACGCCCGACGTTCTGGCCGCCGCCGAGGCCTGGCTGGACGAGCACGGCAAAGTCGCCGTTGCGACCGTCATCGGCACCTGGGGCTCGGCGCCCGTGCCCGTCGGTGGACAAATGGTCGTGGCCCCCGATGGCCGTTTCGAAGGGTCCGTTTCCGGCGGTTGCGTCGAGGGCGAGATCATTACCGAGGCCGAGGACATTCTGGCGGGCGGCGCCCCCAAGACCATGACCTACGGCGTCGCCGACGAGACGGCATGGCAGGTCGGCCTGCCGTGCGGCGGGCAGATCAAGGTGTTCCTCGAGCGCCTGGAGGGTGCGCAGGGCAAGGATTTCGTTGGCCGCGCGATCGAGGCCCGTTCGCGCCGCAACGGTCTCGTCGTGCGCACTCGGCTGGCAGACGGCTCGCGTGAGGTCTTCGCCCGTGAAGAAGCCCGCGATGCCGACGTTGCGCGCCGCTTCGACAGTGGCGAAAGTTCACTTCTCACCGCACCGGGTGGCGAGGTGTTCGTGCATGCCCTGGTGCCGCCGGCGCGCGTCATCATCATCGGCGCGACGCATATCGGGCAGGTTCTGGCGCATCTCGTGAAGCTTGCAGGCTACGAGGTCATCGTCATCGACCCGCGCACGGCATTCGCGGCCGAGGCGCGCTTCCCCGGCATCCGTCTCGATACCGAGTGGCCGCAGGACGCGATCCCGCGCATCGGCCTCGACCCCTATACGGCGGTGGTTGCCCTCGCACACGTCGGCCACATCGACGACGAGGCTCTCAAGCTCGCCATGCGCTCGAAATGCTTTTACGTCGGTGCGCTTGGCTCGCGCCGCAATCATGCCAAGCGCACGGAGCGCCTTTCAGGTGCTGGCTTCAGCACGGAGGAGATCGGCCGCATCCATTGCCCGATCGGCCTCAACATCGGGGCACAGAGCCCGCAGGAGATCGCCATCTCCATCATGGCCGAGGTCGTCCTCGCGCTGCGCGGCCCCAAGGAGTACAAGCCAGCCTGAAGACCCGGCTGTCCAACATCCACCAAGAGCAAGAATATCGGGAGAGAGCGCACCATGCTCGAAGCCTACATCTATGACGGACTGCGTACCCCCTTCGGCCGCAACGCCGGCGGACTTGCCCGCGTCAGGCCGGACGATCTCTTGGCCGGCGTCATCAAGGAAGTGGTGGCACGGTCGGGCTTCGCGCCCGAGAGCATTGACGATGTCAACATCGGCTGCGCCAGCCAGGCCGGCGAGGACAGCCGCAACATCGCCCGCCACGCGCTCTTGCTGGCAGGCTTGCCGGTGGAGGTTCCAGGCTCCGTTGTGAACCGCTTGTGCGGCTCGGGCCTCAACGGTCTCATCTCCGCCTCTCACGCCATCACCTGTGGCGAGGCCGATGTCTGCATTGCCGGCGGCGTCGAAAGCATGACGCGCGCACCCTTCGTAGTCGGCAAGGCCGAGCAACCCTTCCAGAAATCCTTTGCCGTGTTCGACAGTTCGCTCGGTGCGCGCTTCCCCAACCCGAAGATCGAAAGCGTCTTCGGCGCCGACACCATGCCCGAGACCGCCGACAATCTCGCCCGCGATTTCCAGCTCACGCGCGAGGAATGCGATCTCTTCGCCCTCGGCTCGCAGCAGAAATACGCCAAGGCCCGCGCCGATGGCTTCTTCAAGAGCGAGATCAAGCCGGTCAGCATATCGAACAAGGGTAAGCCCGACACGGTGGTGGCCGAGGACGAGCATCCACGCCCCGAGACGACGCTCGAAACGCTCGCGAAGCTCAAGCCCATCTACCCGGGCGGCGTCACGACGGCCGGCAACGCCTCGGGCATCAACGATGGTGCGGGCGCCATGCTCATCGCCAGCCGCGATGCTGGTGACAAGGCGGGCGTGAAGCCCATCGCCCGCATTCTCGCCACAGCCGTTGCCGGTGTCGCGCCGCGCATCATGGGCTTCGGGCCGGTCCCTGCATCGCAGAAGGCGCTGGAACGCGCGGGCCTAGATCTCAAGGACATCGATGTCATCGAGATCAACGAGGCCTTCGCCGCGCAGGTGCTGGCGTGCCTCAAGGGGCTGGGTTTGCCGTCCGACGACAAGCGCGTGAACCCAAACGGCGGGGCCATCGCAGTCGGCCATCCGCTCGGTGCGTCCGGCGCCCGCCTTGCACTCACGGCCGTTCGCCAGTTGCAGCGCACCGGTGGCCGTTATGCATTGGTGACGATGTGCATCGGCGTCGGTCAGGGCATTGCCGTGGTCCTTGAGCGCGTGTGAGTTCGGCGCAAACCGACCACCGTTTTTGCAGGGGTCTTCCGGGCACCGCTCGGAAGACCCTTCGATTGATGAAAGTCGCCTCAGGACATCTGTAACCGGCATGCCGCGACAGCGCATATTCTACGGCTGGTACGTGGTGGCGGCCGTCCTCGTCATCACCACCGCCGCGTCCGGCTTCACCTTCTACAATTTGTCGATCCTTCTGGCTGCGTTTACCGATCGGGGCGGTTTCCCAGTCAGTGTAGCCAGCACCGCCACGGCGATTTTCTTCGTTGCCGGCGGCATTGGCGGCATGATCGCGGGCCGCCTCGTGGACCGCTTTGATGCGCGCATCGTCATCGCGATCGGCGCCACGCTGGGTGCAGTGACGCTGTGCACAGCTGGCATGCTGAAGACCGTGCCGCAGCTCTTCCTTTTCCATCTCGCGCTCGGCCTCTGTCACGGGGCATCGGGCCTGGTTCCTGTCACGACAGTTGTGGCACGCTGGTTCCAGGTGCGCCGCGCGCTTGCGTTCTCGATTGCCTCCACCGGCCTCTCTCTCGGCGGCATGCTGATCGTTCCGCTCGTCGCGAGTTTCGTGAAGGAGGCCGGGCTCGCCGCCGCTGCGCCCTGGATGGGTCTGTGGCTGTTCCTGGGCGTGGTGCCTGCCGCTGTCCTTGTGCTGCGACCCTGGCCGAAAGACATGGGGCTCGAGCCCGACAACGGTCTAACGTCCGCCGCTGCCGGCCTGGCAGAGCCGCAGCCCGCGACGCTTTTTTCCGTTGCGATCCGCTCGCGCTACTTCCAGGCGGTCTCGGTGGCGTATCTCTTCCTGCTCGGCGCGCAGGTTGCTTGCATTGCGCATTTGTATCGCCTGGGCAGCACGCGCGCGGGCTTCGAAGTGGCAGCGCTCGCCGTTTCCACCATGGCGGCCTGCAGCACCATCGGCCGCCTTGCGGGCGGCTGGTTGTTGCTGAAGATCTCGGTGACGACCTTCGCCTTCGCTTTGATGGCTACGCAGAGCCTGGCGTTGATGCTGCTGGCAGTCTCCGAGAACCGCCTCACGATCCTCGCCTGCGCCGTGCTGTTCGGCCTGACCATCGGCAACTCGCTGATGATGCACCCGCTGCTGCTGGCGGAAAGGTTCGGCACGCGTGACTACGGCCGCATCTACTCCCTGAGCCAGATGATTACCGTCGTTGGCGTCGCGGGTTGCCCGGCGTTGGTGGGTTTTCTCTTCGACGCGAGCGGCGGCTATCGGCTGCCTTTCCTCGTCATAGCTGGCATCTCCGCGCTCGGGCTTGCCACGCTGATCTGGGGTTCCAGCCAGCGCCGCCTGGAGCCGTCGGCCCCACCCTCGTCATAGCCGCTGCATGAACTGGAAGGCCCAGCCACCACACGCGAAGGCAGCGGCAGAGGCGGCGCATCCCCACAAGGTCAACCGCAGGTCACCGGCCAGGAGGGGAAGGGTGTTGAAGCCTTTGACCTCGGCATAGCTCGCCCGCAGCCTCGAAGGGTCCGTTGCTTTCAGCACCGCGAGCGTGATGCCGCTCAACAGCCAGAACCACCATGGTGCTTTCACCAGCCCGGCGACGAAAGACGCCGCAATCAGCAACGATGCCAGCATTTCCCGCTCCCCCGCGATTGAGACTGGAGGTGCGTTTCGTGCGAGTCGGGCAGTGGCGTAAAGCGCGCAGGCGAGCATTTGAGGAAAGCGGGAGGCACGCCACTTCTGTTCCGCCCTGCAGCCAAATGGCCACGGGCGGATGCCAGCTCGAAGGCCGGCACCTCCCCGCAGCCGGTTCGTGAACGGCTAGATTGCTGGCCAGCGGTGTATCGCTGGCTCCAGCTAAGCGGGCTCTTACAGCTTCGTGGCTGAGCGCGACAGCAGCGTCCAGTCTTGCCCTTGCTTCACCCAATTCATGAGGATGTGCAGGTTGGTCGGCGTACGCTTGCCGTCGGCAACCGCCTCCTGCTCGCCTACCCAGTTGAACCGTACCACGGCAACGGGCCCCACCACGCGGATCGTCGGCGCGCGATACTCCAGCTTCACGAACTTGGATTTTCCACTCGTTGCATTGCTGATGAAGGTGGCCTTGTCCTCCACCCGTCCATCCGAGTGGCTGTAGCTCAGTTCAGCCGCGCACATCTTGTCGAAGGCAGTCTTGTCCGCAGCGACCTGTGCCTGCCGGAAGGCTTCGACCGCCTTGCCCACCGCATCTTCCTCGCCGGCCGCGTGGGCTGGCAGGCTTGCAACGACACTTGCGCCCAAAATGCCAAGGGCCATCGCCCGTCGATCGATCTGCATAGCTTTCCTTCCCCTGCTCTCGTTCTCGTTGGCAGCGAGTATTACCCATGCCCTCAAGGGTGAGAAGGGCCTGCGCGCGCTCCAAGTGCGCACCGCACGCTGCAAATTCATCCGGGGCCCCGTCCCGGCGGCCCCGCCTCGAGCACAAAAAAACGCGCCTCCGGGTGGAAGCGCGTTCGCTTGTCGGTCTCGTCAGACTGCCTCAGTTCAAGCGGCCCTTGAGGTCGCGGATACCCTGATCGATGAGCGCCGCGCCATTGGCACCGGCCGCCTTCTCGCGCAGCAGCCTTTCGGCAGCCGCGATTGCCCGCTCCACCGCCGCAGCCCGGACATCGTCCACGGCCTGCGCTTCCGCGCGTGCGATCTTTTCTTCTGCCAGACGCGTGCGGCGAGCCAGTGTCTCTTTCAGGTTCACGCGCATCTCGGCAGCCAGAGCTTCGGCTTCGCGCCTGGCCGTCTCGACGATGCCCTGCGCTTCCTGCGCTGCGTTGCGATGCTTCTTCTCGTAGTCGGACAGCAGCGCCTGGGCCTCTTCGCGCAGGCGGCGTGCCTCGTCGAGTTCGCGACGAATGCCGGCAGCGCGCTCATCGAGCGCCTTACCGAGCAGCGCCGGCACCTGGTAGTAGGCCAGGATGCCGAGGAAGATGACGAACGATACCGCGACCCAGAATTCGGCCGACCTGAACATCTGTCGTACTCCTTCTGAGCTCTATTCGGCCGCGTGCTGGACGAGGGCCTTCTCGACCTCTGCCCGGCTCACTTCCGTGCCGATCAGGCGGCTCACGATGTCACCAGCGACGTCTGCGGAGATTGCATCAACGCTGGCCAGCGCCTTCGCCTTGGTGTCGGCAATGCTCTTCTCGGCCTGCGCCAGCTTCTCGTTGATCTGTGCCTCGACTTTCGTCTTCTCGGCTTCGACCTCGGCGGAAAGCTTTTCGCGCATATCCTTGACGATGGCGTTGGCCTTGGCCCGCGCCTCGCCCAGAGCTTGCTCGTAGTTGGCGAGCGCCTGGGCCGTGTCGGCCTTCAGCTTCTCTGCCAACTCCAGGTCACGGCGAACACGTTCGGCGCGCTCCTCGATCACCTCGCCCACGCGTGGCAGCGCCACGCGCTTCAGCACGGTGTAGAGCAGCGCGAATACGATTGCGAGCCAGATGATCTGGGGCGCAAACGTATCGAACTTGAGCGGGGGGAACACCTTCCCGTGCGATCCCCCGTCATGGGCCGTTCCGGCATTGTTGGTGCTTGCCATAGGTCTTCAATCCC
>JBDHTJ010000089.1:0-20660 GCA_039808585.1 Hyphomicrobiaceae bacterium | reverse complement strand
GCGGTGGTGGTGGGCGGCGGCAACATCTTCCGCGGATTGCAGGGCGCGGCGAAGGGCATGGACCGCGCAACGGCCGACTACATGGGCATGCTCGCGACCGTGATGAACGCACTCGCCTTCGCCAATGGCCTGGAGCAGGCGGGCGTCGAGGCGCGTGTCATGTCGGCCATTCCGATGCCCACCGTCTGCGAGCCGTTCGTGCATACCAAGGCGCTGCACCACCTCGAGACAAAGCGCGTGGTGATCTTTGCGGCCGGGACCGGCAACCCCTTCTTCACGACAGACACCACCGCGGCGCTGCGGGCCGTCGAGATGCGCTGCGATGCGATGGCGAAGGCGACCCAGGTGGACGGCATCTACTCGGCGGACCCGAAGAAGGATCCGACAGCCGTGCGCTATGAGCGGCTGACCTACAGCGAAGTCCTCGCCCGGGATCTCAAAGTCATGGACGGGGCCGCCATCGCGCTTGCCCGGGACAACAAACTTCCGGTAATTGTCTTCTCCTTCGACGAACCGGGCAATCTCTTGAAAGTGCTGCGCGGAACGGCGGTGGCTACTCTCGTCACGCATGCGCCCTGACGAGGCTCGCCGCATAGTATCCGCGGGATCGTCGAGGGCGCGCGGAGCGCCAACACATTGCCGAGGACCTCGCCATGGCCGTGCAGAAATTCGACATCAAGGAATTCGAGCGCCGCATGAGAGGCGCCATCGATACGCTGAAGAAGGAATTGTCCGGCCTGCGGACGGGCCGGGCCAGCACGCATCTGCTCGATCCGCTGGTGGTGACGGTTTACGGCTCGCGCATGCCAATCAACCAGGTGGCGACGGTGTCCACGCCGGATGCCCGCACGATCTCGGTGCAGGTATGGGATAGGGGCCAGGTGTCGGCGGTGGAGAAAGCCATCAGAGAATCCAATCTGGGGCTCAATCCGATCATCGATGGCTCGCTCATTCGGTTGCCGATCCCTGCCTTGAACCAGGAGCGCCGGCAGGAACTGGTGAAGATCGCGCACAAGTACTCCGAGACGGCCAAGGTTGCCATCCGCAACGTGCGCCGCGACGGCATGGAGCTTCTGAAGAAGCTCGACAAGGATGGGCACATCAGCGAGGACGAGCACCACAAGGACAGCGCCAAGGTGCAAGAGTTGACGGACAAGATGATCAAGGAGGTCGACCAGGTGCTGGTCGCCAAGGAAGCCGAGATCAAGCAGGTCTGATTGCAGTCCGTATGTGGCAGGGGCTTGCCGGCAATCCGGAGTTGAAGAATGACGGCCCGGCCGCTTGCATCCCGTGAACGAGGGGCTGGACACACACGAATTGCCCGTGGTTTGTGGAGATGCCCTGATATCGCTGCGGCGGCCCGTGGAGGCTTTCCGCTTCATCCTGTGCTTCTGAAAGCGCGCAAAGCCTATTTATGAACAAACATCGGCAGACGGGAGCATGGCAGGCGGGCACCAAGGTGCCGCGCCACGTCGCCATCATCATGGACGGCAACGGCCGCTGGGCTGCACAGCGCAAGCTGCCGCGCTCGATGGGGCACCGCAGTGGCGTGGAAGCCGTGCGCCGTACGGTGCGGGCTGCGACGGATCTCGGCATTCGACACCTGACGCTGTTTTCGTTCTCTTCGGAGAATTGGACGCGGCCGGCCGAGGAAGTCGAGGACCTGATGGGCCTCATCAAGCGCTTCATTCGGGGCGACCTTGCAGAGTTGCATCAGAACGGTGTGCGCATCAGCGTGATCGGTGAGCGCGAAGGCTTAGACAGCGAGTTGCGCGCGCTGATCGAGGAAGCGGTGGATCTCACCTCCGGCAATACCTCCCTCAATCTCATCATCGCCTTCAATTACGGTGCCAGGGCAGAGATCACGAAGGCCGCCCAACGCCTCGCAGAGCGTGCGGTGCGCGGCGAGATCGATCCAAAGGACATCACCCCAGAAATGCTCTCCGGCGCGCTGGATACGGCTGGCATTCCCGACCCTGAGCTTCTGGTGCGCACCAGCGGCGAGGTCCGGCTCTCCAACTTCCTTCTCTGGCAGTGTGCCTACACCGAGTTCGTGTTCAGCCCGGTGCTGTGGCCCGACTTCGGCCGGGAGCACCTGGAGGAGGCAATCGCGGAGTATGCGCAGCGCGAGCGGCGGTTCGGCGGGGTTGTTCCGCATCCGGCGGGCTAGGCGTAGTATGCCTCGCGTCTGATGTGAGCCAGCAAGGCGGGACCATGAACGAGGCTGAAGACACCGGCACGGAGCCGGCGATGCCACAGCCAGGGGCCGGAAGCGGGCTGGGCGCAGATTTTCCGGTGCGCCTCCTCTCGGGCATCGTGATGGCGGTGGTGGCGGCTGGCGTGATTCTGTCCGGCCCTGTGCCCTTCTATTGCCTGGTGGTGGCAGTGGCCGTCGCGTTGAGCTGGGAATGGAGCCGGCTTGTGCGCGGTTCGGGCATAGATGCTGCCGCTGGCGTTCATATCGCCGCTGCGGGCATTGCGGCCATCCTGGCCGCGCTCGGCTGGCCGGGGCTCGGCGTGATGCTCGTCGTCATCGGTGCCATCCTCGTCCTGCTGTTGAGCATCGGCGGCCCCAGCATCTTTTCGGCGCTCGGCGTGTTCTACGCAGGCCTGCCTTCGATCGCGTTGATATGGCTGCGCTCGGACCTGAGCCTGGGTCTGCTCGCCATCGGCTTCCTGGTGGTCGTGGTGGTGGCAACCGATGTGTCGGCTTTCGTCGCGGGACGCCTGATCGGTGGCAAGAAGCTGTGGCCGGCCGTGTCGCCGAACAAGACATGGTCGGGGCTGGGCGGCGCGATTGTCGGAAGCGCGGTGTTCGGTGGTCTCTATGCCTTGGTGCTGCCGCAGGCCTCCATGCTGCGCCTTGCGATGATCGCCGGATTGTTGGCGGTGGTGGCGCAGGCAGGAGACCTTTTCGAGTCGTCGCTGAAGCGGCATTTCCACGTAAAGGATACGAGCAACATCATCCCGGGCCATGGCGGCGTCATGGATCGGGTCGATGGGCTGGTTGCAGCGGCGTTGGCCGTGGGCCTTGCCGCCCTGCTCGTGAACATCTACTCCCCCGCCCGCGCCCTGCTCATCGGACCCTGATCTCCCCCGCGAGGATCAATTGCACACCAGTCCCGCACCTTCGACGCCGAGCCAGGGCCGCAAGCGCGTGTCCGTGCTCGGAGCAACGGGCTCGGTGGGCCAAAGCACCGTGGACTTGTTGCGGCGCAATCCCGAGCGGTTCGAGGTGGTGGCCCTGACGGCCAATCGTGATGTGGAGAGCCTTGCGCGGGATGCCCGCGCCCTCGGTGCGCGCTATGCTGCTGTGGCCGATCCGGGCGGTTATGGCGCCCTGAAGGAACTGCTGGCCGGCAGCGGTGTCACGGCCGCGGCGGGGCCGTTGGCGCTTCTGGACGCTGCCAAGATCGAGGCCGACTGCGTCGTTGCCGGAATCGCGGGGGCGGCAGGCCTCGAGCCGACGCTGGCGGCCGTGGCGCAAGGGCGGCGCGTTGCACTGGCCAACAAGGAATGCCTTGTGTGTGCGGGCCCGGTGTTCATGCAAGCCGTCCGGGCGGCTGGCACGGAGCTTGTCCCGATCGATTCAGAACACTCGGCCGTGTTCCAGGCGTTGGCGGGCGCTCCCCTCGATTCGGTCGAGAGCATCTTCCTTACCGCCTCGGGTGGGCCCTTCCGCACGTGGGAGGCGGCACGCCTTAAATCCGCGACGCCGGAGGCGGCGCTGCGCCATCCCAACTGGAGCATGGGGCGCAAGATCACCATCGACAGTGCCACCTTGATGAACAAGGGGCTCGAGCTGATCGAGGCGTATCACCTTTTCCCCGTTGCGCCCGAGCAGCTCAAAGTGGTGGTTCATCCGCAGTCGATCGTGCACGCCCTCGTCGCATTCCGGGACGGTTCGGTGCTGGCGCAACTGGGCGCCCCGGACATGCGTACGCCGATCGCGCTAGGGCTGACGTGGCCGGCGCGGATGCAAACGCCCACGCCGCGGCTGGATCTCGTGGCGTTGTCATCCCTCACCTTCGAGGCCCCGGACGAAGGCCGCTTCCGCTGCCTGATGCTTGCCCGACAGGCCCTGGTGCAGGGTGGGGCGATGCCAGCAATCCTCAACGCTGCCAACGAGATAGCGGTCGATGCCTTCCTCCAGCAAAGGATAGGCTTCCTTCAAATCGCCGAACTGGTGGAAGAGACGATGGAGCGGGCGGAGCGGGCAGGGCTGGCGAAGTCGCTTGGAGATGTCGAGGCCGTGCTTACCGCGGATGCAGGCGGGCGCCGGATCGGGGCAGAGCTGTTGGCTTCGGATTTGCTTCAGTCGCCACGTCGGACGGCGACAGCGGCCTCGCTTTAGAGAGGCGCGTGGTGCGGTCCGGCCGACGTTGGTGGATCAACATTAATGCGGGCAATGGGACATCGACTGTCGCAATCGGGCCGGGTTCGTCCTAAATAACCCATGCCGAATTGCGTCACCAATCGATGGATCGGGCGCGGAGCAGTCCGCGGCGCGGCAAGAACAGCAGGAGACGAGCCGAGATGGATTTGATCGGGCAGGGACTGGGCGGGCTACAAGGTATCTTCGGCAAGCTTCTGCCGTTCCTGTTCGTGCTGACCGTGGTGGTGTTCATCCACGAGCTTGGCCATTTCCTGGTCGGCCGCTGGTGCGGGGTGAAGGTGAAGGCCTTCTCCATCGGGTTCGGCAAGGAGATCTTCGGTTTCTACGACCGTCAGGGCACGCGCTGGAAGCTGTGCTGGATCCCTCTGGGCGGCTACGTCAAATTTGCGGATGACGAGAACGGAGCCAGCGTTCCCTCCAAGGACGCACTCCAGCGTATGACGCCGGAGGAGCGCGAGGGGGCGTTCCACACCAAGCCGCTGTGGGCCAAATCTGCGATCGTCGCGGCAGGCCCGATTGCCAACTTCCTGCTGGCTATTGCGATTTTCGCCGCGACCTTTGCCATCTTCGGCATGCCGGTTACTGCACCGCGGGTCGACGACGTGGTTGCCGATGGCGCCGCCGCCCGTGCCGGCTTCAAGGCGGGCGACCTCATCGTATCCATCAACGGCGAGGCCATCGACAGCTTCGGCGACATGCAACGCATCGTCTCGAGCAATGCCGACCGTGAACTGACCTTCGAGGTCAACCGCGCCGGCAAGCTCGTCGTGCTTAAGGCGACGCCCGATCGCAAAGAGATCTCCGACCGCTTCGGCAACAAGTTGCGCCAGGGCGTGATCGGCATCCGCCGCAATACGAATTCCGCCAAGGACTGGGAAGTGCGCCGTTTCGGGCCGATCGAGGCCCTCGGGATGGGTGTGAAGCAGACGGGGTTCATCGTCAGCCGTACGCTGGGTTATCTGAACGATGTAATCATGGGGCGGGAGTCGGCGGACCAGGTGGGTGGGCCGATCCGTATCGCGGAGGTTTCGGGACAGGTCGCAAGCGATGGTTTCATGCCGCTTCTGCAACTTACGGCTGTACTGTCCGTCAGTATCGGGTTGATAAACCTGTTCCCAGTGCCGCTGCTGGATGGCGGCCACCTGCTGTTTTATGCCATCGAGGCTGTGCGTCGGCGCCCGCTGAGCGAGCGTAGCCAGGAAATCGGTTTCCGCATTGGTCTGGCGCTGGTGCTGGCCCTGATGATTTTCGCCACTTGGAACGATCTCGGGATCGTCAAGCGTTGGATCACCGGTAGCGGTTGAGAAGGGGCGAGAATCATTCTGGATGGCGTAAACTTGCCACTTCCAAGAGGGTTCGTGAATCGTTAAGACTTTGCTCAAGGTTTCTTGTGTCTGGGCGAGGTTGGCCCGGAAAAACCTAAGCAGTCTTTGGTGTTCCGGCCTGGAGCTGGAATACGGTGGGCAAAGGCGGTGAAGGCGTAAGAAGCCCGGCTGCACGTATCCGCGCCGACGGTTCGTGTCGCGTAGTCGAGGGGAATGGCGCGAGGGAAAGGCAAACCCAGGGATGCTTCTCTTAGGGATGCGCAAGTCGGGGGACTGGCGGCACATCTTGGCCTTCGTGCTGGCGCTGTTCGCGCTGGCCGCGGTCGAGCCTGTCGTCACCGCACAGACTGCATTCGCACAGAGCGGCCCGGTGCGGGAAATCCGCGTCGTGGGTAATCGCCGTGTCGAGCCGGAAACCGTGCGCACCTATCTGCGCTTCGGCATCGGCGACAATTACGATGCAAGCCGCGTCGATGCTTCGATCAAGTCGCTGTTTGCGACCGGTCTTTTCTCCGACGTGCAGATCGACCGGGAAGGCCCGGTGGTGATCATCCGGCTGCAAGAGAATCCCGTGATCAACCAGGTTGCCTTCGAGGGCAATCGCGAGGTCGACAAGGCCACTCTCGAAAACGAGGTACAGTTGAAGCCGCGCGCGGTGTTCACCCGCGCCAAGGTGCAGGCCGACGTGCAGCGTGTGCTCGACGTCTATCGTCGGCAAGGCCGCTTTGCTGCAACCGTGTCTCCCAAGCTGATCGAACTCGACAGCAACCGCGTGAACGTGGTGTTCGAGATCGATGAAGGCGGGGCGACCAAGGTCAAGGCCATCAATTTCATCGGCAACCGCGCATTCTCGGATTCGCAGTTGCGCGACATCATCACGACGAGCCAGTCGGGCCTGTTCGACTTCCTCAAGAGCACGAACGTCTATGATCCGGATCGGCTGGCGCTTGATCGCGAACTGCTGCGCCAGTACTACTTGAAGAACGGCTACGCGGACGTTCGCGTTGTTTCCGCCAATGCGGAACTCGATCGCGACGGCTCGGGCTTCTACATCACCTTCGTGGTGGACGAAGGCGTGGTGTATAATTTCGGCTCGGTCGAGATCGAGTCCCTGCTGGCCTCCGTGAATGCCGGCGCGCTGCGCGGCGAAATGCTGACCCAACCCGGCAAGCTCTACAATCAGGCGCAGATGGACAAGACGGTCGAGCGGCTGACGCTGCTCGTGTCGGAGCAGGGCTTCCCGTTTGCCCGTGTTCGTCCGAAGGCTTCGCGTGATCCGGGTGCGCGGGCAATCAACGTCACCTATACGATCGACGAAGGGCCGCGCGTCTACATCGAGCGCATCAACATCAACGGCAATACGCGTACCCGCGATTATGTCATCCGGCGTGAGTTCCGGCTCGCTGAGGGCGACGCCTTCAATCCGCTGATGGTCGACAAGGCCAAGAAGCGCCTTCAGGATATCGGTTTCTTCAAGGCGGTGGAAATTAAGCGCCGTCCCGGGTCTGCGCCTGATCGCGTGGTGCTGGATGTGGAGGTGACCGAGCAGTCTACGGGTGAGCTGTCGTTCGGTGCCGGCTACTCCACGGCGGAAGGCGTCATCGGCGACATCAGCATCTCCGAGCGCAACCTGATGGGCCGTGGGCAGTTCCTGCGCCTGAAGTTGTCAGGCTCGATGGAGCGGTTGCAGGCGGATCTGAGCTTCACCGAACCCCGCTTCCTCGATCGCAACATTTCGGCGGGCTTCGACCTGTTCCACAAGCAGGTGATGTACTCCAGCTACCAGCAGTTCTCCTCGGGCAGCACCGGCGGCTCGGTCCGTCTCGGTTTCCCGCTGGCCGAGAACCTGTGGCTGACGCATAGCTACACGCTGACCTACAACACCATCCAGGACGTGCAGACGACGGCGTCGCTAGCCATCAAGCAGGCTGAAGGCAGCTACATCACGTCGGCCTACGGCGCCAGCCTCGTCTACGATCAGCGCAATCATCCCAAGAATCCCACGTCGGGCTACTATCTGCTCGGTACGGGCGAACTCGCTGGTCTTGGCGGCGACGTGCAGTACTACCGCTTCACGGCTGAAGGCCGGTACTATTATCCGATCGCCGACAAGGTCACCTTCGTGGCGCGTGCGACGGCCGGCTACATCGCAGGTTGGGGTGGCCAGGACGTGCGTCTGCTCGACATGTTCTATAAGGGCGGCGAGACTATCCGCGGCTTCAATCGCGCCGGCATCGGCCCGCGCGACTTGACGACCGGCGACGCGCTTGGCGGCGATTCCTTCTGGGCGACGACCGCGGAAGTGCGCTTCCCGATCCCGTACGTATCCGAAGAAGTCGGCATGGGCCTTGCGGCCTTCGTAGACGCGGGTTCGCTTTATGGGGCAGGCGCGGGCGCGAAGAAGTTGAACAACCAGGGTAGTACCTGTGGCAGTGCATTGCCCACTGACCTCTGCCTCGCAGACAGCAGTTCCGTGCGGGTGGCGGCCGGCGTGAGCCTGCTGTGGAATTCGCCGCTCGGGCCGCTGCGCCTCGACGTCGGCAAGGCTATCGTGAAGGAAGCCTACGACAAGGAGCAGCTGATCCGCTTCGGTGCATCGACGAAGTTCTGAGGACGCGTGCTTACTGTAGAGATTGCGACGGCGCCTGCCCTGACCGGTTGGCGCCGTTCTTCTGTGACGATCCCATATCGCCTCCTCGTTTTGCCAGAAGGCAGACCCGGCAGTGCGTCGGCCAGAAGCTAGCCGGCGGCCGCCCTGCGTGGACGGCAACTGCGGCCCGGCTGCGAGCGCGCATGGCTTTTGCGGTCATCTCGCAGGGGTGCCAGTTGCGCGCCGATACCCTTGGCGGGGTGTCCGACGCGGCGTGGGATAGAACAGCATCGAGGCTTGCCACCGGCCCCCGCCCGGCTTACAGGCAACTCAAAGACTTTTTTCCATCCTCTTCATCCTCCGTGGCGTCATCGGGCCTCGTGCCGGTGTCGCATCGAGGGCCGCCCCCGGCGATCCCTGCCTGACGCGAGCAAGATGATGGGGCTCGTGACCCTGACGGAGGCCCTCATGGAACATCCCGGCTTCTACAACAGATCGGCACCGATTCCGCTCGGGCAGCTCGCGTCCAAGCTTGGCGTGGCGCTTCCCGAAGGCGCCGACGCCGACCTGCTCATCACGGACGTTCGCCCGCTCGGTGAGGCGGGGCCGGGCCACATTTCCTTCCTCGACAACCGCAAGTACATGCCGCAGCTCGCGGGGACGAAGGCGTCGGCCTGCCTGATCGCTCCGGCATTCGCCGCGCGGGTGCCGGCAGGTACGGTAGCGTTGCCCATCGCCCAGCCCTATCGCGCCTTCGCCCAGGCACTCGCGGCGTTCTATCCGGAGGCGATGCGGCCGCTGACGGCCTTGAGCGAGCCAGGCGACCCGCTTGTGCATCCAACCGCCAGCATCGAAGAGGGTGCCCGCATCGAGGCCGGTGCCGTGGTAGGGCGCGAGGCGCAGGTGGGGCGTGGCAGCGTGGTGGCGGCTGGTGCCGTGGTGGGCTACCGCGTGACGATCGGCAGGGATTCCTACATCGGGCCCGGGGTGTCGCTAACCCACGCGCTGGTGGGGGACCGGGTCATTCTGCATGCCGGGGTGCGCATCGGCCAGGACGGCTTCGGGTTCGCCATGGGCGCAAAAGGCCACCTGAAAGTGCCGCAGATCGGCCGCGTGATCATCCAGGACGACGTGGAGATCGGTGCCAATAGTTGTGTCGATCGCGGGGCTCTTAAGGACACTATCATCGGCCAGGGCACCAAAATTGATAATCTGGTACAGATCGGGCACAACGTCGTTATCGGACGTAACTGCGTGATCGTGGGCCAGGTTGGTATATCCGGGTCCGCGGAGCTTGCCGATTTCGTGGTGATGGGTGGCCAGTCGGGCGCCGTCGGTCACATCAAGATCGGCATGGGCGCGCAGGTGGCGGGTGGCTCGCACGTGAAGGACGATGTCCCTCCCGGCGCGCGCGTGGCCGGCACGCCTGCCGTGCCCTTCCGGGAGTTCGGCCGGCAGGTTGCGGTCCTGCAGCGCCTCGGGCGCCGCAGCGCCGACGACAAGAGCTCTACGGACGAGCCGACGTGAGGAAGTAAAGCCTGTCGCCCTTTGCGTGCGGGCACTGTTGCAAGTCGAATTGGGTTTTGGAGGCCCGACCGGAAATGAGCGATACCGTGGTGGAAAAAAAGGCGCTGGGCGCTGCGGACACCGTCAAGCTGTTGAACCTCCTTCCGCACCGCTATCCATTCCTGCTCGTCGATCGCATGATCGAGATGGACCGCGACGAAAGCGGCATCGGCATCAAGTGCGTCACCATCAATGAGCCATTTTTCCAGGGCCACTTCCCTGGCTTCCCGGTGATGCCGGGCGTGCTGATCATCGAGGGCATGGCGCAGACCGCCGGCGCTCTGTGCGTGCACAGCATGCAAGGGGCGGCAGAGTACAAGCCGCAGCTCGTCTATTTCATGGGGATAGATCGCGCGAAGTTCCGCAAACCGGTGCTGCCGGGCGATGTCCTCCATTATCATGTGAAGAAGATCCGCAGCCGCGGTCGCGCCTGGCGCTTCGATTGCACCGCGAAGGTCAACGGTCAGGTCGTGGCGGAGGCAGAAGTCAGCGCCATGATCCTGGACCCGAACGATGTCAAAGCCTGAGGTTCATCGCACCGCGATCGTCGAGGATGGGGCAAAGCTCGGGACCGGTGTGCGCATCGGTCCCTTCTGTCATGTGGGCCCGGATGTAGCGCTCGCTGATGGTGTCGAGCTTGTGAGCCACGTCGTAGTGGCCGGCAAGACCAGCATCGGCGCCCGTACCAAGGTGTTTCCATTCGCCTCCATCGGGCATCAGCCGCAGGACCTCAAGTACAAGGGCGAGGTCTCCACCCTCGAAATCGGCGAGGAGTGCCTGATCCGCGAGGGCGTCACGATGAACCCCGGCACCGCCGGCGGCGGCATGTCGACCACCGTGGGCAACCGCTGCGCCTTTCTCGCCAACAGTCACGTCGGGCACGACTGCCACGTGGGCAGCAACGTGATCTTCTCGAACAATGTGATGCTGGCGGGCCATTGCAGCGTGGGTGACTTCGCCATCCTGGGCGGCGGCGCGGCGGTGATCCAGTTCGCGCGCGTTGGTGCGCACTCGTTCCTTGGCGGCATGTCCGGCCTGGAGAACGACCTCATTCCCTATGGCATGGCACTGGGCAATCGCGCCTACCTTTCAGGGCTCAACATCGTAGGCCTGCAGCGGCGCGGCTTCTCGCGCGAGGACATCCACAGCCTGCGCCGCGCCTATCGCGCGCTCTTTGCCAACGAAGGCACCTTGATGGAGCGCATGGAGGACGTGTCGCAGGAATTCTCCGACCACCCGATTGTCCAGGAGATCGTGGCGTTCATCCGCGAAGGCGGAAAGCGCTCGATCTGCGTTCCGCACGCCGACGCCTGACGCGCCGCCATGCCGCCCACGATCGGCATCCTCGCAGGTGGCGGCCGGCTTCCCACGCTCATCGCTGAGAGCGTAGTCGCGCGGGGCGGGCAGGTGCATATCGTCGGCGTGATCGGCGAGGCCGACGACAGCATCACGCGCTTCCCGCACACATGGGCCAACTGGGGACAGGTGGGCCTGATGCTCGAGACGCTGCGCACGAAGGGCGGCGGCGTCATGGTGATCGCGGGCGGCGTCACGCGGCCCAACCTTTTCAAGCTTCGCCCCGATCTGGGCTTCTTTCGCGTGCTGCCGCAGGTTCTGCGCATGTTGCGCGGCGGGGACGACAGCGTCCTGACGCGCGTCGTACGCGTGTTCGAGCACTACGGCCTGACCGTAAAGGGCGCGCACGAAGTGGCGCCGGATCTGCTCGCCGGTTCCGGCACACTGGGCGCTGTATCGCTGTCTCCAACCGGCGACAAGGATGCGGTGGTGGCCTTCGCGGTACGTCAGCTGCTGGGGCCACTCGATGCGGGACAGGCTGTCGTCGTGCGTGAGGGAAGCGTGCTGGCGATCGAGGGCGCAGAGGGCACAGACCGCATGCTGGCGCGGCTCGTCGCTGATGCTCGATCGCAAGAAGCGTCGGCGCCTGCTGGTATTCTTGCGAAGGGCCCGAAGCCCGGGCAGGAACTGCGTGTCGACATGCCTGTGATCGGCACGCGCACGATCGATGGCCTGCAGGCGGCGGGGCTTGCCGGCGTCGTTCTCGAGGCTGGCCGGGCGTTGCTCATCGACCGCGACGAGACCGTGCGGAAAGCCGATGCGGTGGGGCTTGCGATCGTGGCGCATAGGGCAGAGGCGATGCAGGGCGCGGCGGCAGACCTGCTGGCTCGGGCACTCAGAAGGGCGGCGCCACACAAGGGGCACTGTGCAGGCCGTGTGCAGCCTTCAGGGCAGGATACGGCTGACATCGAGAAGGGGCTGGTGGCGGTGACCCGCCTCGCGGGCCTCAATACTGGTCGCAGTGTCGTCATCACCCGGGCCTACGTGCTTGCCGTCGAGGCCCGGGAAGGGTTGGAAGCGATGCTCGAGAGGGTGGGGCAGCTGCGGCAGTGGGGGCTTGGCCGGCGCGTTGGCGCGCTGGTGCTCACGGCTGCCGTTGCCGATGGCCTCACGCCGCGCGTGATTCTGGAGAAGGCGGCGGCGCAGGGCCTGGCGGGCGTTGCCGTTGCGGGTAAGGCGGCCGTACTGCAGGCGTGGAGCGAGGCCGGCCCCATCGCCGACGCACTCGGGCTTTTTTTAGTCGTGTGCGAGAGCCGAACTTGCGGGGAGGGCTCATGAACATCGAGGCGCATACGCGTGTCGTCCGCGACACGGCCAAGCGTATCCAGGATTACAACATCTTCCTCGTGGCCGGAGAGCATTCGGGCGACGCGCTAGGCGCCAAGCTGATGGCGGCACTGAAGGCCGCGGGCGGATACCGCCGGCTGCGCTTCGACGGCGTGGGCGGTCCGCTGATGGAGGCGCAGGGGCTGCAGTCACTGTTTCCGATGCACGAGGTGGCGGTGATGGGCATCGGCGCCATCCTCGCGAGGCTGCCGCAACTCATGCGGCGCGTCTACCAGACGGTCGATGCGGCAATCGCCGCGCGACCCGATGTGGTCGTGATCATCGACAGTCCCGAATTCACGCATCCGATCGCCAAGCGCATCCGCAAGCGGGCGCCGGATATTCCCATCGTCGACTACGTTTCGCCCAGCGTCTGGGCCTGGCGATCGGGGCGGGCGCGCAAGATGAAGGCCTACGTGGACCACGTGCTGGGCCTGCTCCCGTTCGAGCCGGCCGCGCACGAACGGCTCGGCGGCCCGTTGTGCAGCTACGTCGGTCACCCGCTGACCGAGCGCATCGCGTGGATCGATGCGCTGGATACGGCACCGTTCATCCAGAAACTCGGCCTCGATGCGGAAAAGCCGTTCGTGATCGTGCTGCCGGGCAGCCGCTCGTCGGAAGTGAAGCGCCTGATGCAGCCTTTCGGCGAAGGGCTGAAGCGGCTCATCGAGATGACGGGTGACATCGAGATCGGGGTTCCGGTGGTGGAGAGCGTGCGAGGGCTCGTTGAAGAGCAGATCGCATCCTGGCCAAAGCGCCCGCATCTGATCGTGGGCGAGGATGACAAGTTCCGCGCCTTCAAGTGTGCCTGGGCGGCGCTGGCGGCGTCAGGGACCGTCACGCTGGAACTGGCGCTGGCAGGGACGCCGATGGTGGTTGGCTACAAGGTGGAGCCGATCATGGTGCCGGTGCTGCGCCGCCTGATCACGGCGGACAGCATCACGCTGATGAACCTGATCCTGGGCGAGCGCATCGTGCCCGAGCTCATCCAGGAGTACTGCACGCCGACCAATATCGCCGCGGCGCTGATGCCGCTGTTGTCGGATACGCCCGCACGTACCAAGCAGATTGTCGGCATGAAGCGGATGATGGAGCGCATGAAGTTGCCTTCGGGCACGCCGAGCGAGGCGGCTGCGAGCATCGTGCTGCGCTATGCGCGCGCCGGTCGTGCAGGCACGATCCGCGTTTGACGATGAGAAAGGGCAGCCCCTGGCTGCCCTTGATGAGATCGTATCGGAGCCGAGAGCAGCTCTGGCGGCTGGATCAGCCGCGGCTCTCCATGGGCACGAAGGGGCGTTCAGCCGGGCCGATGTAGAGCTGGCGAGGACGGCCGATCTTCTGCTCCGGATCCTCGATCATCTCCTTCCACTGCGACACCCAGCCCACAGTGCGCGCCACGGCGAAGAGCGCCGTGAACATCGAGGTCGGGAAGCCCATCGCCCGCAGAGTGATGCCCGAGTAGAAATCGATGTTTGGATAGAGCTTCTTCTCGACGAAGTAATCGTCCTGCAGCGCAATGCGCTCCAGCTCCATGGCCACCTGCAGGATGTGCTGGTCCTTGACGCCGAGCGCATCGAGCACCTCGTGGCAGGTCTGCTGCATCACCTTGGCGCGCGGATCGTAGTTCTTGTAGACGCGGTGGCCGAAGCCCATCAGGCGGAACTCGGAGTTCTTGTCCTTCGCCTTCTTGACGTACTCGGGCACGCGATCAACGGTGCCGATCTCCTCCAGCATCTTGAGCGCTGCCTCGTTGGCGCCACCGTGGGCGGGGCCCCAGAGGCACGCGATGCCGGCCGCGATGCAGGCGAACGGGTTTGCGCCCGACGAGCCGGCCAGACGCACGGTCGAGGTGGAGGCGTTCTGCTCGTGATCTGCATGCAGGATCAGGATGCGGTCGAGCGCGCGCGAAACGATCGGGTTCACCACGTAGGGCTCGCACGGAACGGCGAAGCACATCTGCAGGAAGTTCGAGGTGTAGTCGAGGTCGTTGCGCGGATAGATGAAGGGCTGGCCGACCGAGTACTTGTAGGCCATCGCGGCGATGGTCGGCATCTTGGCGATGAGACGGTGGCTGGCGATCACGCGTTGCTGCGGATCGTTGATGTCGGTGCTGTCGTGGTAGAAAGCCGAGAGCGCGCCGACCGAGCCGCACATGATGGCCATGGGGTGGGCGTCGCGGCGGAAGCCGGTGAAGAACCGTGTCATCTGCTCATGCACCATGGTGTGGCGCGTGATCGTTGTACGGAACGTCTCGTACTGGCTCTTCGTGGGCAGCTCGCCATTGAGCAGCAGGTAGCAGACCTCGAGGAAGTTCGACTTCATGGCGAGGTCGTCGATCGAGTAGCCGCGATGCATCAGCTGGCCCTTGTCACCGTCGATGTAGGTGATCTTGGAGCTGCAGTTGGCGGTCGAGGTGAAGCCAGGGTCGTAGGTGAAGCAGCCGGTATCGCGATAAAGGCGGCCGACGTCGATCACGTCGGGGCCAACGGTGCCGGATCGGATGGGCATCTGCGCCTGGCGATTGCCGCCGATGGAGAGAGTTGCAACCTTATCGGCATTGGCATCTTTGGCATTCATGACGCGCGTCCTTTGAAGCAGCGGCGCAGCTTGAAGCCTTCGGACCGGAGGGCCTGCCTTCCCCTCAGGCAGCTGCGCAGGTGTGCATGCCTATTATACATTTCGCGGTGCGGCAAGCGATGACACAAGCCCGTTATCGCTTGGTTTCTTGGCCCCGCACTGTGCAACGAAAGGCTAAATTTTTTGCTTAGCAAAAAGCCACAGCCTCAGGTTGCCGCCTGGTCTGCGATGCGGCCCAGAGCCTCGTCGCGGCCAAGGATGGTCATAACGTCGAAGATGGGCGGCGACACCGCCCGGCCCGTCAAGGCCGCGCGCAAGGGCTGGGCCACCTTCCCGAGCTTCAGCCCAGTCGACTCGACGAATGTACGAACGGCCCCCTCGATCTCCACGGCCTGCCAGGTGGCAAGCCCGTCGAGCACTGGCAGCAGCTTTGCAAGCGTCGCCTTGCCCTCGGCATCGAGAAGCTTCTGCGCCTTTTCGTCGGGCTGCAGGGGCCTTCGTGCCAGCAGGTAGCCGAGGCCATCGACGATGTCCTTCAGTGTCTTGGCACGCTCTTTCAGGGCCGGGAGGGCGAGCGCGATCTTCTCCTCGCCCACCTCCACCATCCGGGCTTCGATCTCGGCGCCGCCCTCGGTCTCGGCCAGCATGGCGCCCAGACGCTCGAGCAGCTCGGCTTCGCTGGCCTGACGTACGTAGTGGCCGTTGACGTCGGCGAGCTTGGCGAAGTCGAGGCGCCCTGGCGCCTTGTTGATGTCGTCGATGTCGAACCAGGCGATGGCCTGCTCGGTCGGAAAGATCTCGTCGTCGCCGTGGCTCCAGCCGAGCCGGACGAGGTAGTTGCGCAAGCCCTGCGGCAGGAAGCCCATGGCGCGGTAGGCCTCGACACCGAGCGCTCCGTGCCGCTTGGAAAGCTTGGCGCCGTCGGGCCCGTGGATCAGGGGCACGTGCGCGAAGGTCGGCAGGTCCCAGCCCATGGCCCTGTAGATCATCACTTGGCGCGCGGCATTGGTGAGATGGTCGACGCCGCGGATGACGTGCGTAATTCCCATGTCGTGGTCGTCGACGACGACGGCGTGGTTATAGACCGGTGTGCCGTCGCTGCGCAGGATGATCATGTCGTCGAGCTGCGTGTTGGGCACCACGACGCGGCCCTGCACCCTGTCGTCAATGATCGTCTCGCCTTCGCGCGGCGCCCTGAGGCGGATCACGAACGGCGCCCCGGCAGGGGCTTCAACCGGATCGCGGTCGCGCCATGGGCTCTGGATCGTCTGCGGCCCGCGCGGGGCCCGCTTCTCGGCCTTGGCAAGCTCACGCTCGTCCTGGATGGCCTTGTGCATGGCCTCGAGTTCGGCTGCGCTGAGGTAACAGCGGTAGGCCTTGCCCTCGGCCAGCAACTGCAGCGCGACCTCGCGGTGCCGGGCAGCCCGGCCGAACTGGTAGAGCGGCTCGCCGTCCCAATTGAGTTCCAGCCACTTGAGGCCGTCGAGAATAGCGCGAATGGCGCCTTCCGTGGACCGCTCGCGGTCGGTGTCCTCGATGCGCAGCAGGAACTTGCCGCCGGTGTGGCGCGCGTAGAGCCAGTTGAACAGCGCCGTGCGCGCCCCTCCGATGTGGAGATAGCCGGTGGGCGAGGGCGCAAAGCGCGTGACGACGGGCTTGGTCATGTGCTTAAGGTGGTGCTCTGTTTCTATGGCTGATGCGGCGGCCCCTGTACCACATCTCGCCGCAGCCGTCTTGGCGCGGACACGCGGATTTGGCAGAGATCTGGCCGCTGCCACTGCCGGTCCCGCCGGCGCCCGTGAAAACCTACGCATGGCAAGGAATTACGACGCATGACTGGAGAAGAGGCTGCTGGCCGCGAGGCGGGGCGCGATTTCATCCGCGACATCGTCGAGGCGGACCTGAAGGCCGGTGTGCACACGTCCATCGTCACGCGCTTTCCGCCTGAGCCCAACGGCTACCTGCACCTTGGACATGCCAAGTCCATCTGCCTCAACTTCGGCATCGCCCAGGAGTTCGGCGGCAAGTGCAACCTGCGCTTCGATGATACCAACCCCACGAAGGAGGAGCAGGAGTACATCGACGCCATCGAGCGCGATGTGGCTTGGCTCGGCTTCAACTGGGGCGACATGGTCTACTACGCGTCAGACTACTTCGAGCAGCTTTACGACTGGGCCGTGCTGCTGATCCGGGCTGGCAAGGCGTACGTGGACGACCAGTCGCAAGAGGAGATGCGGGCTGCGCGCGGCACGCTGACCGAGCCTGGCAAGAACAGCCCCTTCCGGGATCGCAGCGTGGAAGAGAACCTCGATCTTTTCCAACGGATGCGTGCGGGGGAGTTTCCCAATGGAGCGCGGGTGCTGCGGGCCAAGATCGACATGGCCTCGGGCAATATCAACCTGCGCGACCCCGTGCTCTACCGCATTCTGCATGCCACCCATCCCAAGACCGGGAACGCGTGGTGCATCTATCCGAGCTATGACTACGCGCACGGGCAATCGGATGCCATCGAGGGCGTCACGCATTCCATATGCACGCTGGAGTTCGAGGACCACAGGCCGCTTTACGACTGGTTCATCGAGAACCTGCCGGTGCCGTCGCGCCCGCGCCAGTATGAGTTCGCGCGCCTCAATCTTACCTACACGCTGCTCTCCAAGCGCGTGCTGACGGGCCTGGTGAAGGGTGGCCACGTGACGGGGTGGGACGATCCCCGCATGCCGACACTCGCCGGCCTGCGCCGCCGCGGCGTGCCGGCCGAGGCCTTACGCGAGTTCGCGCGCCGCATCGGTGTCGCCAAGGCCAACAGCGTCGTGGACTACGGGCTGTTCGAGTTCTGTGTCCGCGAAATCCTCAATCGCGACGCTCAGCGCCGCATGGCCGTGCTGCGCCCACTGAAAGTGGTGATCGAGAATTATCCCGAGGGGCAGGTGGAGGAACTCGAGGCGGTCAACCACCCCGACAAGCCCGAGCTGGGCACGCGCAAGATCAAGTTCTGCCGCGAGATCTTCGTGGAGCAGGACGACTTCATGGAGAATGCGCCGAAGAAGTTCTACCGGCTTACCCCGGGCAAGGAGGTGCGGCTGCGCTACGCCTATTTCCTCACCTGCAAAGTGGCGATCAAGAACGCTGCGGGCGAAGTGGTGGAACTGCGCTGCACCTATGATCCGCTCACGCGCGGGGGCAATACGCCGCCGGACGGCCGCAAGGTGCAGGCGACGCTGCACTGGGTATCGGCTGCCGATGCGATCGATGCAGAGGTGCGCGTCTACAATCAGCTGTTCACTGCGCCTGATCCCGACGCATCCGATTTTGCCGGCGCGCTCAATCCCAACTCGCTCGAGATCCTCAAAGGGGCGAAGGTGGAGCCGTCGCTGGCGCAGGGCGCGGAGGAGGCCGTGCAGTTCGAGCGGCAGGGTTATTTCTGCCGAGATCGCGAGTCGAAGACCGGCGCGCTCGTCTTCAATCGCACGGTGGGATTGCGCGACACCTGGGCGAAAGTTGCCGGCGGCAAGGGCTGACGTCGTTTGAGCCACTCTGCCGCCGCAGTCGCGGGCGATGCACAGGCTTTCTCATGCCCTTGCGCTTTGCTTCGCCTTGGGCGATATATTAGAACCATTCTAAATTGCTTGCTCACCCCCCCAACTAGGTCGAGCAAATCCCATTCAACAATCGGAGACAACATGGCAAGCGAAGGCAAGTGCCCGGTGATGCACGGGGTCCGCGTCCACACGACGGCAGGCGGCATGTCGAACCGCGACTGGTGGCCGAACCAGCTGAACCTGAAGATCCTGCACCAGCACTCGGCGCTGTCGAACCCCATGGGGGCGGCGTTCAAGTATCGCGAGGAATTCAAGAAGCTCGACTACAAGGCCCTGAAGGCGGATCTCGTCGCCCTGATGACCGACAGCCAGCCCTGGTGGCCGGCCGACTGGGGGCACTACGGCGGACTCTTCATCCGCATGGCCTGGCATAGCGCCGGTACCTATCGCGTCACCGATGGACGCGGTGGCGGCGGCAGCGGCACGCAACGCTTCGCCCCCCTCAACAGCTGGCCGGATAACGCCAATCTCGACAAGGCGCGCCGCCTGCTGTGGCCGATCAAGAAGAAGTACGGCAACAAGATCTCTTGGGCCGACCTCATGCTGCTGGCCGGCAACGTGGCCATGGAATCCATGGGCTTCAAGACGTTCGGGTTCGCGGGCGGACGGGCAGACGTGTGGGAGCCCGAGGAGGACATCTACTGGGGCAGCGAGAACACCTGGCTCGGCGACCAGCGCTACAGCGGCGACCGGGAACTGGCAAATCCGCTTGCCGCCGTGCAGATGGGCCTCATCTACGTCAACCCCGAGGGGCCGAACGGCAAGCCGGACCCGGTGGCATCGGGCCGTGACGTGCTGGAGACGTTCGCGCGCATGGCGATGAGCGCGGAGGAAACGGTGGCGCTGGTGGCTGGTGGCCACACCTTCGGCAAGGCGCACGGCGCTGGTGATGCGTCCCTCGTCGGCCCCGAGCCCGAGGCTGCTCCGCTCGAATCGATGGGGCTCGGCTGGATCAACAAGCTTGGCTCCGGCAAGGGTATAGACACCACGACATCGGGCATCGAGGGCGCCTGGAAGCCCAACCCCACCAAGTGGGACAACGGCTACTTCGACATGCTGTTCGGCTACGACTGGGAGTTGGTGAAGAGCCCCGCCGGTGCCAACCAGTGGCTCGCCAAGGACGTGAAGCCGGAGCACATGATCCCGGACGCGCACGATCCTTCCAAGAAGCATCGTCCGATGATGACGACCGCAGACCTGTCGCTGCGCTTCTATCCGGAATTCGAGCCGATCTCGCGCCGGTTCCACAAGAACCCTGCGCAGTTCGCAGACGCCTTTGCGCGTGCGTGGTTCAAGCTGATCCATCGCGACATGGGGCCGAAGAGCCTGTACCTCGGGCCTGAGGTGCCGAAAGAGGATTTGCTCTGGCAGGATCCCATTCCTGCGGTCGATCACCCGCTCATCGACGACAAGGACATCGCCGCGCTCAAGGCGAAGATCTCGGGTTCGGGCCTGTCGGTCGCACAGCTGGTCAAGACGGCGTGGGCCGCAGCCTCTACCTTCCGCGGCAGCGACAAGCGCGGTGGTGCCAACGGCGGACGCCTTCGTCTCTCCCCGCAGAAGGGGTGGGCCGTCAACGAGCCGGGCGAGCTTGGCAAGGTGCTCGCAGGCCTGGAAGCGATCCAAAAGGACTTCAACGGCTCGCAGAAGGGCGGCAAGAAGGTGTCGCTGGCCGATCTCATCGTGCTGGGCGGTGCCGTGGCCATCGAGGCGGCGGCGAAGAAGGCGGGCCACGACGTGACCGTGCCGTTCACGCCCGGCCGCATGGATGCCTCGCAGGAGCAGACGGACGTCGCCAGCTTCGCGGTGCTCGAGCCGGTGGCCGATGGCTTCCGCAACTACCTCAAGGCGCCGATGCCCTCGCCTGCGGAAGAGGTGCTGGTCGACAAGGCCCAGCTGCTGACGCTGAGCGCACCGGAGATGAC
>JBDHTJ010000088.1:0-20705 GCA_039808585.1 Hyphomicrobiaceae bacterium | reverse complement strand
GGCGCTGCTCTCCGTGTGCCGGCAGGCGCTGCTCGGCGGAAGGCACCTCGCCGATGAGCGAAGCCAGTCCGCGTCCAAGCCGGCCTTTCTGTACGGGCAGTGACATCATCGCTTATCCTGTATCTCTCGGTCAGTTGGCTCTGTCCGGCGGCTGTTTGCCTTCGGCCATCAGGCCGCTTTCGGCTGCCGTTCCCGCTCCATGATCTCGGCCGCGAGGCGGATATAGGCCTGGCTGCCTGCGCAGTCGTAGTCGTAGAGCAGGATCGGCTTGCCGTGCGAAGGTGCCTCCGCCACCCGGATGTTGCGCGGGATCATGGTCTCGTAGACCTTGGCGCCGAAGAACGCCCGCACTTCCGCCGCGACTTCCTTTGACAGGTTCACCCGGGGGTCGTGCATCGTCAGCACCACGCCCTGGATCTCCAGGCCCGGGTTCAGAGAGCCCTGGATCTGGTCGATGGTCTCTTTGAGCTGCGAGATGCCTTCCAGGGCGAAGAACTCGCACTGCACGGGCACCAGCACCGCATTAGCGCCCACCATCGCGTTGAGGGTGAGCAGGTTGAGAGAGGGCGGGCAGTCGATCAGCACGTACTTGAACGGCGCGATGCCCATGGCCGCAAGCTCGCCCGGAAGCCGCGCGATCTCGTCCCGAAGCCGGTAGGGCCGGTCGCCGCGTTCGATGAGTTCCGTCTCCAGGCCCACCAGGTCGGCATTGGCCGGCACGATGTGCAGGTTGGGCACCAGGGTCTGCATCTGCGCCTTGGCGATGCTGGTGCTGCCGGAGAGCACGTCGAACATCGTCTGCCCGCGGGCCTCGATCGACACCCCGACGCCGGTCGAGGCGTTGCCCTGCGGGTCGATGTCGAGGATCAGCACCCTCTCTCCCACCGCAGCCAGCGCCGTACCGAGGTTGATGGCAGTCGTGGTTTTGCCGACGCCACCCTTCTGGTTGGCGACCGCAATGACGCGAGGCCCTTGGGCCCCTTGGAGCGTGCCACTCACGGGATCATTCCTTTGCTTTGGCCGATTTGGGCCATTGAACCCCTCGCCTCAAGTCGCAGCGAGCTTCCTGACGACCACGATGCGCCCGGCGGTTTCCGTAACGCTCGGGACCAGATCGGCCTCGAATGCCCAGCCCTTGCGGGCCTCGGCAAGTTCGGCCTCTACGCCTTGCCCCTTTAGGAACAGACCCAGGGTGGTCGGGCCGAAAAGCGGTGCCGAGTAGGCAAAAAGCCGATCGAGCGAAGCCAGCGCACGCGCTGAAATGACCGCTGGCATCTGCAATGTATCTTGAATCGTCAGGCTTTCGATTCTTGTCGACAGGATATCCACCACCTGAGCAAGGCCGGTTTGGCGGGCCACCTCCTTGAGGAATGCGCATTTCCTCGCGTGACTTTCGACCATGATCACGCGATTCCGGGGCACTTCCGTGGCGATTGCTGAGGGGGCGTAGGTGGGGTCGGCCCTGAGGATAGCCACCACAAGGGCCGGAAACCCTCCCCCCGATCCGATGTCCAGCCACACCCCCGCAGCCCGTTGCGCCAACGGCACGATCTGGGCCGAATCCGCCAAATGGCGGTGCCAGATGTCGTCGAGCGTGCTGGGCGCAACGAGGTTCACCGCCTTCTGCCACTGCCATAGGAGTCGCGCGTAAACCTCAAGCCTTTCAAGTGTTTCACGTGAAACATCGAAGGCTTCTGCGAAGTCGTCGGGGCCGCGGATGTGCCGGATCTCGCCCAAGTGATTCTACCGCCAAGGGAAATTTGAATGGCCGGGCTGTGAAACCCGTCGCCTGGGCCAAGATCAGATGGTGCCGTCCGCGCCCCGTCAAGCCGGCTTCACGCCGACTTCCGGCCTGGCCCCTTTTTCACGTGCGCCAGCAAAAGCAGCTGGGCCGCGGGCGTGATCCCTTCCAGTCGGTTGGCGTGGGCCAAAGTGGAAGGCCGAGCCTTCTCCAGCCGCTGCCGCACCTCCGCGGAGAGGCCGGCTATGGCGCCGTAGTCGAAATCGGCCGGAATGCGCAAGTCTTCGTCCTTCCGCAGCGCCGCCACATCCGCATCCTGCCGCTCCACGTAGGAGGCGTAGCGTGCGTCAACCATGAGCTGCGCCGCAATGCCCGACTCCAGAGCCTGGATTTCAGGCCAGATCCCGCCCAGCACGCCCAGGTCCACGCCCGGGAAAGCCAAGAGCTCGAAGGCGCTTCGCCGCCGCCCGTCGCGATTGATGTCGAGGCCGTGTCGAGCCGCTTCATTTGGGGTCAGGGCGAGGCGGCCCAGAAGCGCGCGCCCGCCGGCGAGGGCCTCGGTCTTGGCCATAAAGGCCTGCCGCCGGGCCGTTCCCACGCATCCCAGGGCCATGCCGCGGCCCGTGAGGCGCTGATCGGCATTGTCCGCCCGCAGCCGCAGCCGGAACTCGGCGCGCGACGTGAACATCCGGTACGGCTCGGATACGCCGCGGGTCACCAGGTCGTCGATCATCACGCCCAGATACCCCTCGGACCGCGATACGACGAAGTCACCGGCCCCTCCACCCGCGATCAGCGCCGCATTGATCCCGGCGGCAATGCCCTGCGCTCCGGCCTCCTCATAGCCCGTCGTGCCGTTGATCTGCCCTGCCAGAAACAGCCCCGGCAGCTTCCGGCACTGCAGCGTAGGCTCCAGTTCGCGCGGGTCCACGTAGTCATATTCGATGGCATAGCCATACCGCTTCACGCGCACGGCCTCGAGGCCCGGCATGGTGCGCAGGAAGGCGTCCTGCACCTCGATCGGCAGCGAGGTCGAGATGCCGTTGGGATAGACCGTGTCGTCGTCGAGGCCCTCGGGCTCCAAGAAGATCTGGTGCCCGGCACGGTCTGCGAACCGAACCACTTTGTCCTCGATGGAAGGGCAGTAGCGCGGCCCCACACCTCCGATCTGGCCGGAATACATGGGCGCGCGGTGCAAATTGGCCCGGATGATCGCGTGTGTCGCCTCGGTCGTCGTGGTCACGCCGCAGTCGATTTGCCGATTGGTGATCTTCGTGGTGAGGAATGAAAACGGTATGGGCGGATCGTCACCCGGCTGCATTTCGAGCCGCTTCCAGTCGATGGAGCCTGCCTCCAGCCGCGCCGGAGTGCCCGTTTTCAGGCGCCCCAGGGCAAGCCCCGCCTCCATCAATCGGTCGGAAAGGCCCAGCGCCGGTGCTTCGCCAATGCGCCCGGCGGGGGTCTTCGCCTCGCCCTGGTGGATCACGCCGCGCAGGAAGGTGCCGGTGGTCAGCACCACGGCCCGCGCCTTCACCTCTGCGCCGCCGGCGAGCACAACCCCGCAAACGCGGCCGCGCTCCATGACGAGGTCTTCGACACCCCCTTCGACCACCGTGAGATTGGCCGTGTCCCGGATCGCTGCCTGCATGGCCTGCCGGTAGAGCTTGCGGTCGGCCTGGGCCCTGGGGCCGTGCACCGCGGGCCCCTTCGACCTGTTGAGCAGCCGAAACTGGATGCCGGCGGCATCCGCGACCCGGCCCATCAGGCCATCGAGCGCATCGATCTCGCGCACCAGGTGCCCCTTGCCCAGGCCCCCGATAGCGGGATTGCAGGACATCTCCCCGATCGTCGCGAACTTGTGGGTGACGAGCGCAGTCCGGGCCCCCATGCGGGCAGCCGCTGCCGCAGCCTCGCATCCGGCATGGCCGCCGCCGACCACGATGACGTCGAATTGGAAGGGACTTTGGGACGCTGACATGAGTACGGGCACGCTGGATTGCTGGGCGGCCGCACACTTACTGGAACCGGCCTTCCCCGTCAAAGCGGGCAGAGGGCGTCAACGCCTGTTGCCGGGGCCGGCGAGCGTCGCCAGGTCGAGGATCAGCACTTCGGCGAGCGTGGCTTCCAACGCCGAATTGAGGCGCGCAGCCTTCACGGCTTCCGCGATCTTGGCGAGCGCCGCGGTGAGCTTGGAACCGGACCACGCCCGCAGCTGCGCCTCGATCTCGGGCCTTTGCTTGAAGTGCGGCGGCGGACGCATCTGGCGCAACGCGTCGTCCATCGCCCGTCCGCTGTCCAGCAGCGCCCGCACGCGATGCAGCCGCAGGAAATGCCGTTGCAGCGCCGCCAGGATGCCCTGCGCGCTCTCGCCGCCGGCCACGCACCTGTCGAGTTCGCGCAACGCGTCTTTCGCCCTCGTCGATGCCGCCGCCATCACGACGCGGTCGAGGGCAAGCTCGGCCGCATCCCCCACGCACGCCTCCACGTCGTCTTCATCGATGCTGCCCTTGCCCCGCGCGTAAAGGGCGAGCTTCTCGATCTCGCCCCGCGACATGGCCCGATCGGCCCCGAGGCGCATCTGCAGCAAGCGCCGAGCCTCGTTGGTGATCTCGATCTTTTCCGCCCCCAGCACCTCCCGCACCAGGGCATCGAGGTCCCGCGCCTCGTCGGGGAAGCAGGCGATGGCGGCCGCGTGCTGGGCCTTTTCAAAGATCGCGCGCAGGCTCTCGTCGGGCTTAAGATTGCCCGCCTCCACGATGAGCACGCCTGCGATATTGCCGGCTTCGACCAACCGCTTGAGCGTCGCGGCGTTGATCCGGCGCCCGGTGCTGGCGCGCACGATCTTGCGCCCGCCGAACATCGGCAAGGTATTGAGCTCGACGATAAGCCGGTCGGGATCTTCCTCCAGGCTGGTGTCGTCCATGCGCAGCACTTCGCCCGGAGGATCGTCCCGCGCCGCGATGCGTCGGGCAAGGTCGGCCCCCCGCTCCGCCACGAGCCCCGCGTCGCTGCCATAGAGCAGCACCAGCGGCGGCATGCGATCGAGCGCTTTCAGGAAGGCATCGGCTTGATGTGCTTTGACGGCGACCATGCGCCAGTCATCGCGCGCGGGCGGGCGGATATCAAGCGCCGCGCCAAGAGCCGGGCGTTAGGCCGAGCGCGAGAGATAGGTGGCGACGCGGTTCTTGATGTCTTCCGCCACGGTGCGGGCAACGCGGTTCTCCGCATCCTCGCGGGCACGCACGTTGGAATAGATGGAATCGAACCGCTCGAATGCGCCGCGACCGTAGCTTGTGCCTTCGAACAGCACGCGCTTGGGGTTCTTCGCATCGACCAGGCGGAAGTTTGCCTCGAGCAGGTAGATCTGCCCGCGCGAGGTGCCGTCCGTCTGCACCAGCGTGGTGTGGAGCGTATCGCGCAGCGCGATCTCGAGGCGGAAGGCCGCGGGCGCTGCCTCGTGCCCGCCGGTGTTCTGGAAGATCAGCTCGTTGCGCACGCGCTGGCCCACGCGCCCCGGAATGGGTGCGATGTCAACCCGCGACAGTTGCTGGCCCACGCTGTTGGGCCCATTGGCGTAGAGAGGTTGGAAGCCAGAGGATCCGCACGCCGAGAGAGCAGGCGCAGCCACGATTGCAAGTGCCAGGCCCCGCACCAAGCGGCGCCGGCTCATCGCAACGCGAGCCTGACCCTCATCCGACGACATTCACGATCCTTTGCGGCACCACGATCACTTTCTTCACCGGTTTCCCGGCAAGTGCTCGCACGACCGACTCGAGGCCGAGAGCAGCCGTTTCGATTTCACCCGCAGTCGCATCTCGGGCGACCGTAAGCTCATCGCGACGTTTCCCATTCACCTGTACGGCAATGGTAATCTGATCGTCAACGAGCAATGCCGCCTCTGCCACGGGCCAGGGCTGATCGGCGAGCAAGGTGTTGTAACCGAGCCGCGCCCAGCAATCCTCACCGATATGCGGAAGCATGGGGCCGATCATCTGCACCAGCAACTCTCCCGCTTCTCTGATGGCGAATTCAAGGCCTTGGCCTGATTTTCCGATCAGCGATTGCAGCGTGTTGATGAACTCGTAGACCTGGGCCACCGCCACATTGTAGCGCAGGCCCTCGATGTTCTGGCCGACGGCATGCAGGGCCTTGTGGGCAGCCTTGCGCAGGGCCATGGCCTCGGGGCCGATCTCCGCGGGCTTGGGAAGCGGTTTCGGCGCCTTCTCAACCACCTCGTCGATCAGCCGCGAGATGCGCTGGACCTGGCGGCCCGCACCCGCAACACCGGCTTCCGTCCAGATGATGTCCCGGTCGGGCGGGCTGTCCGACACAATGTAGAGGCGCGCCGTGTCGGCCCCGTAATGCGAGATAATGTCGTCGGGATCGACCACGTTCTTGCGCGACTTCGACATCTTCTCGATTGCGCCGATGACGACGGGCTTGCCTGTCGTCAGGTGCGTGGCCTTGCGCTCCGCCCCTTCGCCTTCGATCCGGATCTCGGACGGCATCAGCCACTCGCCGGTCTCCGCGCGGTAGGTTTCGTGCACCACGATCCCTTGCGTGAACACCGAGGTGAACGGCTCGTCGACGTTGCCGTGCCCCGTTGCCTTCATTCCGCGGGTGAAGAACCGGGCGTACAAGAGATGCAGCACCGCATGTTCCTTGCCGCCGATGTACTGGTCGACGGGCATCCAGCGGTCGATGGCTTCCTTCACCGTCGGCGTCTGGGCTTTCGGCGCGGTGTAGCGGAACTGATACCAGGAGCTGTCGACGAACGTGTCCATCGTGTCCGTCTCGCGCGTCGCGTCGGCGCCGCAGGTCGGGCACTTCACGTGCTTCCACGTGGCATGATGGTCGAGCGGATTGCCTGGACGGTCGAACGTCGCGTCCTCCGGCAGCTTCACCGGCAGGTCCTTGTCCGGCACCGGCACGATCCCGCATGTACCGCAGTGGATCACGGGAATGGGGCAGCCCCAATAGCGCTGCCGCGAGATCAGCCAGTCGCGTAGGCGATAGTTCACCTTGCGCTCGCCGAGGCCCCGGTCCGCCAGCCAGTCGGCCACTTTGTCCTTGGCCTCCTGCACGTTGAGGCCGTCGAGCCATTGCGAATTGAATATGGTGCCGTCGCCCGTGTAGGGCTCCGTCGCCACACTGAAAGTCGCCGGATCGGCCCCCGCCGGCAGCACCACGGGAATGATCGGACGCCCGTATTTCTTGGCGAACTCGAAGTCGCGCTCGTCGTGCGCGGGGCAGCCGAAGATGGCGCCTGTGCCGTAGTCCATCAGGATGAAGTTGGCCACGAACACCGGCAGGGTTTCGCCCGGCTTCAAGGGGTGCTCGGCCACGACGCTTGTCTCGAAGCCTTTCTTCTCGGCCCGCGCCAGCGCTTCTTCAGTGGTGCCGATCTTGCGGCACTCTTCAATGAATGCCGCCAGCTTCTGGTTCTTCTTGGCCAGGTGCTGCGCCAGCGGATGCTCCGGCGAGATCGCCATGAACGAGGCGCCGAACAGCGTGTCGGGCCGCGTCGTGAAGATCTCCAGGCTCGAGAGCTTCTTCGGCAGCTTCGAGCCCTTGAGTGCGAACGTAACCAGCTGTCCCGTGGAGCGTCCGATCCAGTTGCGCTGCGAGGTGCAGACGAAATCCGGCCAGCGCCCCGCGAAGCCGTCGAGCGCGTTCAGCAGCTCGTCGGCAAAGGTGGTGATCTTGAAGAACCACTGCGTCAGGTCGCGTTGCTCGACCACGGCGCCGGAGCGCCATCCCCGGCCATCGATGACCTGCTCGTTGGCGAGCACGGTGTTCTCCACCGGGTCCCAGTTCACTTTCGCCGTGCGGCGGTAGGCAAGTCCCGCCTTCAGGAAATCGATGAACAGCCTCTGCTGGTGCACATAGTAGGAAGGATCGCAGGTGGCGAACTCGCGGCTCCAATCGATGGAAAGCCCCATCGATTTGAGCTGGCCTTTCATCGTGGCGATGTTCTCGTAGGTCCACTTCGACGGATGGACCTTGCGCTCCATGGCGGCGTTTTCGGCCGGCAAACCAAAGGCGTCCCAGCCCATGGGATGCAGCACGTTGTACCCCTTGGCCCGCATGTAGCGCGCCATCACGTCCCCCAACGTGTAGTTGCGCACGTGCCCCATGTGCACGCGTCCAGAGGGATAGGGGAACATTTCCAGCTGGTAGCGCTTCGGCCGGCTATCGTCCTCGCGCGTGAGGAAGGTGCCTGTGTCCTCCCACACCTTCTGCCAATGCTTTTCGCGCGCGGGCGCGTTGTACCGTTCAGTTGCCATTGCCGGATTTCTTCTCGGATTTGTCCCGTGGTTGCGCCGTTGATGGACGATTGCGGCCCTTCCGGTCAAGCACGGGTGGGTGCGCCCGCGAGCCTTGACATCGAGCTTGCAGCCGTTTGCGATATGTCGCCGAAAGGTTGGGTGGGCGACACGCGGGGCCGCACCTGTCGGCAATCAAGACAAATCCCTTGTATCATGTCGACAAAATCTAGCAGCGCCGACATGAGCGGAGGCTCGTGTCGGTTCAGTCGACATTGGCCAGATATCATGTCGACAATTCGTGGTTTGATCGACACGATAGCTTCATCGCCTCGATCGCCTGGACATGAGTCGTGCGTCATGTCGATAAAAACGTTGTTCATATGCATGATGGCGCCTATATGTCGATTCCTTCGACATGACTTGCCCATCATGTCGAGATCGCAGAAAAATATCGACACGACGACGACCCGAGAATGTTCAAGCCCCAAGTCGCCTACAACGAGCTTCCTCCTCTGCCCCCGGCTGCGGACATCGAGTCAAAGGCGATCCTCAAGAAATGGGGCCTTGCTCGATCAGCGCTGGCCGAGTTGCGGCTGGCGGGGCCATTGATCCCAGACCCTTCCGTTCTCCTGAGCGCCATTCCGCTGCTCGAGGCCAAGGACAGCTCGGAAATCGAGAATATCGTTACCACCAACGACGCCCTGTTCCGGGAAGCGAGCCTTGGCGAGCACGACGGCGATCCCGCAGCCAAGGAGGCCGTTCGCTATCGCACGGCGCTCTACTACGGCCTGGAAAGCATAAAGGAGCGCCCGCTTTCGTCGCGGACGACGATCGAGATCTGCCGCCTCGTGACCAACATAGATCTCGACGTTAGATCCGTGCCCGTGACGCTCAGAAACAGGCATACGGGCGAAATCATTTATACGCCGCCGCAGGAACAGGGCCGTCTGCGAGAAATGCTGTCGAACTGGGAAAAATATCTGCATGAAGCAACGGATATAGACCCATTGATTAGAATGGCAGTACTGCATTATCAATTCGAGGCCATCCATCCGTTCGAGGATGGAAATGGACGCACAGGCCGCATTCTAAACGTACTCTGCCTCATCCAGGAAGGGCTCCTGGATCTGCCGACGCTCTACCTCAGCCGCTTCATCCTGCGCAACAGAGGCGAATATTACAAGCTATTAGAGCGTGTTACGAGCCACGGCGAATGGGAGCCATGGATCCTCTACATGCTGACGGCGGTGCACGAAACCTCAACCTGGACCACGAACAAGATAAAGGCCATCCGGGCCTTGATGGATGAAACGAAAGCGTACGTACAATCGGCTGCACCGAATATCTATTCGAGCGAGCTGATCGACCTTATATTCACCCTGCCGTACTGTCGCATCGCAAACGTCACGGAAAAGAATATAGCCAAAAGGCAAACCGCTTCTATTTATCTGAAGGAGCTATCGCGGTTCGGCGTTTTGGAAGAGGAAAAGGTTTGGCGTGAAAAAATATATCTGCATCGTAAATACCTGGACCTTCTCACGGCGGATGAGCACCTGTTCGCCCCCTATCCGCGGAGCTAGGATGTAGCCATGACGACTTCTGTCGAGAACCTGCGCATCGTTCGGGCAAACATCGAACGCGCCGCCCGCGAGGCTGGGCGGAACCCGGCTTCCGTGACGCTCGTCGCCGTCAGCAAAACGTTTTCCGCCGACGAGATTGCCCCCGTCATCGAGGCCGGCCAGCGCATCTTTGGCGAGAACCGCGTGCAGGAGGCGCAGGGCAAGTGGCCGGCGCTACGCCAGCGCCATCCGGACATCGAGCTTCACCTGATCGGCCCGTTGCAGTCGAACAAGGCGCGTGAGGCCGTTGCCCTGTTCGATGCCTTCCACGCCGTCGACAGGCCCAAGATCGCGCACGCCCTCGCCCATGAAATGCGCCAGCAGAACAAGCAGTTGAAGCTGTTTGTGCAAGTCAACACCGGCGAGGAGCCCCAGAAGGCCGGCGTCACCCCAAAGGACACGGCCGCCCTGGTAGGCCTCTGCCGGGACGAACTGAAGCTCCCCGTCGTCGGCCTCATGTGCATCCCGCCGGTCGATGACGAACCAGCCTTGCACTTCGCGCTCCTGGCAAAGCTCGCCAAGGAACTGGGCCTCGCAGAGCTGTCCATGGGCATGAGCGCGGATTTCGCCACGGCCATCGCGCTCGGCGCCACCTATGTCCGTGTCGGCAGCCAGATCTTCGGCCACCGTGGCTGACGGCCCAGGCGATTCCTCTGCACAAGCGTGGCTCAGCCACTGGAGCCCCCCTGCTCCAATGCTAACGTCCGCCAATGATTCGGCGCTCTAGTCCCCGCGTGGCCGCCTTCATCAGGAGACCCGGGAATGGCTGACGGAAGCAGGACCATCGAGGCTGAGGCCAACGCCGCCGCCGCAGAAGCGGCCCGCGAGGCCCGCGCCGAGATTCTCGAGAAGGCCGACCAGGAGCGCGTCAACCTCGACAAGGTGAAGGCTGCGGACGCCAAGAAGGCGCAGTCCAAGAAGCCCGCCAAGCCGCCGAAGGTCAATCCGGAATGGCAGGAGTTCAAGGTCTCCGTCTGGATCACGAATTTCAACGGCGTTGAGTTCGGCATCTACAAGAAGAGCCGCAATCGCGCCAAGTCGCGCCAGTTCTCCTCCGACATGGACATCATCGCCGAGGTGATCGAGGGCGGCGAGCGCACGGGCCTGCTGGGTTATCGCGAGGATCTCTGGAAGAACAACACCGGCATGGACAAGCGCCTGGTGTTCAAGCTCTTCACCGAAGGCGTGAACTGGCGCGCCACGATGGACCTTATGGTCGGGCGCAGCCTCCAGCTCACCATCGGCGCGCGCGGTCTGCCCGTCACGGCGTTTTCGATCAATACCGGCGACCACGAGAACATGGTCTATCTGGAGCGCTCGGCGCACAAGTGGCCGCTGGTGCCGGAGGACTTCTCCTTCTTTCTGCTCGAAGGCGGCAAGCCGACATTCTATCGCCTGCGCCGGGACTTCATCGATCTCGGTGGCGACTACAAGCTCTACGACGAGCAGGACAACATCGTGGGCTACCTCGACGGCGCCATTTTTACCATCGGCGGTCGCTGGAAGGTCCGCGTCAAGCGCGAGCGCGCCGATCCGCGCCTCATGATGGTGCTGAAGCTGTTCTGCGCCATGATCATCTTCAACGCGGACGCGCGCCGCCACGTCAAGCGCATCTTCAAAGACGTTCGCGCCGGCAAGCTGATCCCGAAGCTCGAGAAGCAGGAAGCCGACCTCTACATGAACCCCCGCCGCGTCCGATAGACGGAATTGGCCGAAACAGCCGGCATGTGCAGATGCGTGGCTTAAGCGGTCAGGTCGTGCGTTCTTCACCGGCCTGCGTGAGGGCCTCGATCTGCGCCACAGTCAGACGCGGCGTAATATGCTGCGAGCAGTTCCAGTCGAAGCCCGCGATCTCGATCAGGATGCCGCGCTCGATGCGGGCGCGATAGCCGGGAACCGCCAGCGCCGCCATCACGGCCGTCTGCTCCGGCGCGATGACGCGCGCATGCCCCAGGATCTTCAGCCGCGCGCGCAGCGGATAATCCATCAGGAACAGCGAAACCTTGTCGTTGCCCGCAAGATTGCCCGTGCTGATGTATTGCCGGTTGCCGCCATAGTCGGCAAAGCCGATCGTTTTTGCATCGAGCACCTTGAGGAAGCCCGGCGGCCCGCCACGATGCTGCATGTACGGCCAGCCGGTTTCGCTTACCGTCGCCATGTAGAAGCTGTCGCGTGTAGCAATGAAGGCTGCCTCTTCCTCGCTGAGTATCCCGTTGCGCTCACCCGCTTGCGTGCTGTCGCGCTGGGCGTAGGCTTGCCGGCTTCCCAACGCCTCCTGCAGTGCCAGCACCGCGGGCGTGAAAGCGATGTCGTGATAGCGATGGCCCATGACGAGCAGCTCCTGTTGCCTCCGGCAAAGGTAAGCCGTCGAAGCAGACGCGCAAATCACAGCCTTCGCACGCTTTCGCGATCCGCTACACCGGCAGGCCGCGCAGCAGCTTAGGCACGTCGCCTGTAAGGCCCGCCGCTTCGGTCACGAACAGGCGCTTGAGCGCTGGTATCCGGTCGACGACCCCGAGGCCGGCATCGCGCACAGTCCGCAGCACGCTCCAGTCGTTCGAGAACAGGCGGTTCAACGCGTCGTAGGCCATGGCGGACATAGCCGAATCCATGCGCCGCCATTGCTCGTAGCGCTGCAGCACGTCCACCGCGCCGATATCGAGGCCGAGGCGCGCTGCATCCGCAATCACTTCGGTAAGCGCCGCCACGTCCCTGAGCCCTAGGTTCAGCCCCTGCCCCGCCAGCGGGTGCACGCCATGCGCGGCATCTCCGGCCAAGGCCACGCGCGGCGCCACGAAGCTGCGCGCCAGATGCATCTTCAGCGGCCACGACAGCCTTGCGCCGATGTCCGTGATGTCGCCGAGGCGCGTACCGAAGCGTTTCTCGAGTTCCACGCGGAACCCGGCATCGTCGAGCGCCAGGATCTCCCGCGCCCGTCCCGTTTCCTCCGACCAGGTGATGCACGCTCTGTCACCCGGCAGCGGCAGGATCGCGAACGGTCCCGCCGGCAGGAAGTGCTGCACCGCCTTGCCCCCGTGTGGTTTGGAAAGGCCGACGCTGGTGACGATCCCGGTCTGGGCATAGTCCCAGTCGACGGTCTTGATGCCGGCTGCAGCGCGGACGGCGGAGCCGCGCCCGTCCGCAGCGATGATCAGTGGCGCCTGGAATTGCGTTTCCCGCGCAGTGCGCACACGCACGCGCCTGGCTTCGATTGCGACCTCGGTGATCGCGGCGCCGCCCTCCAGGCGTATGCCGGGGCGCGTGGCAGTTGCTGCCAGCAGGCTGTCGCGGATGCGCCGGTCGCTGACGATGAAGGTCGCGGGGACACCATCCTCGAGGCGGTTGTCATAAGCGAGGATTGGCGGCCGGAAGGCATCATCGAGGCTCGAATCCGTAATGTCGATGGCCGCAACCGGCTGCGCGAACGGTGCAACGCGTTCCCAGGCACCGAGTGCGGCGAGCAGGTGCTGGCTGGCAGCGGCAACCGCGTAGGCACGCGGATCTTCCGCTTCGCTCGCTCTAGCAGCAGCCGGCGGCAATGGCTCCCGGTCCAGCACCGTGATCCGCGCCTCGGCCCCCAGCGCGTCGGCCAGCGCCGATGCCAGCGCCAATCCCACCGCGCCGCCGCCGGCAATCAGGACGTCTGCGTGCTCGAGCCCCATGCTGGGCCTCCTGTGATCCCTGTCCGCCCGGCCTTGACAGCGACTTCGGTCGGCCCTCCCTTGGACGCCACTACGCCAAAAAGAGGGTTCGATGCCGAGCAAGCCGTCAAAGCCCGCCGCCGGAAAGTCCAAACCCGCCTCCGCCCCTCAACCGGAGGCGGCAGCCAAATCGGCGGCGCTCGACAACCTTGTGGGAATTCTGGACCTTGAGCCGCTCGAGGTGAACCTGTTTCGGGGCCGCAGCCCCCAGCAGGGCTGGCAACGCGTTTTCGGCGGCCAGGTGCTTGGCCAGGCGTTGGTGGCCGCCGTGCGCACCGTGGAGCCGGACCGTGTCGCCCATTCCCTCCATGCCTATTTCCTCCTCGGGGGCGATCCCAAGGTGCCCATCATCTATCAGGTGGAGCGGGTGCGCGACGGCCGCAGTTTCACGACGCGGCGGGTCACCGGCATCCAGCATGGCCGGCCCATGTTCGCGATGAGCGTCTCCTTCCACGCTGCCGAGCCTGGCCTCGACTACCAGGCGACCATGCCCAACGTGCCACCGCCGGAGGATCTGCCGAGCGAAGCCGAGCTTCGCGCACGCCTGCTTCCCCACGTGCCGGACAACATCCGCAGCTACTGGGAGCGCGAGCGGCCCATCGAAATGCGCCCCATCGACCTTTCCCGCTTCATCTCCCGCGAGAAGCGCACACCGGAGCAGTACATTTGGATGCGTGCCAGCGGCAAGCTGCCCGATGCGTTCCCCCTGCACCAGTGCGTGCTGGCCTACGCCTCCGACTTCTCGCTCCTCGATACCGCCCTGATCGCGCACGGCAAGCTGATGTTTGACAAAGATATTCAGCTTGCCAGCCTCGATCACGCGCTCTGGTTCCACCGCCCCTTCCGCGCTGACGAGTGGCTGCTCTACGCCCAGGACAGCCCCTCCAGCCACGGTGCCAGGGGCTTCTGTCGCGGCAGCATCTTCACCCGCGACGGGCAGCTGGTCGCTTCTGTCTGCCAAGAAGGCCTCATGCGCGAAATGCAGGCAGAGTCCCTGCCGAAAAAATAGGCATTTTTGCTGAACTGCTCGAAATTTGATCCGGATGCTCACCATTGCATCGAGCGGTTTCGCTCGATGTCCTAGTCGATTCAACCGTCTATGGCCTGCATCCGAGACTGGCACGCATTTTGACTCTCCCGACTGAAACGCTGCCCGCTTGAAGGCAGTGTGAACGGCTGCGGCCGGCCGCTCCTGCCCTCCAAGGTGCAGGCGCGGCGTGTCGCCAGCCCAGCACAGGGGAACTCAAGATGAAGCTCGTGACGGCCATCATCAAGCCGTTCAAGCTCGAGGACGTGCGCTCCGCGCTTTCGGACCTCGGGCTGCAGGGCCTCACCGTGACTGAGGTGAAGGGCTACGGCAGGCAGAAGGGGCATACAGAAATCTACCGCGGGGCCGAGTATGCGGTGAATTTCCTGCCCAAGATCAAGGTCGAGGTCGTTGTACCTTCGAGTGCGGCAGACAAGGTCGTGGATGCCATCGTTCGCACTGCCCGCACCGGGCAGATCGGCGACGGCAAGATCTTCGTCATCCCGGTAGAGCACGTGGTCCGCGTGCGCACCGGCGAAACGGACGACAGCGCCATTTGATACCCAGGATCCAAGCACACCGAATCCACTCGCCGCATAAGACTTCCGGAGGCTTCTTCATGACTGATAGTACCTTGCGCCGAATTGCCGTGCTGGCAGTCGCCGCGCTCGTCACATTGCTTGCGAGCGTCGAGGCGTTCGCCGCGGCACCACCGGCGCCCAATAAGGGCGACACTGCGTGGATGCTGGCCGCGTCGGCACTCGTGCTGGTGATGACGGTCCCTGGCCTCGCGCTCTTCTACGGCGGCCTGGTGCGCACCAAGAACATGCTCTCCACGCTCATGCAGGTGCTCTACACGGTCTGCATCGTCTGCGTGCTCTGGGTGGTCTACGGCTACAGCCTCACGTTCTCCGAGGGCGGATCCTTCAACGCCTTCGTCGGCGGCCTCTCGAAGGCCTTCCTGTCCGGCATTACACCGGATTCCGTCGCCGAGACCTTCTCCGATGGTGTTGTCATCCCCGAGCTTGTCTACGTCGCCTTCCAGATGACGTTCGCAGCCATAACCCCGGCGCTCATCGTCGGCGCACTGGCCGAGCGCATGAAGTTCGGCGCCATCGTGCTGTTCATTCCGCTCTGGGCCACCTTCGTCTATTTCCCCATCGCGCACATGGTTTGGTACTGGGCCGGTCCGGCAGCCACCGTGGCGGCAGCAAAGGCTCTTGCGGCAGCCGGTGCCGATGGCAAGGCCGCCGCGCAGGCAGCCGTCGATAGCGTGGCCGGCAACGCTGGCATCATCTTCCAATGGGGCGCCATCGACTTCGCGGGCGGCACCGTAGTTCACATCAATGCCGGCATCGCGGGTCTCGTCGGCTGCGTCGTGCTCGGCAAGCGCGTCGGGTACGGCCGCGAGGCCATGCCGCCCCACTCGCTGACCATGGTGCTCATCGGCACCGGCCTGCTGTGGTTCGGCTGGTTCGGCTTCAACGCCGGCTCCGCGCTGGAAGCCAATGGCACTGCCGCACTCGCCATGGTCAACACCTTCGTTGCCACTGCCGCGGCCGCTCTCGCCTGGTTGCTGGCGGAGAAGATGTTGAAGGGCAAGCCGAGCCTGCTCGGCGGCGCCTCCGGTGCCATCGCCGGCCTCGTCGCCGTAACGCCGGCTGCGGGCTACGCGGGTCCCATGGGCGCGGTCATCCTCGGCATCGTCGCGGGCTTCGTGTGCCTCTTCTTCGTCGACACCGTGAAGAATGCCCTGGGCTATGACGACGCCCTCGACGTCTTCGGCGTCCACTGCATCGGCGGCATCACGGGCGCGCTTGGAACTGCCATCGTCGCCTCGCCGGCGCTCGGCGGCACGGGCATCTTCGACTACGCCACCGGCAAGGTCGGCGACTACAGCATGGGAAGCCAACTCGTGAACCAGCTTTACGCGGTGGGCCTCACGCTGCTGTGGTCGGGCGTAGTGTCGTTCCTGTTGTTCCAGCTCGTGAAGCTGGTTATGGGTCTGCGTCCCGGCATCGACCAGGAGCGCGAGGGCCTCGACCTCGTCGATCATGGCGAGCGCGCCTACAACTACTGATCGGTTTGCCTGCGGCGGGCTTGTGCTCCATCGGGCCCGCCGAAACTCGAGCGCCATCCCCGGTCGCTCATAACGCCCGACGCGAAAGCCTCGGGCGTTTTTTTGTGCGTGTCAGCCGATGCGCACGCGCAGTCGCGGACGTGCCATCGCCAACACCTTGCGCAGATCCTTCAGAGACAGCGCGATGCAGCCCTCGGTAGGCCGGCATCCAGCTCGCGCCACGTGCATGAAGATGGCGCTGCCCCGCCCTTGGATGCGCGGTCGCTCGTTATGATCGAGCACGACGACGATGTCGTAAAGCCCGTCCTCCCGCCACAGGCGCTCGGCGCTCGCCGGGTATGGGTGGGTAACGGTCCGATTGTAGTTCCTGTCGCCGGCAGCATCGCACCAGCCGTCCTGCTCCCGCAGCGCGCGCACCGGCAGCCCCGTCACCGGCCTCGTGACACGGTCCGCCCGATACAGCACTCGTCGAAGAGTGAAGATGCCCCTGGGCGAAGCCCCGTCGCCCTCCCGCTTGCCGGCACGAATACCGCTCCGCCCGATCGCACACCGCAGCCCGATCCATCCAGCCCCGAGCACGGCCGTCGCCGCGGCGTTGGAAAGGCTTAACACCCGCGCAATCGGTGCCGGCCGTGCCGCGACGGCGGGTGACCTTGGCTTGCCCTTTTCATGCTCTTCAAATCGGGTTCGCGACAAGTTGATACTGCGCATTCTGCCCTTGCAGATTAGCTTGCTGGCCACGGCAAGGTGATTCCCTCTGCCCTCGACCTGCTTTACACTATCCATCCACGGCCAACGCCAGCCTAAGGGGAGCTTCCTGCATGAGCACAGCGCGCAAGATTCTCATCGTCGATGACGACGAGGACCTGCGTGAGTCCCTGAAGGACCAGCTCGCGCTCCACGACGAGTTTGAGGTGGTGACCGCGCCCACCGCCTCCAAGGGCGTCGACATCGCCAAGACCGAGCACCTCGACCTCGTGCTGCTTGACGTTGGGCTGCCCGACATGGATGGCCGCGAGGCCTGCAAGCTGCTGCGCAAAAGCGGTTTCAAGAGCCCCATTGTCATGCTCACGGGTAACGACAGCGATGCCGACATGATCCTCGGCCTCGACAGCGGCGCCAACGACTACGTCACCAAGCCCTTCAAGTTCGCGGTGCTGCTCGCCCGCATTCGCGCCCAGCTGCGGCAGCACGAGCAGAGCGAGGATGCGGTCTTTACCATCGGTCACTACTCCTTCAAGCCCGCCTCGAAGCTGCTTCTGGATGAAAAGGGCTCCAAGATCCGCCTCACGGAAAAGGAAACCTCCATCCTCAAGTACCTCTATCGGGCTGGCGAGAAAGTCGTCACGCGCGACGTGCTTCTGCAGGAGGTATGGGGCTACAATTCCGGCGTCACCACGCACACGCTGGAGACGCACATCTACCGCTTGCGTCAGAAGATCGAGAAGGATCCATCCAACGCCGAGCTGCTCGTCACCGAGACCGGCGGCTACAAGCTGGTGCCCTGAGCGCAGCGGACATCCGGCTTTTGAACGGCTTGTCCCAGGTCTTGCACGCAATTCACTGCCGCACTTTCGCGAGCCGCCGCAGGTGCTTGGCCCTGCCTTTGTGAGTTCTCCGCAGCCTGCGCCCGCCCCGCTATGGACCCTCTTCCCCGAATCGCCGGAGCTTGCCCGCATCATTGGTTCAATTGCGGGTGTTTCCCATGTCGGTCGACCGTATCGTCACGCCACTGCAGCGCGTGGCTCTATTTGCAGGCTTGAGGCTGGAGCAGCTGGAGGAGATCGCGCAACGCGCGGAGAAGTTGCGCTTCAAGGCAGGGGACGTCATCGCGCAACGCGGTGCCAACGCCGATGGCGCATTTCTCATCGTGTCCGGCCAGGCCGAGCGAATGGATGCGACCGCCGCTGGTGATCGCGAGCCTATCGAGGAGGGTTCGCTCATCGGCGAGATGGCGATGATCATTGATCACGAGTATCGCTCGACGGTCGTCGCGCGTGATCGCGTGCTGTGCCTCAAGATCAATCGATCCGTGCTCACCCAGCATATGATCGAGGACCCCACGATTGCCGATAGCCTCCACGAGCAGATGACGCGCCGCCTCATGCGCACGGCTGAGGAGTTGCGCAAAATCGATGCGTCCTTGGCAAGCGTCTGGCAGGGCGGAGCGGCCAGTAGCGGCGGCGCAGCCCACGGCCACGCCAGCATGTAAGCGCCGCCGACCTCGACCCCACTGACCGAGGTAAAGCGACCTAAGTTGTTGAAAATAAAAGCGCCCAGCCCCGGGGGAGGAGCTGGGCGCAATAGCGCGTCAAGCGCATGGTACCGGGAGGGAAGCCGGTACCCCGGGCGAGTCTTCGGCTAGACGGGGGGCACTGCCGATGAAGTCTGACGTCGCCCTGGTCACCATGAAATAATAATCCAGGCCCCCAATACAATGGGAATCTGGGCGCGATCACGAAAATGTTACAATTTGTTTCGGCAAAGGCCAAGCAGGGCGCTTGACATTCGGCGCAGAGGAGGCGGCTGATTCGATGCTGAATCAGCCCATTACGGACCTAGCCTCGCATTCCGCGCTAGCTTTGGGCTCGTTACTGCCCGCGTTTTAGCCCGACGGGCATGGGTTTGAAAAGCCCCGGATCGAGGTCATCGACTTTAGCAAGGTCCAGCAGCTCGACGCGTGTGTCGAGGCCCTGCGCGTCCGTCGTCACCCATTCCCGCAGCTCCAGCCCAGCCTTCTTGCCAAGGTAGAGCTTGATGCGCCCCACCGTATCCGGGCTCTTGTCCTGCAGCGCGATCACGACCACGTCGTCCACTTCCTGCAGCTCCAGGATGCGCGCGTCGCGGATGAGATCAACGTCCTTGCGCAGCAACACGCGGAAGGGTGTCTGGTCGATGCCCCACTGCTCCTCGTTGTTGAGGTCATAGTCCTGCACGCGCAGGAACTCGCCGTCGGAGATGATCACCTGTTTGCTGGGCGCGGCGTAGTCGAAGCGGAACTTGCCCGGACGCTTCACGTAGAACTTGCCGCGCATCCGCTTGTTGTCGGAGGTCGTCTGCACGAAGTTGCCGCGCAGGTCGGGCAAGTCACGGAAGTACGTGTTGATTTTCTGCACGAGCTCGATCTGCTTCTTGTCGAGCTCCAAGCCGCCCTGGGCGTCCTTCGTGACGGAGTTGCTCCAGTTGGAACCGATGCCGACGGGATTGGGGCCGGCCTTCTTTCCATCCTGTGCCCATGAATTCTGGATCATCGGCGCCGCGCCTGCGCCCACCAGTGCGACGAGCGCCACGAGCGCCGTCCGACAAGCCTTCATGAAGGTACCCCCAATTCGCGCGATGTGTGATGAGACCGGATGCATTGTCCCGGTCGCGAAGCATGCCCCAACAATGGGACGAGAATGTGTACATTGTAGTGGCCTACATTCCGCGGGGGAAGCGGCGCTCTTCAACTTTTCCCGAGTAAAAGGCAGTCCTGTTCGCTGCGCCGCACCTTTCCTTCAACTAGCGGAAAAAGAACGGCAAAACGAAAGTTGGCGCTCACATGCGGTCGCGCAGGATGGGGCGCTGGCCTTTTGGCCCGGGCGGCCCGATCAGCCCGTCGGCTTCCATGCGCTCGATCAGGTCCGCAGCGCGGTTGTAGCCGATGCCGAGCCGCCGCTGCAGATAGCTGGTCGAGGCCTTGCCATCCTCGAGCACCAAGCGCACGGCCTGCTGGTAGAGATCTTCTCCAGCCTCGCCCTTGGGCGCGATGCCGGCAGCCGCGTTCGCCTCGTCCTCGCTCGGGCCCTCGGTGATGCCCATCAGGTACTGAGGCGCGCGCTGGCGGCCGAGGAACCGCGAGATCGCCTCCACCTCCTCGTCCGAGACGAACGGCCCATGCACGCGCAGCGAACGCCCGTTGCCACCCCAGAACAGCATATCGCCCTGGCCCAGCAGATGCTCGGCGCCCTGTTCGTTGAGGATGGTGCGGCTGTCGAACTTCGAGGCCACCTTGAAGCTGATGCGCGTGGGGAAATTGGCCTTGATGGTGCCGGTGATCACGTCCACCGAAGGCCGCTGCGTCGCCATGATGAGGTGGATGCCGGCAGCCCGCGCCTTCTGCGCCAGTCGCTGCACCGCGAACTCCACGTCCTTGCCAGCCACCATCATCAGGTCGGCGAACTCGTCGATCACCACCACGATGTAGGGCATGTGCACAAACTCATCGCCTTCCGGCCGGCCCTCGGCTGTGGAGTCGGAAGGCGCAAACATTCTACCCGCGCCTTCCG
>JBDHTJ010000087.1:0-20721 GCA_039808585.1 Hyphomicrobiaceae bacterium | reverse complement strand
TGCGACGCTATGCACTTAAGCAAAGGTGGCTTGCACTGGGGGGATCGCGGTCGAGGAAACGTGACAAGCCTTTGTTTGGCCATATCTCTCGATCTGTGTTCGATTGCGGCGGGACGAGTCGTCCTCGCCTGCTGGACGTGGGCCAACCGGCCGGGTTTGCAACATCGCTTTTGCAGTGCGACAATGATCAACTGAACGCTGCGGGATGGACGTCGCTGCCGGAGGGCGGCAGCACGAGGCCAGAAAGGCCGGAGCCAGGCCAAAAGGGGAAGAGCTGACGTGAAGCGGCACCCATCGAGGGGCAGGATAGCATTCGTGCTGGGAGCCCTGATCGCTCTCTTCGGCGTGGCCTCGTCGCCAGGCCCCGCGTCCGCGCAGGATGCGCCGTGGTGGCAAATATTTTCCGGTGCCGCCAATTCCCCCCCACAGAGAGACCCCGACCGGCGCCAGCCTGAGCCGATGCAGGATCTTCGCACGAGCAACGTGCCCCTGCGCAGCGACGTCATGGTCGAGGCGCTGGAACGTGCGATCGAGCGCTACCAGGAGATCGTGAACGCTGGTGGATGGCCCTCCATCCCCGGGGGCCGCAGCATCCGCATCGAGGATTCCGACGAGCGCCTGCCGCTGGTGCGCCGGCGTCTTGCCGCGACCGGGGAACTGCCGAAGAAGACGGCGTCCATGGGAGATTTCGGCTTCGGGGACGATCTGGAATCCGCTGTGCGCCGCTACCAGGAGAGCAATGGCCTGCGTCCCACCGGGCGTCTCGACAAATACACCATCCAGACCATGAACATCTCGGCGCAGGCGCGCCTCGCTCAGTTGCGGCTCAATCTGCAACGCATGCGGGAACTGCTCGGCCAGCGTCTTGAAGATCGCTACATCGTGGTCAATGCCGCCTCGTTCCAGCTGGAGGCTGTCGAGCGCTTCGAGGTAGAGCAGCGCCACCGTGTCATCGTCGGCAAGCCGGACCGGCAGACGCCAACGGTGAAGGCGCAGGTGCGCGCCTTGAACTTCTTCCCGTTCTGGCGCGTGCCGGAGAGCGTTGCCACACTCGATCTCATTCCCAAGCTGCAGCGCGAGCCGGAGTACCTGCAGAAGGAACAGATTCGCGTGTTGACGGGGTCTTTCAACGGGCCCGAGATCGACAGCACGCGCATCGATTGGCGCTCTGCGGACGCCCACAAGATCAAGTTCCGGCAGGACCCGGGGCCTCAGAACGCGCTCGGCCTTTTGCGCCTCGACATGCCCAACGAGCATGGCGTCTACATGCACGACACGCCGATGAAGCAGCTTTTCAACAGTCGCGGACGCTCGTTCTCGGCGGGCTGCGTGCGGGTGCAGGACGTCTTCAAGCTGGGCGAGTGGATTGCGCGTAACGAGGTGGGCTGGGGTGAGCCTGGTCGCATTCAGGACGTGATCGAGGCAGGCAAGCCTCTCGATCTCACGCTGACGCGACCGGTGCCTGTTTATTTCACCTACATCACCGCCTGGGCGGAGCCTGAAGGGCGCATCCAGTTCCGTCCGGACATCTACGGCCGCGACGGCGTGCGCGAGCTGCATCCCGGCGGCGAGCGCGATCCGACCGACGGGCCCGCGCCCACCTTCATGCTGGCCCCCTGACGCGGCACGGACCGGATTGGCGCAGAAGAACTCTGCGGCCCCATGCATGCCCGCACGTGCATCCGTCGCCCTCCCCCTGGTGGGGAGGGGACAGTGGCGGGGGGAACCCCAACGCGCATGAAATGGGAACAGCGTCGACGAGCGCGATGAAAAACGCGGTCCCGGCTAGTCTCCACGGCCTGCCATCCTGTCCTCTCTCACAAGAGGGGGGGGATGATGGGCGCAGTGAGCTTAGCGCCGTGAGCGCGGGCTTGGCGGTCGCTGGCTTGCGAGGCCACGTTCGTCTGCAGCCGCCAATTGGGGCGCGGCGCTGGATACGCTGGCGTTGGCATTGGCCGAGCAGCCGGGCTATGAGGGGGCGACACAGGCCATGCGGAGGACAAGCGACATGGGGCAACAGGACCGGCCACTGCGGCTCGCCATAGGCGGGCTCGGCGCCATCGGGCTCGCGGTGGCAAAGAGGGTGGATGAAGGCCTTCTGCCAGGCTTCGAACTCGCAGCCGTCTCCGCCCGCGATCAGGAGAAGGCGCGGGCGACACTTTCGAAATTCCGCAAACCGCCGCCGCTGACGACGCTTGCCGGTTTGGCCGAAGCCGGCGACGTGGTGGTGGAGGGGCTACCCTCCTCGCTCTTTGCAGACATCGCCGAACCTGCGCTCGCCCGCGGCCGCATCTGCATGCCGCTGTCGGTGGGCGCGCTTCTGAACCACATGCATCTCGTGGAATTGGCGCGAAAGTCCGGAGGCAGGATCATCGTGCCGACGGGAGCGCTGCTTGGCCTCGATGCGGTGCGTGCGACGGCGGAAGGCAAGATCGAGAGCGTGCGCATGATCACGCGCAAGCCGCCAGCCGGCCTCAAGGGCGCGCCGCTTCTGGAGCAGAAAGGCATTTCCGTCGACGGCCTCAAGGAGCCGCTGCTGATTTTCGAGGGCAGCGCGCGCGAGGCGATCAAGGGCTTTCCGGCCAACGTCAATGTCGCCGTCGCCCTGTCGCTTGCCGGTATCGGGCCGGATGCGACGCGCATCGAGATCTGGGCAGATCCCGGCGTGACGCGCAACACGCACACCATCAAACTCGTGTCGGATTCTTCCGACCTGACGATGACGATCGAGAACATTCCGTCGCTGGAGAATCCGCGCACGGGCAAGATCACGGCCCTCAGCGTGCTGGCCTGCTTGCGCCGGCTTTCGGCGCCGCTCGTCGTCGGGAGCTAGCGGAAGATTTCGACAGCGGCGGAGCGTGCGCGGCGTCGGCCTTCACGCACGCTTCCGCCTCCTGCCGCAGCCAGGCGATGAAGGCATCGGCGTGCGGCGCGGTCCTCAGCAGCGGTGAGCGCAGCACGTAGTAGGCGCGCTTGCTCACCATGCTCTTGCCGAACGGCACGACCAGGCGACCGTCGTCGAGCAGATGCTGCACGAGGCGCCGGATGCCGAGCGCCACGCCCTGCGCATCGAGCGCTGCCTGGATCAGCTGATCGTAGTTGTCAAAGCGCAGTGAGGCCGCGGGCTTCAGGTCACCCAGGCCCTCAGCCACGAGCCACGTCTCCCAATCGAGAATGCCGTGCGCGCTGTCCATGTGCAGCAGCGTGTGTCGTGCCAGATCCTTCAAGGCGCCGATGCCGCCGCCGTTCCCGCGGGCGGAGAGCAGGGGACTGCACACTGGCGTCACCTCCTCGCCGAAGAGGCGCAGGCCGTCGGCGGGAGCCGCGTCCTCCTTGCTGTAGCGCACGGCGATGTCCGCATCGCCCCGCTCCAGCGGCACGGGCTTGTAGCCGGCAGAGATACGCACATCGACTTCTGGATTGAGCTGGGTGAAGCGCCTGAGGCGCGGGATCAGCCACAGCGAGGCGAAGCCCGGCGTCGTACTCACCGTGAGGTGCTGCACGCGCGCCTCGGCGCGAATGCGGTTGGTGGTCTCCTGCAGCAGATTGAGCGCGTCCTCGACGCTACGCTGCAGGCGCCGGCCATCAGCCGTAAGGGCAAGCGCCCGCGTGCGCCGCTCGAACAGCGGCACGCCAAGGCTCTCCTCCAGCGCGCGGATCTGGCGGCTGATGGCAGACTGCGTGAGGTGCAATTCCTCCGCCGCCTTCGTGAAGCTCAACGTGCGGGCCGCCGCCTCGAAGCCCTGAACGAGGTCGAGCGGGGGCAGGACGTAGCGTTTCATGGCGCGCGTCTCCGGGCGTTCATGCATTCCTCAGGCGCATTCATTGCCTGAGAAAGCATCGTTTGTCGCGGTGCGCAAGAGCTCTCATATGTGCGTCATGGGCTCTGGTCCAGGTGCCAGGGCAAGCAACACGGATGCGCAATATGCATCCAAAGGAGGCTGCCATGAAGCCGTTCGCAGTGTCATCGAGCGCGTCTGTCCTGTCACCTGTCGCGTTGCAGGCGCGTACAACCCGCCCCTTGCATGATTTCCAGGGACAGCGCATCGCGTGCCTCGAAGGCCAGCTCTGGATCACCCAGCACCGCGATCCGCGCGACATCGTCCTGTCGGCCGGCCAGTGCTTCGAGGTCGACCGGCCGGGGCTCACGATCGTGTTCGCGCTGAAGGATTCGCTTCTGACCGTCGGTGCCGCGAGCGATGGCGCACCTTGCGTCTGTGGCTGAGGGAGGGCGTTCATGCTCTATCAGATCCACCGCTATCCGGCCGATCTTATCGACATCCTCGAACTCGAGCGGGACGGTGAGCGTCGGCGCGTGGTGGTGCGCCCCGTCCTTCCGCAGGACGAGGCGCTGACCGGCGCCTTCTTCGCGCAGCTTTCGGCAGCGGCGCGGAGAGACCGCTTCCTGTCGCCGCTGCGCGAGGTGCCAGGGCCGCTCATCCGGCGCTTCACGCAGGTGGACTACAGCAACCACGTGGCGCTGGTCGCGGAGGTGTTCGAGGAGGCTGCGGAGAAAGTCGTGGCGGAAGCGCGCTATGTTCGCAGCGGGACAGGTGAAAGCGCGGAGTTTGCGGTTGCCGTCGCTGAGGACTGGCAGGGGCTTGGACTTGCGCGGCGCCTCTTGCGCACGCTTGTCTGTCACGCGGGCCGGGCAGGTGTGACGCGGCTCGAGGGCGAGACGCTCGCCAGCAATGCCGCGATGTTGCATCTGGCGCGCGTGGCGGGCTTCACGCTGCGGCCAGACCCCGAGGTGCGCGGTCTCGTGCGTCTCGATATGACTTTGCGCGACATGGAGGCCCGGCCGCTGTTCCCGTGTGGGGCGGCGGGCGCGTTCGCCACGGCAGCGGCCTGACGTTTCAGGCCCTGTCCTTCCAGGCTTCGAGAAGACGGGCGAGCTTTATGGTGCCGGCGCAGACGAGGCCTATGCCGGCGGTAAGTGCCAGCAGCAGGAACAGCACCGGCGCCACGGCCCATATGACGAGGAACGCGATGACGCCCGCGCTGCCCCACAGCCACAGGCGCAGCAGCCCCATGGCGTTCAACGATTGCCGTCCCGAGGTTTGCGCCATGTTCACCTCTTCACGCGTCGCAACGGACTTGCGCTAGCCTCGCCGCTTCTGTTCCCAAGCGTAAGCCAGCGCCGCCCACAGCGTACCGAGCAGGAATTGGACGATGAAGATGCCCGCTGCCGCGCGGCCGAGCGTGCCTCCGCCCATGATGCCGATGCGCACGAGAACGTAGATGACGGCCGATCCGATCACGGCTGCGGCAAATCCGGCCACGGGCACCTTCTGCCATTGGTCGGCGCGGCGGCCCATCAGGATCGCCACGATGAGCACCACCGGATTGAGCAGCGCGGCAAAGAATACGGTCCAGAGATCGACGGGCGGCAACGGCATGCCCGATCAGCCTTTTTGCTCGAGCTTGTCGCGCAGCTTCTCTTCCTCGTACTGGATGAACCAGCCGATCATCTGCCGCCAAAGCGCCTCGCACAGGTCGGGCGGAACGCCACGCTCGGCAGCCCGCGTGCGCACCTTGTCGATCACCTGCTGGTTGCGCCAGGGCACGTTGGCCTGCTGCTGGGCGGCGAGCTTGATCTGCCAGGCGCGCTCCACATAGCCGAAGCGCTCTGCGATGAGGTCGACAAGGGCGCTGTCGAGGCGGTCGATCTCGGTGCGCACTTCCGCCATGTCGCGGCAGTCGGCGGGTTTGCGGGGCGGCATGGGGTGTCCTCGGGCAGCTGTTTCGATGCCCCCGGCTTACAAAGTGTGCAGCCCCTTGGCAACCTTCGCCGGTTCAGCACCGGCCACATCGCACGGCTGCCACCTCGCCAGGGACCTTGATCCGCCCCTCAGGCTTCCTTTTCCCGCGAGGCTGGTGTGCGTGGCGGGCGGATCGTAGCAGGGGGGACAGGCGGCGGTGCCAGGCATTCCATCGGCAATGTCTGCACCTTGCCTTCCGCCTTCATGGTCTTGAGCGCCTTGCAGGTGTCGGCGGTGGGGCCTTCACTATCGTCGAAGACGGTCATATGCCGTGTCTTCATCTGCGCAAAAAGTTGAGGCCGCGTGCGCTTGAAACGCTCGAGTTCCGCCAGAGGCCAGTCGGTGACGTAGACTTCCTTGCGGATCGGACGGCCGAACATGGAGAGGTTCATGCGGTTGGCGTTGAAGTGCAGGTAGCCGATGTTGACGATCTCGCCGGGTTCGAGGCGGAACATGGCGAAGCTCGACCGGTAGACGTTCGTGATGTCGGAAGTATCGCCGACGCTCAACGTCCTCTGCTTGCCGAAGCAGCGATAGGCAAGGAGGTGGTATTCACCGGGCGGCAACTCCACCTCCGCCACCGGCGCTTCCGTGAGCGTGCGCACGTTCGCCACGGTGACGGCCTGCCGTCCGCGAAAGCCTTCTCCCTCGCGCTGGCCAATGAGCACGGAAACACGGCTGCACAGCGTGCCTGCCGCGCCGAGACGCACGAGGGCGACGGCCGTCTTGCGCTCTGCCAGCGTGCTTGTCGTGAGATTGGCATCGACGCGCGATGTGCCTGCACATCCTGCAAGCGTGAAACAGGTGAGCAACAGAGGGGCAAATGCCCCGGCGCAAATTCGCGCCATGAAACGCCTCGCCACAAACGCAAAAAACCGATCGCGATGTGGCCCAGCATAGGCGGCAGATGCACCTGCGGCAACGGCTGTGCCGATTTCGCAGCGAGACGTATACGGCTTAAGCCCACCAACGCGTGGGTGGCGTAAAGCGGCCGGCGGCCTTCTCGATCATCTCGCCGGCACGGAACAGCGTCTCCTCGTCGAACGGCTTGCCGATGAGCTGCAGGCCGAGCGGTGTGCCCTCCGAGGACAAGCCGGCGGGCACGGATATTCCGGGCAGGCCCGCCATGTTCACCGTCACCGTGAAGATGTCGTTGAGATACATCTGCACGGGATCGCCGGAGACCTCGCCGATGCCGAACGCCGGCCCCGGGGTCGTCGGTGTAAGGATGACGTCGACCTTCTCATAGGCCTCGTCGAAGTCGCGCTTGATGAGGGTGCGCACCTTCTGCGCCTTGATGTAGTAGGCGTCGTAGTAGCCGGCGGAGAGGACGTAGGTGCCGATGAGGACGCGGCGGCGCACCTCCGCGCCGAAGCCGGCGTGGCGGGTTTCCTCGTAGGTGTCGATGAGATCCTTGCCCGGCACGCGCAGGCCGTAGCGCACACCATCGTAGCGGGCGAGGTTCGAAGAGCACTCGGCCGGTGCCACGATGTAATAGGCGGGAAGCGCGTACTTCGTGTGCGGCAGGGAGATGTCGTGGATGCTGGCGCCTGCGTCCCGCATCCAGGCGATGCCTTGCGTCCACAGATCCTCGATTTCCTTCGGCATGCCGTCGACACGGTACTCTTTCGGGACACCCACGCGCAGGCCCTTGATACCCTTGCCGAGCACCGCCTCGTAGTCGGGCACCGGCAAATCGACGGACGTGGAATCCTTCGCATCCACGCTCGCCATGTGCCGCAGCATGATGGCACCGTCGCGCACCGTCTTGGTGATGGGACCTGCCTGGTCGAGCGAGGAGGCGAAGGCCACGATGCCCCAGCGCGAGCAGCGCCCGTAGGTGGGCTTGATGCCGACAGTGCCGGTGATGGCCGCAGGTTGCCGGATCGAGCCGCCGGTGTCGGTGGCGGTCGCGGCAAGGCACAGGTCGGCCGAGACGGCGCTCGAGGAACCGCCGGAGGAACCGCCCGGCACCAGCTTGGTGTTCGAACCCTTCCTCTGCCACGGGCTGACGACGGGGCCGAAGCAACTCGTCTCGTTCGACGAGCCCATGGCGAACTCATCGTTGTTGAGCTTGCCGAGCATGAGTGCGCCGGCATCCCACAGGTTCTGCGTGACGGTGGATTCGTAGGTGGGCGTGAAGCCGTCGAGAATGCGTGAACAGGCCGTGGTGCGCACGCCCTTCGTGCAGTAGAGGTCCTTGATGCCGAGTGGAAGGCCTTCGAGCGCACGCGCCTCGCCCTTGGCGATGCGGGCGTCGCTCTCCTTGGCGCGCGCAAGGGCGAGGTCCGGCGTCGGCAGAACATAGGCGTTGAGCGCGGGATTCGCCGTTTCGATTGCTGCCAGGAACGCGCGCGTCATTTCTTGCGAGGAGAATTTCTTCTGGGCCAGCCCGTCGCGGGCCTCCGACAAGGTCAGCTTGGTCAGTTCGCTCACGGCTATCGTATTCCTGCTTGCTTGCATCTCGCGGACTTGAATTACGGTGCCGCCAGGCTTACTCGACGACCTTCGGCACGACGTAGAAATGACCCTCGTGGACGGGCGCGTTCACCACGACCTGGTCGGGGATCTCGCCGTCTGTTACCTCGTCGGCGCGCTGGCGCAGCGTCATGGGAATGACGCGCGTCATGGGTTCGACGCCGTCCGTCTGCACCTCGTCCAGCTGGGCGACCCAGTCGAGAATGCCTGAAAGCTCACCCTCGAGGGCGCTGGCCTCGGTTTCGGATACCTTGATGCGAGCAAGCCGTGCGATGCGCCGCACGAGATCTCTGTCGACCTGCATGAATTTTCCTTCGGGCCGGGAAGGGCCCTGGCGAACGGAGTTGGCGCTTCCATACCGCCCTGGGCCGTCCGGCGCAACGCTGGCTGCAGAGCGCGCAAGCCCTGCGGCCACCCGTCAATTGATGGCGGGGCGGGGGCCTGGAGCTTCCGCCTTCGTTTCCTCCGGCTGGCGGAACCAGCCACGGCGCGACAGGAACGGCTTGATGATGTCCGAGTAGTCGTCGGTCCAGGGGCGGAAGCCCTTGTCGGGGAGATTGGCGGCTTCCTCCATGCCGCGGAAGGGATCGAGCGCCTCCTTCGTCTTTGCAAACAGCGCCACGGTCGAGGACGACTGCGCGTAGCTGCCGTCGGCGTTGTCGTCGGTGAGCATCAGGGCGTGCACACCGGGCATCGCCTTCTGGGTGGCGCCCAGCATCGATTCCAGATCCAGGTAGCGATTGGAAATGTGTAGCAGCACAATGCCTTGCGGCTTCGCCTTATCGAGGAACAGCTCGATTGCCTCCTTGGTGAGGAGGTGCACCGGCACCGCGTCGGAGGTGAAGGCGTCCATGATGATCAGGTCGAAGCTGTTGGAGGCCTCCTTGGCGATCGTCAGGCGGGCATCGCCCAGCACGATGTCGGGATTTGGCTGGCAGCGGCTTATGAAGGTGAAATGCCGCGGATTGGAGGCGATGGCTACGACGGTCGGATCGATCTCGAAGAAGCGCCAGCCTTCCCCTGGTTCGGAGTGGCAGGCGAGCGAGCCGGAGCCGAGACCGGTCACACCGTAGCGGCCTTTCTCTTCGCCCAGGCGCTCGCGCACCTTGGCGATGGTCTGCGCCATCGGGCTCTTTTCATAATAATAGGTAGCCGGCGCGTTGTCCTCGATGAGATTGCCTTCATCGTCGCGCACGCGCTGGGCGCCGTGCAGCGTGGTGCCGTGGATGAGCGTGTGGTACTGGCCATCGGCTGTCGTCTGCACGCGGTAGACGCCGAAGTAGCTTCTCTGCGCATCGCCCCGCTTGACGCCGGAGGGGAGCGTGGACACAGCCGCGAACATCAAGATGGCGGCGAGGAATTGCCGCGTCGGGTTGCGCCATTCCGCCACCACGACGACTGCGAGGATCGCGACGACAACGAGGGTGGTGCCCCAATCCCGCGTATTGAGTTCCAGCTTGGTTATGGCCCACGGCACCCAGTAGATCGCGAGGATGCCGCCCGCGAGGATGAGCCAGAGCGCGATAGCCTCCTGCTTATCAGGTTCCGTCATGAGCGGCTGCTTGTCGCCGCGGGCCAGCGCCACGAGCCGCTTGCAAAAGTCTCCCAGGCGCGAGATCGCGCCGGTGCTGAACACTCCGGGGCGGCAGGCCATCGAGAGGGCGAGCAGCAGCGGATACTCGAAAATCTCGCTGAAGATCTTCGGTGCGAGCAGGGCCGCGGAGAGGCCACCCAGAGCGCCACCGAGCGACATCCACAGATAGAACTCGGTGAGATAGCGCGCTGCCGGCCGCGCCTCGTAAAGCGTGCGATGCGCCACCATCGCCGACAGGAAGAAGACGATGACGCCGGTGACGGCGGTGATCATCCAGGTCTCGTGCTTCGTCTGCGACAGGACGAGCAGCGCCACGACCACGCTCGCCAGATGCAGGGCGAGCAGAAGCTGCCTCGGGATCAGCGAGCGGTCGCGGAAGACGAGGACGAAGGTGAGGAGATAGAGGGTCAGCGGCAGCACCCAGATGAGCGGTGCTGACGCAACGTCCGTGCTGACGTGTGTGGTGAAAGCGGTCAGCAGGGCCGAGGGCACGAGCGCGAGCCCCACCCAGCCCAGACGCTGGCTCCAAGTGGGCGGCGTGTCGCGGCTGATCGCAGTTGCCTCTGCGTCCGGCGCTGAGGGCGCGGAGGCAGCGGCGCCGGCGAGGCGCCCGCGCATGAGGAAATAGGAGAGCGCGATGGCGGCTGCCAGCAGCACGAAACCGATCGACCAGAACCGGCTCAGCACCTTCAGGCCGAACAGCGGTTCCAGGATGAACGGATAGGCCAGCAGCGCAATGAGGCTGCCGAGATTGCTGGCAGCATAGAGAAAATAAGGATCGCGCGCATGCTTGTGGCCGCTGCGCGCGAACCACGCCTGCAGCAGTGGCGCGTTGGCCGATACGGCGATAAATGGCAGTCCGATAGCAACGGTGAACAGGCCGATCTGCCACAGGTAGGGTTCGCCCGGCGGAGGCTCAGTCCAGCCCTTGGGCAGCCCGAACGGAAGCGCCAGCGCGAACGCCAGCAGGCAGAGCGCGAGATGGACGTAGCCGGTAATCTCGGGCTTCACGCGGTTGATCAGGAAATGAGCATAGCAGTAGCCCGCGAGCAGGGCGGCCTGAAAGAAGAAGATCGCCACGGCCCACACGGATGGCGAGCCGCCCAGCACCGGCAGCACCATCTTGGCGAACATCGGCTGCACGGAAAACAGAAGCAGCGCCGAGAGGAACGTGGTGGCCGTGTAGGTCCACATCACGACGCTGTCGCTTCGCAGCGCAGGCGGAAGCATCGCGCCGAGGTCGGGACCGTGGCTGCGCGCGGCAGGCGAAGTGGCTTCGGGCATGTGTCCTCGGGTGCAGTGCAGATGACGGGCAGGGGCGGTCTGCCCGCCATTCTCGCCGGCTGGCGATGGCGGTTGCTTCAGATGCCGAGCGCCTGGCCGACCTTTGGCACCACGACGTTCTCGCCCCCCATCTCGGCGACGAACTTGTCGGCATTGGGGTCGAGCATACCGGGGAACGTGCCGTAGTGGCAGGGAATGATGGTCGAGAACTTGAAGAACTTCTTGCAGGCGAAGGCAGCGGTGCGGGCGCCCATCGTGAAGCGGTCGCCGATGGGAATGATGCCGATGTCGGGCTTGTGCAGCTCGGCAATCAGCGCCATGTCGGAAAACACGTCCGTGTCGCCCATGTGGTAGACGGTCTTGCCTTCGCGGGTCTTGACGACGATGCCGTTGGGATTGCCGAGGTAGACGTCGGTGGAGGACGAGTGCAGTGCATTCGTCAGCGTGAGGTCGAAGTCGCCGGTGTAGACGGTGCCGCCGGTGTTCATCGGCTCGAGCTTCTCGGCGCCCTGGCCCTTGATGTACATGGCTAGCTCGAAGTTGGCGAAAAGCGTCGCCCCGGTCAGCTTGCAGATTTCGCCAGCATCGCCGATGTGATCGGAGTGGCCGTGGGTGAGGGCCACGTGCGTCACGCCCTTGGTGGCATCGGCCCAGGCAATGCCGGATTTCTCGAAGGTGGGATTGCCCTTGAGGAAGGGGTCGATGAGCAGGATGCTGTTCCCCGTCTCGATGCGGAAGCAGGAATGTCCGAACCAGATCAATTTCATGGGGCGTCGTCTCCGAGGTGCGGTTCTTGGCCGTGAAGCGGGGGCGCAGTGGCCGGAAGGTCGGGGAGCGAGTATAAGGCCGCCGGGTGACAGGACAACCCGGAACGCACGAGGATCGGCAGCGCCATGGACGAGACTGAGGCGAGGTCGCAGCCCGCAGCCCCGATGCATGAGCCGGGGGAGTTTCTGGCCGCTCTGCAGCCCGGGCGGCGCCTGTTCGGCCTGGACGTCGGCACCAAGACCATTGGCCTCGCCCTGTCCGACGTGACCTTGATGATCGCCTCCGGCTTCTCGACGCTGCAGCGGACGAAGTTCACGGCGGATGCGATGGAGCTCTTGAGACTTGCAGAAGAGCAGGGGGTGGGGGGCTTTGTCGTCGGCCTGCCGGTCAACCTGGATGGCCGGGATGGCCCGCGTGCGCAAGCGACCCGCGCCTTTGCCCGCAATCTCGCCAAGCTGACGCCACTGCCCATCCTGCTGTGGGATGAACGCCTGTCGACGCAGGAGGCGGAACGGATGCTGATCTCCGCCGATGCCTCGCGCCGACGGCGGGCAGAGGTGATAGACAAGGTGGCGGCAACGTTGATCCTGCAGGGTGCTCTCGACCGGCTGTCGGGCCTGCGGGATGTTTCGTCGTGAGGGGGAACTCATGATCGGTTTCATGCCCGAGCTCGATTTGATCGCGCTGGCATATTTCCTATTTGTAATCGCTGTTTACCGGACGCTTCTGCACAGGAGCGGCATCGGCAAGCGCAGCCTGGTGGGGGCGGTGCAGGCCCAGCGCATCACCTGGATGCAGAACATGGCAAAGCGCGAGAACCGCATGATAGACGCGGTACTTCTCGGCAGCCTCAGCCAGGGCAACGCTTTTTTTGCCTCCACCAGCGCCATCGCGGTGGGCGGCCTCGCCGCCAGCGTCGGCTCCGGCGAGAAGGTTCAGTCGATGCTGGAGCGTCTGCCCTACGTTGCGCCCTCATCCTCGCTGATGTGGGAGGTGAAGCTGCTGCTGATCATGAGCGTCTTCATCTACGCGTTCTTCAAGTTCGCGTGGAGTTTCAGGCTCTCGCACTACACCGCCATCATGATCGGCGCCACGCCGACGGCCGGGCAGGAGGGTGCCGATCTGGAAGCACACGCGCGGCGCACCGCGCATCTGATCGGGCTTGCTGCCGAGCATACCAACAGCGGATTGCGCTCGTTCTACCATGCGATTGCCGCCATCGCCTGGTTCTTCCACCCGATCCTGTTCATAGCGACCACCACCTGGGTGATGGTGATCCTGATCCGGCGCGACTTCTTCTCGCGCTCGCGGCGGGTGATCCTGGGCCTCTGAAATGGTGCGCCGTTGGCGGAGCATCGTGATTTCTGCAACCCTGCCTTGAATTGTCCCAAACTTGCCGCGAAAAGCCGGGATCGGAAGATTGCGCACTGACGCAACTATGGCCATGCTGACGTTGCGGCATTAAGTAGCCCTGGCACGGAAGAGCTTCTCACATCGTTTACACTGTGCATCGAGATGCGACGGAGATCTGATCAGTGAGGAATAATAGTCGTGGGCGGATGCTCGACACGTCCGCGCTGCACCTTCTGCATCGCGCGGGGCAATGCGCGGAGGTGCTATTCGCCAAGGAGACGGGGCGGTCGGAACTGACACCGCGTCAGTACGCCATTCTCGCCGCCGTTGCGCAGAACCCCGACGTGAGCCAGACGGGGCTCGTGGAGCAGACGGGCGTCGACAGGTCGACGCTCGCCGACATCGTGCGGCGCCTCGTCGAGCGAAAACTGCTTCAGCGCAAGCGAACCAAGGAAGACGCACGCATGTATGCGGTGCGGCTCACCGCGAAGGGCAAGGCTGCGCTTGCCTCCATGAAGCCGGCAGCCTCGCGTGTCGACACGCGCATCCTGTCGGTTCTCAAGAGCAGTGAGCGTGCCGCATTCATCACCGCGCTCGCCGAGATCGTGAAGGCGATGAGCCGGTCGGCGCTCGAGGACCAGGGGTAAGCCTCAGGCAGGCAACGCCCGCTCGAGGATGGTGCGCGTGTCCGCTTTCTCGAAGCCCTGGCCGTACATCTGACGATGGCGCGGTCCAAGGCGCGTGTGGATGAAAGCGTCAGCAACAGATGCTGGCGCATGCGCGCGCAGAAGCGTGCCTGCGGCAAGCAGTGCCAGGGCCTCGGCCAGATCCCGTCCACGGCGATCGAGCAGCCGTGGCTCGCACAGGATCTCCTGTATCCACTCGCGTTGGGCCAGGAGCAGCTTGTCCGCTCCAGCGAGACCGGCCAGGTACTCGAGCACGGTTTCCATGCTTTCGGGCTCCCGCTGCAGGACGCGCAGCAAATCGAGCGCCATGACGTTGCCGGAGCCCTCCCAGATCGCATTGACCGGCAGTTCCCGATAGATCCGCGCGGCGATGCCTTCCTCGACGTATCCGTTGCCACCAAGGCACTCCATCGCCTCGTAGGCGAAGGCCGGTCCGGTCTTGCACACCCAGTATTTCGTAACCGGCGTCATCAGCCGCCGCCACGCCGCCATGCGCGGATCGGCCTCGGCCGTGTCGAAGCTGCGCGCCAAATGCAGGGACAGAGCCGTGGCCGCCTCCACCTCGACGGCGAGGTCGGCCAGCACGCTCGCCATCATCGGCTGGTCGACGAGGCGCTTCTGGAAAACGCTGCGGTGCCGGCAATGATGCAGGGCGTTGGCGAAGGCGAGGCGCATCAGGCCAGCGGAAGCGACGGCACAGTCGAGCCGGGTGTAGGTGACCATCTCGATGATGGCGGGCACGCCGCGGCCCTCTTCGCCCACGAGCCATGCGTGCGCCCCGGTGAACTCCACCTCGCTCGAGGCATTCGAGCGGTTGCCGAGCTTGTCCTTGAGGCGCTGGAAGTTGATCTCGTTGGTCGTGCCGTCCGGAAGCACCCGCGGCATCAGGAAACAGGATAGGCCTCCTGGCGCCTGTGCCAGCACCAGGAACGCGTCGCACATGGGCGCTGACATGAACCACTTGTGGCCGGTGAGGATGTACTGGCCGCCGGGGCCGCCGCCGTCGACAGGCTTTGCCACGGTCGCGTTCGAGCGCACGTCGGTGCCGCCCTGCTTCTCCGTCATGCCCATGCCGATGGTGACGCCCTTCTTGGCGGCAGCAGGCCGGAAGCTCGGGTCGTAGTCGCGCGAGAGCACCTTGGGGATCCAGCGCTTGGCGATGTCGGGCTGCAGCTGCAGTGTCGCAACCGCGGCGTTGGTCATGGTGATGGGGCACTGATGCCCCGCTTCCATCTGGATCGCCATGAAGCAGCCTGCCGAGCGGGCGACGTTGGCGCCGGGAGCTGGCTGCGCCGCGCCTTTCAGGAGGTGATCCCAGCTGGAGGCGTGCAGCCCCTGCGCGATCGAGAGCGCCATGCACTCGTGATAAGCCGGGTGGAACTCAACCTTGTCGAGGCGCCGGCCCCTCAAGTCGAAGGTGCGCAGTTTGGGCGGGTTCTCGTTGGCGAGGCGGCCGCGCTCGAAAGCATCTTCAGAGCCGAATGCGGCACCCATGGCGGTGAGATGCTTGACGGCGTGCGCAGCGCCCTCGCGCGCGACAGCCTCCTGCAGGGCATGATCGCTGAGGAACAGGTTCAGTCCTGTGAAGGACGGGCTCTGGTTGACGACCTCGTGCGTTGCCAAGCGGTCGCGCATGGGCGGCCCCCACTGTTGTCGATTTGGTAAACTGTAGCACAAAACCGCGTTTGGCAGGGGTTGCGCGGCCCGCCCCGGGGTGCGCGCCGCACATGCGTCAACGGCCTCAGGCGTGGCGGCTTGCGGCTGGCCCTGAGTCGGCGTATAGGGACCGCTTTAATGACAAAGCTTCATCCCCCTTCAGCCTTCACGCGGCGCCATCTGCTGACGTGCGAGGGCCTCTCGGCCGACGAGATCAACGCGCTGCTCGACCTTGCCGACAAGGCGGCCGAGAGCAATCGTCAGGTCATCAAGAAACGCGACGTCCTGCGCGGGCGAACGCTGATAAACCTGTTCTTCGAGGCGTCCACGCGAACGCAGAGTTCCTTTGAACTCGCGGGCAAGCGGCTCGGCGCCGACGTCATGAACATGAACGTCTCGACGTCCTCCGTTTCCAAAGGCGAGACGCTGATCGACACGGCCATGACGCTCAACGCCATGCGGCCCGACATCCTGGTGGTGCGCCACCATGCGGCGGGCGCGGTGGAGCTGCTTGCGCAGAAGGTGGACTGCTCGGTCATCAACGCAGGCGATGGCGCCCACCAGCATCCCACGCAGGCCTTGCTCGATGCGCTGACGATACGCCGCGCCAAGGGCCGCATCGGCGGGCTCACGGTCGCCATTTGCGGTGACATCCTGCACTCGCGGGTGGCCCGCTCCAACATCAACGTTCTGAACACGCTGGGCGCGCGCGTGCGCATTGTGGCGCCCTCCACGCTCTTGCCCGCGCAGGCCGAGCGGCTGGGCGCCGAAGTCTTCACCGACATGATGAAGGGGCTCGAGGACGTCGACATCGTGATGATGCTGCGCCTCCAGCGCGAGCGCATGCAGGGCTCGTACGTGCCCTCCACGCGCGAGTTCTTCCACTTCTTCGGGCTCGACCAGGAGAAGCTGGCGCGCGCCAAGCCGGATGCGCTCATCATGCATCCCGGCCCCATGAATCGCGGCGTGGAGATCGCGTCCACCATCGCCGACCATTCCCGCAGCGTCATCCGCGACCAGGTCGAGATGGGTGTGGCGGTGCGCATGGCCGTGCTCGAGGCGCTTGCCCGCCTCCTGCCCAACTATTGAGGAGGCTATCGATGCGCAAGCCCGACATCGCCTCCGACGACGGAGCCGTCGCCTACCTCAACGCCCGCCTCATGGATCCCGCCTCTGGCAAGGACGAGCCGGGCGGATTGCTGGTCCGCGACGGCGTCATCGCCGACATGGGGCCGCACCTGCGCCGCAATGCGCCGGAGAAGACGCGCGTGATCGATTGCCGCGGGCACGTGCTGTGTCCGGGCCTCATCGACATGCAGGTGTTCACGGGCGAGCCCGGCCAGGAGCATCGCGAGACGCTGAAAACCGCAAGCCATGCCGCGGCCGCCGGTGGCGTCACCACGTTCGTGGTGATGCCCGACACCGTGCCTGTGATCGACCAGGTGGCGCTCGTCGACTTCATCCAGAGACGCGCGCGAGACAACGCCGTCGTCAACGTGCATGTGATGGCCGCCATGACGCGCGGCCTCGGCGGCGAGGAAATGACCGAGATCGGTCTTTTGAAGCGGGCCGGCGCGGTTGCCTTCACCAACGGCAAGAACTCGATCTCGAGCGCGCGCGTGATGCGCAATGCGCTGCTCTACTCGAAAGACTTCGGGGCCCTGATCGTCCACCATACCGAGGACGAGACGCTCTCGAACGGGGCCGTGATGAATTCGGGCGAGGTGGCGACACGGCTTGGCCTGAGGGGCGTGCACAAGGCGGCAGAGACGATCGTGCTCGAACGTGACGTGCGGCTCGTGGAGATCACGGGCGGTCGCTATCATGCCTCATCGATCACCTGCGCTGAAAGCCTCGAGGTGGTGCGTTCCGCCAAGGCTTGCGGCCTCACGGTCACATGCGGCGTTTCGGTGAACCATCTCACGCTCAACGAGAACGACATCGGGCCCTACCGCTCGTTCTTCAGGCTGCGGCCGCCGCTGCGTTCGGAAAGTGACCGGATGGCGATGGTGCGCGGCATTGCTGCGGGCGATGTGGACGTCATCGTGTCTGCGCATGATCCACAGGACGCGGATGTGAAGCGGCATCCCTTCGCAGAGGCCGCTGACGGGGCAATCGGCCTCGAGACGCTGCTTGCAGCGGCGCTGCGCCTGCATCAGTCGGGCGACGTGGAGCTGATGCCCCTCCTCCGGGCCATGACCTACAATCCTGCCAAGCTGCTGGGCCTGCCGTCCGGCCGGCTCGAGAAGGGCGCGCCTGCAGATATCATTCTTGTCGATCTCGGCCAGCCGTGGGTGGTCGACAAGAATGCGCTCAAGGCGCGTTCCAAGAACACGCCCTTCGACGAGAGCAAGATGCAAGGGCGCGTGCTGTCCACGATGGTTGCCGGGCGCATTGTCTACGAATACGCTTGAGCGTATCCTTTCCTCGCCCGAGCCCGCGTCCATGAGCCAGATCTTCTCGTCCTACGCGCCGCTGGCGCTGCTGCTTGGCTATCTGCTGGGCTCGATCCCGTTCGGTCTCATTCTCACCCAGGCGGCAGGCCTGGGCGATGTGCGCAAGATCGGCTCGGGTAACATCGGGGCGACGAACGTGCTGCGCACCGGCCGCACGGGGCTTGCCGCCGGCACGCTGCTTCTCGACGGGCTCAAGGGCACGGCGGCGGTGCTTGCGGTCTACTATTACTTCCGCGCCGGCATGCCGTTCGAGGCCTACCAGCTCATGTATGTGGCGGGGCTCGGCGCGGTGCTGGGCCACATGTTTCCCGTCTGGCTGAAGTTCGAAGGCGGAAAGGGCGTGGCCACCTATATCGGTGTGCTGATCGGCATGCACTGGCCGGCGGCGCTGGTCTTCGCCGTGATCTGGGTTGGTCTGGCCGCGTGGAAGCGCTATTCTTCTCTTGCTGCGCTGACGGCCATCGCTGGCGTGGCCTTGTATTATTTTGCGTCCGGCCAGGCAGGCTTGCTGTTCATTCTGATCATGTCGATTTTGATCTTTGGGAAGCACACCGCCAACATCAAGCGCTTGCTCGCCGGCGAGGAGAGCAAGATCGGTGCAAAATCCTGACGCTTCCAGTCGCCCCGAGCTCGACAGGCGCGAGCGCATCATTCCCGCGCCTCTGCCGCAGAAGCCGCTGAGCGAGGCGCAGCGCATCGCCTGCCTGCGCCTGATCCGCTCGGAGAATGTCGGGCCCGTCACCTTCCGCGAACTCGTGAACCACTTCGGCGGCGCCGAGGAGGCTCTGGCTGCGCTGCCCGCACTCAATGCCCGTGCGGGGCGCAGCGGCGCCAGGATCTGCCCCGCGGCGCGCGCGGAGGCCGAGCTTGAAGCCGCGCGTCGCCTGGGAGCGCAGCCGCTGTTCACGATCGAGCCCGGCTACCCGCCGGCCCTCGCCGCCGTCGATCCGCCGCCGCCGCTGCTCTACGCGCGGGGCAGGGGAGAGCTGCTGGTGCGTCCCATGGTGGCCATCGTCGGGGCCCGCAACGGCTCGGCTGCCGGCCAGAAGCTTGCCGACATGTTCGCGCGCGATCTGGGGGGCGCGGGTTTCGTGGTGGCCTCGGGGCTCGCCCGCGGCATCGATGCGGCCGCCCACGAGAGTGCCTTGCGCAGCGGCGGCGGTACGGTCGCCGTCGTGGCCGGCGGGGTGGACAACATCTACCCTCCTGAGAACGCCGGCCTCTACGCCCGCATCGCGGAAGAGGGTGTGGTGGTGAGCGAGAGCCCGCCGGGCTTCGTGCCCCGCGCGCAGGATTTCCCCCGCCGCAACCGGCTGATCTCCGGCATGTCGCTGGGCGTCGTCATCGTGGAGGCGGCCCGCCGCTCGGGCACGCTGATCACGGCGCGGTTCGCACGCGAGCAGAGCCGCGAGGTCTTCGTCGTCCCAGGGCACCCGCTCGACCCGCGGGCGGAAGGCACCAACGGTCTCATCAAAGGTGGCGAGGTGAATGTCGCGACCGAAGCGTCTGATGTGGTGAAGGTGCTGGCGCCCATGCTGCGGCGCAATGAAAATGCGGCCCGGACGGCGGTGGAGCGGCATGCCGAACCCGTGCAACCGCCCTTGCCCCTGGGCGAGCCCGACCGAGCGGCGCTGCTTGGCGTGCTGGGACCGGCCCCGGTCGATATCGATACGCTGGCGCGCACCAGTGGGCTTTCGCCGCGTGCCCTCCAGGTCGCGCTCATCGAGCTGGCGCTGGCTGGCCGGATCGAGCGGCATGGGCACCAACTCGTTTCGCTGAAGGTCTAGGTCGGTGCCCGGATGGCTTTTTGCACATCGTTCAATTTTGCGCGAAGTGGCAGTTAAGTTATTGATATAATATGCGAGAGAGCAGGTCTATCCACGATGCTGCGGTCTTTCGCCCAGGCCCCAGGTTTGACACCGGTGCCGTCATCAACCATGTTCTGGCCGCCGAAACGGCACATCCCAGACCCATCACATGAGGCCGTGCGTTGCCCTCGAAGGCACTCTTGAGGCAGCACGGAAGCGCGCGCGAATGAACGTCGTCATCGTCGAATCTCTGGCCAAGGCCAAGGCGATCAACAAGTACCTGGGCTCCAGCTACAAGGTGCTGGCGTCCTTCGGGCACGTGCGTGACCTACCGTCCAAGGACGGCGCGGTGGAGCCCGACAAGGACTTCGAGATGCACTGGGACGTCGACGGTCGGTCGGCCAAGGTGATGAAGGAGATTTCGGACGCGGTCAAAAAGGCCGACAAGCTGATCCTCGCCACCGACCCTGATCGCGAAGGCGAAGCCATCTCCTGGCACATCCTGCGCATCCTCGAGGACCGCAAGGCCCTGAAGAAGGGTACGCCCGTCGAGCGCGTCACCTTCAATGCCGTGACGAAGCAGTCGGTACTCGACGCCTTCAAGCAGCCCCGCCAGATCGACAGCCCGCTGGTGGAGGCCTATCTGGCCCGTCGCGCGCTCGACTATCTCGTAGGCTTCACCCTCTCGCCCGTGCTGTGGCGCAAACTGCCGGGGGCCCGTTCGGCCGGCCGCGTGCAATCCGTGGCGCTGCGGCTCATCTGCGACCGTGAAGCCGAGATCGAGGCCTTCAGGACGGACGAGTACTGGACCATCGAGGCGACGCTCGCGACGCCCAAGGGCGAGGAATTTGCAGCCCGGCTCGCCTCCATCGACGG
>JBDHTJ010000086.1:0-20763 GCA_039808585.1 Hyphomicrobiaceae bacterium | reverse complement strand
TGGACGGGGGCTCTGCAGCTGTTGGCATAGAGTCGACCGTCGTCGATGTATCGGCCGACAGCCCCGTGGTGCTGCGTCTCGGGGGGCTGGCGCGCGAGGCCATCGAAAACGTGCTGGGAAGAAGTGTCCGTGTTGCAAGCGGCGAACCCGGCACTCCCGCCTCGCCGGGCATGCTTACGCGCCACTACGCGCCCGCGACGCCCATGCGCCTTGCCGCGCGCGCGCCGGAACCGGGCGAAGCGTGGCTGGGCTTCGGCAGCAACGGGCCATTGGCGTGGAAACCGTCTTTCAATCTCAGCCCCGGCGGCGATCTAGTCGAGGCCGCAGCCAATCTCTTCGCTGCCCTGCGCGCCCTCGATGGCGCAGGCGCACGTGCCATTGCCGTTGCGGAAATCCCTGAAGTGGGGCTCGGAGAAGCCATCAACGATCGACTGCGGCGCGCAGCCCTCGGCCGCGCCTGAAGGAGGACTTCGTGCAGAACGCAAGCGGGTCGACGTTGCCTGCCTCCCTTATTGCTGCTTTCGCGGAAATCGTGGGGCCGGCGCACGCCCTCACCGACCCCGATGCGCAGCTGCCCTACCTGCGCGAATGGCGCGACCTATGGGACGGGCGTTCGGCGCTGGTGCTGCGGCCCGCCTCGACGCAGGAAGTCTCGCGCATCATGGCGCTTGCCCACGCCAACGACATTGCGGTCGTACCTCAGTCTGGCAACACTGGGCTAGTAGGTGGCCAGACACCAATGCGCGGCGAGATCCTCCTGTCGCTGTCCCGGATGAAGCAGGTACGTGCGATCGATGCAGCCGGCTTCACTATGACGGTGGAAGCAGGGCTGACCCTGCAGGAAGCGCAGGACGCGGCCGAACGCGCGGGGCGCTTTTTCCCTCTCACGTTGCCCTCGCAAGGCTCCTGTCAGATCGGCGGAAATCTCTCGACGAATGCCGGCGGCGTCGGCGTCCTGGCCTATGGCAATGCACGTTCACTCGTCCTCGGTCTCGAGGTCGTGCTGGCGGATGGGCGCATATGGAACGGCCTGACGGCGCTCAAGAAGGACAACACCGGTTACGACCTGAAGGATCTCTTCGTGGGAGCCGAGGGCACGCTCGGCATCATCACAGCGGCCGTGTTGCGACTGTTTCCGCGCCCCGCTGAGGTTGGCTGCGCCATGATCGCGCTGCCGTCCATCGAGGCTGCCCGCACGCTGTTCGTGGCCGCACAGGAGGCTGCAGGCGCCACCCTCACCGCCTTCGAGTTCATGCCTCGCATCGTGTTCGACTTCGTCCTGGCGCACGTGCCGGGCACGCGCGATCCGTTCTCTGTGTCCCATCCCTGGTATGTGCTCATGGAAATCTCGGGGGCCAAGAGCGACGGCAGCGCGGAGCGCACGCTTTCGGAGATCCTGGAAGCTGGGGCCGGCGCCGGTACGGTCACCGACGCGCGCATTGCCGCGTCACTGGGCCAGGCGCGAGATTTCTGGAAACTGCGCGAGGCGGTTTCGGAGGCGCAGAAGCCGGAAGGCGGTAACATCAAGCACGACATCTCGGTGCCGATTGCAGCCATTCCCCAGTTCGTGGCCTGTGCCAATGCCGCCGTCGAAAGCATCTGTCCAGGTGCTCGCCCACTGGCCTTCGGCCATTTCGGCGATGGCAACGTGCACTACAATATCGCCCAGCCTTTAGGCATGGAGCGCGCGCAGTTCGAAGCCCTGCGCGAGGCCATCATGCATCGGGTACACAGCCTCGTCGTCGAGATGAAGGGTTCGATTTCCGCCGAGCACGGCATAGGCCAACTCAAGCGCGCGGAACTTGCTGAGTTCAAGGACCCCGTCGCGCTCGACCTGATGCGCGCGATCAAGGCGGCCCTCGATCCCAAGGGCCTCCTCAATCCCGGCAAGGTGCTCTGACGTTGGACGTTGGACCTCAGGCGTCGAGAGCAAGTCCGCTCGACTGCATGCGCTTGACGCCGGCCTTTTCCATGCCCTTCCAGGCAGCGGCCAGCGAACCTTGCGTGTCGATGCCGCGGCAAGCGTCTTCGATGACGGTCGCTGCGAAGCCGAGCTTTCGCGCATCCATGGCGGTCCAGGCGACGCAGAAATCCGTGGCAAGGCCCACTACGTACACCGTCTTGATGTTGCGACCCTTGAGATAGCCGTCGAGACCGGTGCGGATCTTTCCATCGGCCTCGATGAAAGCGGAATAGCTGTCGACCTTGGGATTGAAGCCCTTGCGGATGACGAGTTGCGCATGCGGTATCGACAGGCCCTTGACCAGATCCGCCCCTTCTGTTCCCTGCACGCAGTGGTCGGGCCACAGCACCTGATTGCCGTAGGGTAGCTTCACGCTCTCGAACGGCTTCTTGCCGGGATGCGCAGAGGCGAACGAAATATGACCCGGCGTATGCCAGTCCTGGGTCAGCACGACATTCTGGAAAGTCTTCGCAATCTTGTTGATGAGCGGCACGATCTCGTCGCCCTTGTTGACGGCCAGACTGCCACCGGGCACGAAGCAATTCTGTACGTCTACCACGACGAGCGCCGCATCCGGACCGGGCTTCAGCTTCGCCTGAGCAAAGGCGCCGGGAACTGCCACTGCTGCAGTAAGGGCGCCGGCGCCGGTGAGGAACGCTCTGCGGGAGGCGTGCATCGTATGGCTCATGGCTCAATCCTCCTGAAGTATACCTCGACTGCGCGGAGCTTATGCCCGCCCTGACTCCTCGAAAAGAGGTGAATATTGTAACACTTCACATCGGGTAGGAATTGCCGGCCATGCGCTCAAGAGTTGCAGTCCTGTGAGGCACACGGGACGGAGCAGGAGGGAACGGATATGGCGTTGCATCTCGTCAAGCTCTGCGTCGGGGCGGAGTCCATAGAAGACCTGCGGGCCTGGCAGGCGGAGCGTCTCGCAATCCGACGCAAGGCAGGCGAGAAACGCCCCCGCATCTTTCATCGCACGTTCCAGACGCCGAAGCGGCGCAGCGATTTGCTCGATGGCGGCTCCCTCTATTGGGTGATCAAGGGCGTCATCCAAGTACGCCAGCCCCTGGCTGACATCACGGACGGCAAACGGGATGATGGCACGCCGTGCTGCCTGCTCATCCTCGAGAAAGACCTCGTACCTGTGCGCCCCACGCCGCGCCGCCCCTTCCAGGGATGGCGCTATCTCGATGCTGCCGATGTCCCCCCCGACCTCGACGGAAAGTCTGCTGGCGACGTTGCCGCCATGCCGGCGAAGCTGCGCAAGGAACTTGCCGACCTCGGACTGCTCTGACGCAATCACCATTCGCGCGGCGATGACACCGGGAACGGACATGCGCACAGTCACGGCGGGCGTTAAGCATTCGTTTTCCATGTGCGCCTAGCATTGGCCCCCTGAGGTGTATCCGGGAGCCGCGCATGGGCCGCCTGTTCGTCTACATGGCGATCGCCGCCACGGCGGTCGGCTTTATCATGCTGATGCCCGCGGCCGATCCGCGAGAGGCGAGCCAGGCCGCACGCAATCTCCTACCGAGCCTGTTGCCCCTGGCAGCCGCGTGGGCGGTGGGCCTCGCCATGGGAATAGGCCTGTCGTGGATCGCCCGCATCGACTGGAGCCGTATTCCGGAGGCGCTTGCTCTCTGGGCACGCATGCTGCGCCACCGTCTCTGGTGGATGGTGTGGGGCGGGCTTTGCGCCAGCTTCCTCCTCTTCTTCTGACGCGTGGCTTGAGCGCCCTTCACATCAGCGGGGCGCGCGCGGTGCGACGAGGAAGAGCTGGAAGGAATACATCGGGCCTGCGTATCCAAGCACGCGATGCGAGCCGGTGAAGGTGTAGTGCTGCACGCCCTCACTGCCGAGCAGCCGGCGCGCGCGGCCAAGGCATTCCGCATCCTCGTTTGGGCAGACGAACAGCAGGCCATCGCGCACGATGCGCGGATCGTCGCGCGTGAACGTGTAGGTAGTGGAGCCGTCCAGATAGTGGGGATGGTCAGCGCTGTAGAAGGCCACCGACGTGGCAAGCCGGTCCTGGCCCGCAACCTGCTTCAGAGGCGACTTCATGGCGCCGCGCCAGATGTCGGTGGCCGCGGCCGCCAATTCCGCTCGAGGCTCCAGACCCGGGTGCCGCTGCGTGAGGTAGGCCGCAACGCCAATGCCCGGCGATAACAAGGCCGCAACCAGCAGGAACGCGAGGATCGTACCCGTCACGCGCGCGGTGGGCCGCGCTGGCACCGGAGGGCCGAGCTGCACGAGGAAGGCGAGCGGCACCATCAGGAAGGCGGGGATCAGGAAATCGCCACCGATACGAATGTTGGTTACGACGTGTGCGAGGATGGTGAAGAGAAACGGCCCCCAGGCCAGCATCAGGATCCAGCGGCGGCCTGGATCAATCAGGCCCGCGCGAAGTCGCGAGCCGAGGCTCTTCAGGTCATTGCGGAAGGCAAGCCCGATCAGCAGCGCTGGGGCTGCAAGCGTCAGCAAGCCTGCTGCCAGCGAACGTATCGTGGTCTGCCGCGCATCCGCCAGGTCGCCATGGGTCTTCTCCAGCGCGTAACTGATCGTGGATGCACCAGTATCGAACATCCACCAGAGATGCGGGGCAATCACAACAAGCCCCACAAGGAGCGCGAGGTAGGGTCCAGCCGAACGCAGCACGGCGTTGCGCCGGGGGTGCATCAACAAGACCACGAGCAGCGACGCGAACAGGACAACCGAATAATATTTGCCGAGCAGCGACAATCCGGCAAACAATCCACACAACATGGCATCGCGGAGCCGGCCTCGCTCCACCATGGCCAGAAAGAAATAGATGGTCCATGGCCAGACGCCGAGAAGGATGGAATTGGCGTTGTACTTCAGTGCCCACGTCGTCAGAGCCGGCATAAGGATAAGCGGCAGCATCGCGATACGCTGCCCGCGGCTGTCGAGATAAAGGCCTGCTGTCTTCCACACTCCAGCGAGCCCTGCCGCCGCGACGAGAACGGCGAGCAGATCGAAGCTCCAGTTGGTATTCGGACTGACCATGAACCAGGCGCCCGCCAGCCAAGCGGCGAGTGGCGGGTGCTTGCTGTAACCCAATTGAAACTCTTGGCCCCAGGCAGCCATCTCGGTCATATCGTGATGCAAGGGGGCCCAGGCTCTCACGCACAGCGAGAAAACCATCATCGCCGCGACATAGGCGAGCAGGAGTGCCGGCAGCAACAGCATGTTGCCAGCCGGCGCATTTTCCCGGCCATCCTCGCGCAGGGCAGACGGCAGCGACCGCAGCGCCGCGGCGATTTCCTGCAATGAGTTGTGCGCGCGGTTTTGCATGGAGTGCAGGAAACGATGGTGATGAAGGCAGAAGTATCGGACACAGCCACCTGAACGTGCCAGGGAACGCACCAGTGACGTCACCCGTTCGAGCGTGTTGCGATAGCCGGTACCCACGCCATGAGGCAAGGGCCGACTAGTGTCCTGATCGCGAAATACTAGCACGCCCGTTTGAACTTATCCTGACAGTGAGATCAAGTGGTTGGCGACTGTCAGGGCAGAATGCAGATCGCCTGAAAAAAGAAAGGGCGGCGCGCACGCCGCCCTTTCCGCATTGAACTCCGGCCGGAAATCAGACCGAGTAGTACATGTCGAACTCGACCGGATGCGGCGTCATCTCGAAGCGCTCCACCTCGGCCATCTTCAGTTCGATATAGGCGTCGATCATGTCGTCGGAGAACACGCCGCCCTTCTTGAGGAAGTCGCGGTCCTTCGACAGGCTGTCGAGAGCCTCACGCAGCGAGCCGCACACCGTCGGGATCTTCGAAAGCTCGTCCGGCGGCAGGTCGTAGAGGTTCTTGTCCATCGCCTCCCCGGGATGCAGCTTGTTCTGGATGCCGTCGAGGCCGGCCATCAACATCGCCGCAAAGCCAAGGTAGGGGTTCGCTGCCGGATCGGGGAAGCGGACCTCGACGCGCTTGGCCTTGGGGTTGGTGACGTGCGGGATGCGGCAAGAGGCGGAGCGGTTGCGCGCCGAATAGGCGAGCAGCACGGGAGCCTCGTAGCCCGGCACCAGACGCTTGTAGGAGTTGGTGGTCGGGTTGGTGAAGGCGTTGATAGCCTTCGCATGCGTAAGGATACCCGCGATGTAGCTGAGGCAGGTGTCCGAAAGATCGGCGTACTTGTTGCCGGCGAACGTCGGCTTGCCGTCCTTCCAGATCGACTGATGGCAGTGCATGCCCGAGCCGTTGTCGCCGAAGATCGGCTTCGGCATGAAGCAGGCGGTCTTGCCGTAGGCCGCTGCCACCTGATGGATCACGTACTTGTAGATCTGCATGTGGTCGGCAAGCGTGACCATGGGGCCGAACTTGATGCCGAGTTCATGCTGGGCGGAAGCCACCTCGTGGTGATGCTTCTCGACCACGACGCCCATTTCGGCCATGACTGACAGCATCTCGGAGCGGATGTCCTGGCAGCTGTCCACCGGGGGAACCGGGAAATAGCCACCCTTGGTGCGCGGACGATGGCCGAGGTTGCCCATCTCGTACTGCGTGCCGGAGTTGGACGGCAGTTCGGAGCTGTCGAGCTTGAAGCCCGTGTTGTAGGGGTCGGTGTTGAAGCGCACGTCATCAAAAATGAAGAACTCGGCCTCGGGGCCGAACACCACCGTGTCGCCGATGCCCAGCTGCTTCATGTAGGCTTCTGCGCGCTTGGCGATGGAGCGGGGATCGCGCTCGTACATCTCACCGGTGGACGGCTCGAGCACGTCGCAGAAGATCGCCATCGTGGTCTGCGCAAAGAACGGATCGATGTGAGCGCTTGCCGGATCCGGCATGAGCGTCATGTCGGAGGCCTCGATGCCCTTCCAGCCCGCGATCGAGGAGCCGTCGAAGGCATAGCCGTCGGCGAACATGGCCTCGTCGACGCAGGAGGCGTCGGCCGTGACGTGCTGCATCTTGCCCTTGGTATCGGTGAAGCGCAGGTCGAGGAACTTGACGTCCTTGTCCTTCATGATCTTCAGAACGTCGCCTGCGGTCTTCGGTTTATCTGCTGCCATACGACTTCCCCTTGGTCCTACTCTTCGTCTTGATATTCACTGACTGCGCCCGCCCGCGTCCGTCGTCGAGAGCCGCCGCACCGGGCGGGCGCTCTCCATGACGAAGGGGCACGCTGCAATGCGCGCCCTGACAGCGGTGGGAACTTCTGCTCGCGATCCGTCTCCTCAGATCGCGTCCGCCCCTGTCTCGCCCGTGCGGATGCGAATAGCTTCCTCCACGTTCGAGATGAAAATCTTGCCGTCGCCGATGCGACCTGTCTTGGCGGCCTTCTGGATGGCCTCCAGCGCTTTCGGCAGCATGTCGTCGGCGAGAACGACTTCGAGCTTAACCTTCGGCAGGAAATCCACAACGTACTCCGCGCCGCGGTAGAGCTCCGTATGCCCCTTCTGCCGTCCGAAACCCTTCGCCTCGATCACGGTGATGCCCTGCAGGCCGATCTCTTGCAGCGCCTCCTTCACCTCGTCGAGCTTGAAAGGTTTGATGATTGCTTCGATCTTCTTCATGCGTATCCTGGGCCTCTCGACCTGTCGCCGGTTTGACCTCTCGATGAGCCGAGGCCTGGCTATCGCGACGCGGCGGTCATCCAAAGCGATGGCAGCCGGTTAAGCATGCCGCATGCCAAATGGATAGAGCCCAGAAACTCAGTGCAGTAAAGGGCCTTTGCGGCCGCTGCGTGCAACTTGCTTCGGCAATATCGGGCGGAGATGATTATTTTTTGTGCAATTGACTTCTTTTTGTTCTTGCGCGACCGGCTAAAGCTTAGCTGGGAAGTCGGGAATAGGACCAAGTTGCTTCCCTGCGCAGCGATAGGGTCAGATCGGGGTGGAGCGTGGAGCTGCTGACGAACGCCGAAATGAACGCCGCGGATGCCGCCGCGGCCGCCTCCGGCATCGCAAGTCTCGACCTCATGGAGTCAGCTGGCGGGGCCGTAGCGTCTGCAGCGGCCACGCTCGCCGAGACGCGACGCCGAGACGAACGTGCGCCGCGCATACGCATCGCCTGCGGCCCGGGCAACAATGGCGGCGATGGTTTCGTGGCAGCGCGCATCCTCGCTGAGAAAGGCTTCGACGTCCGCGTCGGGCTCCTGGGTGAGGAAGCATCCTTGAAGGGCGACGCTCTCGCCATGCGTCGCCTTTGGACAGGCGCCATCGAAAGGCTGCCAGACGCCCTTTTCGCGGACGCCGACGTCATCATCGACGCGCTCTTCGGGGCGGGCCTTACGCGCCCGCTCAGTGGCGAGGCGGCTGCAGTCGTGGATGCGATCAACGGCGCACGAGGAACCGGCAGCCTGGTTCTCGCCGTCGATGTGCCGAGCGGATTGAGCGGCACCACGGGCGCTGCGGAAGGTCCGGTTGTCGTGGCCGACGAGACCGTCACCTTCTTTCGTTTGAAGCCAGGGCATCTCCTTTATCCAGGCCGTCGGTTGTGTGGCGTGGTCACGTTGGCGGCCATCCCCATTCCCGAAGCCGTGCTGGCGCCAATTGCGCCGCGCACTTTCAGCAACGGGCCAGACCTTTGGCGCTCGCACTTTCCCGTGCTCGACGCCGAGGCGCACAAGTACACACGCGGCCATGCGGTCGTCGTCTCTGGTCCTGCAGAATGCACAGGCGCGGCACGCCTTGGTGCATGCGCGGCGTTGCGCATGGGTGCGGGCCTCGTCACCATCATCGGCTCACCGGCTGCCACCGCCGTGAATGCCGCGCAGACAACCGCCGTAATGGTGCGGGTGGCGACCGGAGCCGAGGGCATCGCCGAGTTTCTCGCCGACACCAGACGCAACGTGGTGCTGATTGGACCGGGTGCTGGAACCGGTGAAGGCACGGCGCGTGCCGTGCATGCGGTGCTCGCCTCACAGGCCGCAGCAGTTCTCGATGCGGATGCGCTGACCGCATTCACGGAAACCGCGGACGGCAGCGACAAGACTTCGGCCGGCAGCTTCGGTTTCGTCACCCGTCGCACCAGTGAACGCGAGACGCCCGAGAGCTTGTTCGCCGCCATCAAGGGGCGGTCGCAGCCGGTGGTGCTCACGCCGCATGAAGGCGAGTTCAAGCGTCTGTTCGGCACGATGCAAACCGACAAGCTCGCGCGTGCGCGTCATGCGGCAGCCAGCAGCGGCGCAGTGGTTATCCTCAAGGGGCCCGATACCGTAGTTGCAGCACCGGACGGCAAGGCTGCGATAAATGCCAATGCACCGCCGTGGCTCGCCACCGCCGGATCCGGAGATGTGCTTGCCGGCTTCGTCACCGGTCTGCTCGCCCAACGTATGCCAGTCTTCGAGGCCGCATGCGCAGCCGTGTGGCTGCATGGCGAGGCTGCGCAACGCTTCGGGCGCGGTTTGATTGCGGAGGATCTCAGCGAGATGCTTCCCACCGTCCTGCAGCAGATGACGCTGGCTTGAGGGCCGCGCAGAGAGGCTCGGGCGCAAAAAACATTCCATCAAATGGAACGAACCTCTCCAGCTGCCCGGAACAGGCGGGTCTGGATGCCGAGCTCTGCAAATCGCGCAATCCTTGAGACATGGCGTCTCAGTTCTTGTTGACGCCACTGTGATCACAGCTAAAGTGTGCTGGGAAGTAGACAAACATCCGGCTCCGCCTGCTTGCGGGTGACAGATGCGGAAAACGCACCGACGCCGGAAACTTGGAACATCTCGTATCCTTTCGTCCGAAGGCGCATGCAAAAGGCGCCATCATCAAAATCCCAACAGCGTGCGAGAGCACCGATCCCTAGGGGCGTGGAAATGGACATTCAGGATATGCGCATCTTTGCGCGCGTGGCAGCGGTGCAAAATCTCTCTGCCGTCGGCACTGAGCTGGGTCTCACTCCCGGAACCATCTCGAAACGCATTCAAGCGCTCGAAGACGAGTTGCATGCCAGGCTCTTCGACCGCACGACACGATCGATCCGCATTACGGAGGAAGGCTCGACATTCCTTCTTCACGTGGAGCGCATCCTTTCCGAGATCGAGGCCGCTCGTGCCAGTGTCGATGACAAGGTCACGAAGCCCAAGGGCAAGCTGAAACTTGCCGCGCCCGCCTGCCTCGGCCGCCGTTACATCGCGCCGGCCTTGTGCGAATTCATGCGCCAGTATCCCGAGATCGAGGTGCAGGTCGACTTGAAGGACCGTCAGGTGAACCTGCAGGAAGAGGGCTACGACGTCGCCATTCGCACGGGTGCACTTTCGGATTCGTCCCTCATCGCCAAACGCCTTGCCCCCGACCGCGCCGTGATCGTGGCCTCGCCTTCATACATTGCCCGCATGGGCAAGCCGCAGCGGCCCGAAGATCTCGTCCGTCACGACTGCCTCGTCCTGGGCGACCGCTGGCAGTGGTCGTTCGGCAAGAACGGCACGGAAGCCAGTGTCCGCGTCAAGGGACCGCTGCGCTCCAACAACGGCGAGGTTCTCAGCCACGCCGCTATCGAAGGTCTCGGCGTCATTCGCGCTTCCGAACTTGAGGTGCTGGGCGAGATCCGGGCCGGCCGCCTCGTCGTGCTGCTGCCCGAGTTCGAGGTATCGACCAACGCCGCCGTATGGGCACTCTACCCCAGCTCCAAGCACGTGCTGCCGCGCATGCGGGTGCTGCTCGACTTCCTGGCGGGCTGGTTCCGCGAGGCGAAGGGCGAGGCAGCGCGGGCGGAAGCGAATGCGATCAACGGCACGAACGGGGGCACGAACGGTCATGCGCGCGCCGACACGGCCCACGTCATCATGACGGCGGCCAAGAACGGTGCCGGCGAAGTGCGCAAGATCCGCGCCCGCGCCTGAACCGCAACTTCTGGCGACCCTGACCACTTGAGAATGCCGGGTTTGCAGCACGCTGCGAACCCGGCGTTTTCATTTCCTGCAAACGATCTGCAGGGCTATTTCACGCGAACGGTCACGCGATCCGCGCGTCCTTTCGCATCGATCACCGAAAGCTTGTAGAAACCGCTCGTGGCCGCCGGCAGCGTCACCTCGCGCCGATTGCCGTCTGCGCCGTCGACCGGCACGCCGTCAACGAGCCATGTGAGCGGCAGCGCCCCGCCTTCCGCCTTCACGGTAATTCCCCCGCCATCGCCGTCATCGATCTCGATCTCCGAGCGGTCGGGCGGGAAAGCGATCAGCACCGGCGGGGTGACGTAGGCTTCAGCCGCTGTCCAATCGCGACCACCGTTCTCGCCAGCCTCCCGGAACCGCTTGAGGGGTGGCGGCAGGGCCTCCGCGTTGGCGTTGATCACGCCCGCGGGCGGCGCAGGCAGTGGCGCCCGGGCGCGCGAGATCCGCGCAAACGCATCGAACAGGATGGGGGCGGCGGCGGTCCGGCCGGCAAGGCCCGGCGTTGCCGTGGCGTCCGGGCGTCCAACCCAAACCGCGATCGCATAACGCCCATCGTAGCCCGCGGCCCAGGCGTCACGGAAGCCATAGGACGTGCCGGTCTTGTAGGCGATCTCACCAGGCTTCGCGTTCGCAGGCGCGGGCGCATTGCGCAGGATATCGGTGACGTACCAGGCTGCCGCAGGGGATAGTAGGATTGTCTTCTGAACATCAGCGGACGCCGGTTGCGCGGCCGGCTCGCGCCGCACTTTCAGCGGCACGACCTCGCCCTGCCGCGCCAGTGCTGCGTATAGCTGTGCAAGATCGGTCAGCCGCATGCCAAGGCCGCCCAGCGCCATCGCGAGCGAGGGCTCCGCACCCTTCGGCAGCACGGGGTTGGCGCCCGCATGCTGGAGACGGGCGAACAGCTTCGGCGCGCCGACTACATCCAGCACCTTGACCGCCGGAATATTGAGCGACTGCGCCAGGGCGAGGCGCACTGTCACCGTGCCATGCCAATCCTGGTCGAAGTTCTTCGGCACATAGAGGCCGAAGCGCGTGGGCCTGTCCTCGATCAGCGTTTCGGGGTGGGCGATGCCCTGCTCGAAAGCGAGGCCGTAGATGATCGGCTTCAAGGTCGAACCCGGCGACCGTATCGCCTTCGTCATGTCGACGGCGCCGGCCCTGCCGCCATCCAGATACCCGGGCGAACCGACCGAGGCTATGATCTCGCCGCTGCGCTGGTCGACCGCCACCAATGCTGCCGACAGCTTGCCGGCGAGATCCCCGACATGTTCCCGAACAAGCGCCTCGAGCGACTTCTGCACATTGGCATCGAGCGTGAGGCGGTGAATGAGCCGCCCTTTCTGCTCCTCGATCTCCTGGTCCGAGAGATGCGGCGCCAGCATGGGGAAATCGCGCCGCGCAGCTGGCACACGCTCGGCCATGGCGCGCCGCATTTCATCGCGGGAGATCACGCCGGCAGCAGCAACACGCTCCAGCACGCGGTCTCGCGCTTTGCGCGCGCGTTCGGGAAAGCGATCGGGACGGCGAAGCTTCGGAGACTGCGGCAGAGCGACTAGAAGGGCTGCCTCGCCGACCGAGAGACGCTTCGGCTCCTTGCCGAAATACGCAAGCGATGCCGCACGCACACCCTCCACATTGCCACCCATCGGAGCAAGGCGAAGATAGATGCGCAGGATCTCTGTCTTCGTCAGCTTGCGCTCGAGGGCCAGGGCGCGGATCGACTGCCGGATCTTGCCGGCGCCCGTGCGCTCGTGCTCGCCCGTGAGCAGTCGGGACACCTGCATTGTCAGGGTCGAGGCGCCCGAAACCACCTTCCCGTGCTTCAGCGCCAATGCGCCGGAACGCAGCATCGCCAGCGGATCGACACCGCGGTGCGTCTTGAAGTTCTTGTCTTCGTACGCCATCAGCATCGCGAGGTAGCGCGGGTCGACGTCCTTGGGCTCCAGTGGAAGGCGCCAGCGGCCATCCCTGGTGGCGTAGGCGCGCAACAGGCGATCCTCACGGTCGAGCACGACGACGGACAGCGCCTCGGCGCGATCGAGGTTCAGCCGGCCCATCTCCCGCTTCACCGCGATACTTCCAGCGCCAATGGCAGCGGCCACAGTGAGGCAGAGCCCCACGGTGACTACCAGCAACCGGCGACGCCAGGGGCGCGAGCCGCCCTGCGTCGCCGTCTTCGTCTGTCGCTCAGCGCCCATCGCCACCATCAGTCCTTGGACACGACTTCAAGGCGCCCCGAACCCGTGCGTGCGAAGCGCTCGGGATTGTACATGTCCTCGACCGTCGCAGCCGGGTGGATGAACGAGCCAGGCGTCACCGCGCGCACGACATAGGCGACCGTTGCCTCCGACGAGGGCTCCGTGTCGTCGTCATCGCTGTCGCTGTTGCGGCGGCTCGACTTGCCGAAGAAGTCGAACGCGGCCACGAAGCGGTCGTCGCGGAACTCGCTGTGCTGGGGCTTCAATGTGGTCTTGAGCCAGCCGAAGCTCTTCAAGTCGCCGCTGTCGACGATGCGCGGGTTCTCGATCTCGAGACCTGCAGGCAGGCGATCGACGAGAAGGATCCGCCCACCGGTCTCCGAGGCCTTCACCTTCAGCACGACTACGAGCCGGTCGGTCTGCTTGAGCGTGGAGGCACCGCCCTCCGCGCTCTTCAGGTCCACCTGCTTGCCATCGAGCGTGTAGTAGGTGCGCTCGATCGTGAAGCCGTGCGAGGTTGCCGGCTCCGGCGTCATGGCGGCGCCGATCACCGACACCACGGCGTCGACCGCGGCGTCGCCCTGGTTGACGATGGTGAGCGCTCCCGCCTTGAGATCCTCCGGCGTGAGCCCCTTCACGAGCTGGCCCTTGTGCGCCTCGCCATTGAGAGCAAGGCGCATGTTCTGACCCTCTTCGCTCATCGCGCGGGCCGCCAGCAGCATCCAGGCCTGCTCCTGCGTCGAGGTGTAGGTCTTGGCCTTGTAGGCTTTGGCCACCACGTCGACCATGCGGGTCAGATCGCCCTTGGCAAGGCCTGCCTCGCTCGTCAGCGCGATGAGCGCCGCGCCGTCGCGCATGCTGGTGCCGTAGTCGCGGCGCGTGACGACATCGGCCGGCTCCGCGATGCCCTTCAGTGCTGCAGCCACCGCCTTCTCCGCCCGCGGCCTATCGCCCAGCATCGCCAGCGCAGCCCCGAGTTGAGCCTGAGCAAGCGGCGAGGAGAAGCTGTCGAGCTTGGTGTCGACGTAATAGCGCAGCTCGCCCACGGGTGCGCGTCCGTTGCGGGCGAGCACATAGAGGGCATAGGCACGGCCCTCGCCCCCGCTCTCGAAGTCCTTCGCGTAGCCGATGAAGTTCTGCAGCCTGTCGAGCGCCTGCTTGAAGGCGAGATCAGGAACCTTGTAGCCCTTCTCCTTGGCGCGCGTCAGGAAGTCGGTGACGTAGCTCGTAAGCCAGATGTCGCCGTCGGAGGGTGCCCAGATACCGAAGGCGCCGGATGAGTCCTGCAAATCCAGCACGCGCTGGATGGCGCCCTCGATGCGTTCCTTGATGCGGTCGTCACTGGCGATGCCGATGCGGCGGGCCACGTCGTTGACATAGAGCAGCGGCAGCGCGCGGCTGGTGGTCTGCTCCGCGCACCCATAGGGATAGCGGTCGAGCGAGGCGAGGAGCCCCGGCACGTCGAAGCCAGCGGACGGCCCAATCGTCACCATGAGGCGCGACTTCTTTGCGACGAGGTCCTGGAACAGGTCCTGCGACAGCGTGAGCTTGCCGCCCTTGGCGATGGAGCTGACAGTCAGGCGGCGAACGTCGCCTGCCGGCACCTTCACATCGAAGGTGAGCTTGCGGTTCACTTCGATGGCGCCTGGCCCCGTGACGCGCACGGCCAGCTGCGTCAGACCCACCTCTGTCGGTGCGAGGTCGAACGTCTCGCGCTTGCGTTCACCAGCAGCCAGCTGCACCTGGCGCTCGAACCCGGCCTGACTCTTGCCCACGCCGTCCTGCTCGTACTGGCCGGTGATGGTATACGTGCCAGCCTGGCCCTCCACGTTGTGCAAGGCAAGCTCGAGGCGGGCCTTGTCGCCCATCGTCAGGAAGCGCGGAGCGGCAGCTGTCACGGCCAGCGCGTCGCGCACCACGACGTCTTTGCTCATCGCGCCGACCTTGCCGGCACTCCAGGCCACCACCGAGAAGCGCACCGTACCGTTGAAATCGGGCAGATCGAATGCAGCCTGCGCTGTCCCGTCTGCACCCACTTTGACGATGCCGGAGAACATGGCGAGCGTCGCTTCAACCGGGGGCGTGCCCTGCATCGTCAATCCCGATGCGGTGCCGTCGCCGCCCGAGCGAAGCCGCCCGCGCTCGGCACGCATTCCGTCGATGAGCCGGCCGTAGAGATCGCGGATGTCTGCGCCCATGCGCCGCTGGCCGTAGAACCAGTCCTGCGGCTTTGGCGGCTCAAAGCGCGTGAGGTTCAGGATGCCGACGTCGACGGCCGCCACCGTGATGCGCGCCTCCTCGCCTGCTGCAAGGCCTGTGACCTTGACAGGTACGGTGAGCGTGGTGCCGGATTTCACCTTCTCGGGCAGATCCGCCGTCACCGTCAGGGTGCGTGGCGATTGGTCGATCGGCAACCACTTCAAGCCGAGCGCCCGGCTCGGCATGCGCTTGGCTTTCTCGTCCATCGCGCGATAGAGCATGACGGTGATGTAGGCGCCGGGGTTCCAATCCTCCGCCACCTTCACAAGAACCTCGCCGCCGCCGGCCGGAATGTCGGCATCCTGGCTCCAGGCGAGCCCGGTATTGAGCACGGCGACGAAGGCGCGCCCGCCCGTGCGGCTGGCAATCTTCACCCGCGCCATCTCGCCCGCCTTGTAGGAGGGCTTGTCGAGCGCCACGTCGAGCAATTCAGGACTATCCGCCGCCTCGTCCGCATAATAGCCCGACGAGAAGACATAGCTCGTGAACATGCCGTCGGCCGACGACACCTCGAGCCGGTAACGGCCCCAGTTCAAACGCGAGGCAATATGCGCCGGCTCGTTCTCCTTCACGTCCAGGCTGCCTCCGCCGACGCGACGCGTGGATGTGATGGGCTCGTAGTTCCACGACCCGTCACGCGAGTACCACTGGTAGCGCTGTTCCAGGCGCAGCAGCTCCCACTTGAGACCCTTCGCGGTCACGCGCTTACCGGAAGCGTCGAGCACGATGGCATCGATGTGAGCCAGGTCGTCTTCCGGCGCCTGGTTGTTGGTGAAGCCGGGCTTGATGCCAATGCGCCGCGCCTTCATGTCGATAGGCAAAGTAACGGTGCGCTCGATCGTGCGCCCGCCAGACTCGCGGAGCTTTAGGATTACGTCCGCCTCGAGCGGCTTGTTGGTGCGCGCAAAGGGTGGCAGCAGTACTTGCACGACGGCCCTGCCCTCGCCATCCGTGGCGGGCAGGCTCTCGATCGGTTTGCGGATCGGCGTAAAGGGCTCGTCTGCAGCGCCGAACTTGTAGCCGGCAAAGCCCGGCACATCCCGCGTCATCGCCTTGACGGCAATCTCGCCCTCGATGGCGAGGCCAGCGGCCGGTGGGCCGTAGAGGTAGCGGCCCGACAGGTTCACCGTACCGGGAATCTCGGGCGTGAGCGCCGTCACAGCCGGCTCAAGCTTCAGCTCCAGCCGCTCGGGGACAAAATCCTCTACCAGGAACGATGCCTGCGCGATCGCCGCCGACTTGGGATCGGTGTGCACGCGCACACGCCAGGTGCCCGTCATCGAGCCGCCCGCGAGATCGAAGCGCGTGGCGCGCCCGCCAAGTCCTTCGTCATTCAAGGTGACCCGCGAGTGCTCGACACCGTCAGGCCGCTGGTAGACGAGCGTGAGAGGCACGCTGGCGGCCTTGCCGGAACGATCGCGCGCCAGCGCGGTGAGGTGCACCGGCTCGCCAGCACGATAGACACCGCGATCGGTGTAGATGAATGCATCCACGGGGCCGGGCGCGCTGCGGCCCTTGACGCCGCGATCGGTGAGATCGAACGCTGCCGTAGTGATGTCGAGGAACGCATAGTCACCATCGGTCTCCGCGACCACGACGGCCGGCGCCTGCCCGCCTTCGCCGCGCTTCAGGCTGGCGTCGAACTTTGCGTAGCCGCGACTGTCGGTCTTAACGGTACCCAGCACCTCGTTATTGCGGGCGAGCAGGCGCAGGTTCGAATTGACGACCGGCGTGGCATCCGCGATCGAGCGCACGAAGACGTGCATCCCGTCCTCGCCGTTGATAGCGGTCAAGCCGATATCGGACACGATGAACCACTGGGTCGCTGCCTGCCGGTAACCATTGCGCTCGCGCGTTTCGGGCACCGTTGCGGTGAGCACGTAGACACCCGGCTGCAGCTTGGGGATCGCCTCGGCGATGGGGAAAGCGGTCGTCACATCCTCGTTGGTCTTCGAGGCAACGGCGAGTTCGCCACCGTAAACCTTCGCGCCCGTCTTCTCCTTCAGGGCCTCGATGTCGTAGCTCGAGATCTGTCGCTGGAAGTCGCCGCTCTGCAGGGTCTGGGCGAGATTGCGATCACCAATGCGATAGACGTCCACGGCCACCTTCTCGGTGTTCACCGACACCAGCGGAATCCCCTGCTGTCCGCGATTGGGCAGCACATAGCCACGCCCGGTTACCCGCACGCTTGGGCTGCGATCACGCACGTAGACGGCGAGGTCGGCCGACTTCAGAAGCTTCTCGGCGGGGATGGCCGAGGGCAGACCCTCGCGCACGTTCACCTCGTAGCGGCGGCCATGCTTCAAGCCATCGATGCAGATCTGCCGCGCTTCGGCCGTCACGGCCTGCGGGTCCTTACCATCTACCTTGAAGTATTTGCTCCAGTCGCTGACGCCAGAGGCGAGGCGCTCGGAGAACTGGATGCACAGGCGCGGCAACTCTGAATCCGCCTCCACCTTGTATTCGAGGATGCGGAACCCGTGCTGGCTGACAAGGCTGTCATAGGCCTCCCGCGCCTCGTCGTTCTCCGCGATGGAAAGGCTGGCGGCCAGGGCATCGATGGCCGGCCGGAAATAGGAACGCCGCTTCAGGGCCTCGTGCAGGATCCACAGCGCGGCCATCTTCTCCTTGCCGTCGCGGGCGCGCGTGTAGGCAATGAAGGCGGCACCGGAGGCGTTCGCGGGAAGCTCGTAGCGCTCGCTCGAATTGTCGGGTTTGATGGCGAGCAGCGCGCGGGCGAGGTTCGTCCAAGCACCGCTATCTGCCGCATCCACCACGACGGCCTGCGCGTAGCCGCGTGCTGCTGTCCGGAAATCGGCACCGGCAGCCATGGCGCGGTCGCCCTCTTCCTTCAGTTCGCGGGCGCTTTTCTTGGTCTGCCAATTGGCCCTGAGATAGGTCTCATAACGCTTGGCGTCGGCCTCGACACCGGCATGCGAGAATTTCGTTTCAGCGAACGCCGGCAGGGGAAGCGCTGCCAAGAGCAGCGCGAAGAGGGTGAAGACGTGCAGGGGGAAAAGCCGGAGCGGGTGATGGCTAAGGCGCATCGGGGGTGATCCTTGGGTGCCGCAAAGTCCGTGAGCGCAAGGGGGCCCCTGCGCGGCGCAAACTTACGCAACACCTCGTGACTGAACCGAGGCAGAAAAAGCCACAATTGGTGTTCTTTCCCCCGTCTTCGCCTCGGTTGCGGTAAATTTCTCCCTCTTTTCCCTTTTTCGACGCTCATAGGGCACCCCGGCACGGCTGGCGTCGTCGCCAGACCAGGTGCAGTGAGTTGCCCTGCCCGGTTACCTGTTTGCCCGCGCGATAACGGCGCGCAGGAGCACATTGACGCCGGGCAGCGTCTCCTCGAGCTTGGCGTCTTCCGCCTCGTTGTGGCTGATGCCGTCCTTGCAGGGCGTGAAGATCATGGCCGCTGGGCACACGCGGGCGATGTTGTAGCTGTCGTGGCCAGCTTCCGACTTGATGTCCATGGTGGCTTCGCCCAGTTCCGCCGCGGCGCCGCGGATCAGCCCGATCAGCTCGCTGTCGAAGCCCATGACGCTGAAACCCCAGCGCTCGGCGATCTCCACTTTGCAGCGCCCGCGACGGGCGCAATCGGGCAATGCCGTCTCGATGTCGGCAAGCATCTTCTCGAGTTCGGCCGGATCGGGATGCCGCAGATCGCAGAACAGTGTCGCCCGCTCGGAGATGATGCCCGGCAGGTTCGGCCACAGATCCAGTCGTGCGGCCGTCGTCTTGCCCTCCGCGTGCGCATAACGCCAGCCGATCTCGTCAATAGCTACCGCCACATGCGCGGCGGCCACGAGCGCGTTGTGCCGGCGGGCCATGGCCGTAGGGCCGACATGCGCTGTTTCGCCGGTGATCTCGATGCGCATGCCCTTGGTCGGGAAGCCGCCGGTGACGACGCCCACGCGAACCCCAGCCGCATCGAGCTTCGGCCCCTGCTCGATGTGCAGCTCGAAATAGGAATCGAGCGGGCGCCCTCCGACGGGCTCGCTACCCGCGTAACCGATGCGCGCAAGCTCGTCGCCAAAGCGCAGTCCCCCCTTATCGACGCGATCGTTCGCCCACGCCACCGTGGCCGCGCCCGAGAACGCCAGCGAACACATCATGGGCGGGTAGAAGCGGGCACCTTCCTCATTGGTCCAGTTGACCACCTCGATGGCGCGCTTGGTGGCAAGCCCCAGATCGTCCAGCGTGCGCAGCACCTCTAGCCCGGAGAGCACGCCGAGGATGCCGTCGAAACGCCCGCCCGCGGCCTGCGTATCGAGATGGCTGCCGATGACGACGGGGGGCAGCGACGGATCGCTACCTTCGCGCCGCACGAACATGTTGCCCAGCGCGTCGACCTTCAGCCCATAGCCACCCTCCTTGGCCCACCGGCCGAGGAGGTCGCGCACGCTCTTATCATCGTCCGTGAGCGTGAGGCGCCGCAATCCGCCCTTCGGTCCCTTGCCGATCTCGGCGGAGGCCGCAATCGTGCTCCAGAGGCGATTGCCATCTACGGTAAGATTGCTGCGCATCGGTCGATATCCCTGCTGTGTCGAAAGGCAACAATGCAGTAACCGCTCGCGTATTGCGACGGGCCATCGCGCCGCGTGCCGAGCCAATCGGTTAAGAGAGGATCAGGCCGCCGTCCACGACAATGGTCTGCCCAACGATATAACCCGCCAGCGGCGAGGCGAGGAACAGGGCCGCCCCCGCCATGTCCTGGGGTGTGCCGAGGCGATGCAGCGGGATTTTCTGTAGGGCGGCCTCGAGACGTCGCGCGTTGGCGGTGGTGACCTTCGTCAGCTTGCTGTCGACGAGGCCGGGCGCGATGCCGTTGACCCGGATGCCATCTTCCGCCCAGGCTTCGCCCAGCGTGCGCGTGAGGCCCACGGCCCCGGTCTTGGAAGCATTGTAGGCCGGGTTGCCCTTCGTGGCGTGAAAGGCGGCCGTGGAGCTGACGATGATAAGTGAGCCCTTGGCCGCCTTCAGCATGGCGTGGAACCGCACGGCGCATGACATAAGGCTGGACAGGTTCACCTCGACGACCCTGCGAAACCCTTCCGGATCGAATTCGCCGCGCTTGTAGAGCACCGTTCCCTGAGACAGAACCAGCACGTCGAGCATCTTGAACGGAACCTGCAGGCTTTCGACACTGCCGCTTTTTGCGACATCGAGCTGCACGTATCCGAGGCCCTGCAGATTGCTGCCGGCCTCCCCCTCGTAGTCCTGCGCCGCGCCTCGTGTGCCTGAGACGAACACCCTGGCGCCCCGCGCCTTGAACCCATGCGCGATTCCATTGCCGATGCCGCTCGAGCCGCCCACCACGAACACCGTCTTGCCGCTGAAATCGAGATCGCCCATGGCTTCTGCCCATTTTGGCGCACCCATCCTATGGCGGTTGACATTCCCCAGACGAGCCAGTGAACTCCGCCCGCTGACGGCAACTCCCCGAAAGGCTGCCCCCGTGAAGATCTTTATGGCGACGCTCGCCAC
>JBDHTJ010000085.1:0-21436 GCA_039808585.1 Hyphomicrobiaceae bacterium | reverse complement strand
GAATTCCGCTGCTCTCGCCGCGACTGGCGATTGATTTTGAGCAGATTTCAGCCTTCGGCGGCCTAGATAAGTCCACTGGTAGCAGTGTCAAGGGCAGAGCGCTAACGCCAACTAGTGTGATGATCGAGAAGTCCGTTACATGCGCTGCTGCCGGCCTAGGGGCAGATGCTCGAACGGAATTGGGATTTGGCCCGTCTGCTGGGCGCGTTCAAACGGGGTCCTAAGGAACGCTGAAAGCCTGTTGACTTTTTCAAGGACTCATCGCTTGACGATTCTTACTGAATCGCCATATTGCGCTGGTCGCCAGCCCCCGCCGCTACATTATCCGGTGGGGCTCGGCCTACAGACTGAGGGTCGCACCGGCAACGGCGGCGGCCCTTTTACTTTTTTGATTGGAGAATACTCGATGGCGCGCGGCCGCGATGCAATCGGCCGCGACCTCGATCAGACCGAGAAGCGCAATCTTCGCGCCGCCTTTGTTGAGGCCGTGAAGAAACGACTTCCTGCCTAATGGGCTGCAGGTGCTTGCGGAGAAGGTGCGGTGCCGACGGTGGAAAGCCGCTCCTCGCGCCCGGCCAGGTATTCCGCGGACCGCATCTCGATCAGGCGCGAGGCCGTCCGCTCGAACAGGAAGCTGACGTCGCCCGACGGATGCAGATGATCGGGCTCGGCCGCCGCCGACGCCACCAGACCCACCCTGTTGTCATACAGCGTGTCGATCAGGTTCACGAACCGGCGGGCCTCGTTGCGCTGGCCGGGTCGCAAGATTGGGATGTCGTCGATCATCACCGTGTGGAAGGCGTGCGCCAGCGCCAGGAAGTCGTTGGTTCCGTGGGGCTTCTCGCACAGCTGCGCAAACGTGAAGCGGGCAACCCCCATCGCGGCGTGAGGCACCGTGAGCTTGCGTCCCATGAGATCGATGTCGAGCGGCGGCGCCGTGTTCGAGCCCGTGAGCCGTTGCCAGGCAAGATCCATCTCGCGACGGGCCTCTGGCCCCAGCGGCGTGAAATAGAGAGGCCGCCCGGCAAGCTTCTCCAGGCGAAAGTCCTTGGCAGCGCGCAGTTCCTCGACCTCCATGCTTTGTTCGATCAGCGCGATGAAGGGCAGGAAAAGCGCGCGGTTCAACCCGTCTTTGTAAAGGCCATCCGGGGGCACGTTCGACGTCGCGACGATGACGACGTCTGCCTCCAGCATGCCCTTGAACAGGCGCCCGAGGATCATTGCGTCTGCGATGTCTGTCACATGCAACTCGTCGAAGCACAGGAGGCGGGCTTCCTGCGCCAGCGCCGCCGCAACATGCGGCAAGGGATCTCCCGTGCCCTTCTTGCGCTGCACGCCGATCCTGTCGTGCACCTCTGCCATGAAGGCGTGGAAGTGCAGGCGCCGCTTCGGCCGGAAGTGCGTCTCCTCGTAGAACAGGTCCATCAGCATGGTCTTGCCCCGTCCCACGGGACCATGGATGTAGAGGCCCTTCGGGGCCGGCGTCGGCTTCCGGAACAGTTCCGAGAGGCCCCCTTTGCGGGGCCGCCAAAGCTTCAAGGCCTGCACCAGCTCATCAAGCCTGGCGGCCACGCGCGCTTGCGCCGGGTCCGCCTCGATGGCGCCGGATGCTGCCTTGGAATAGTAGGTCGTCGTTAGGGACATGGGTCGCTTCGGCTATAGGGCCCGGTCCTCCGGGTCAAGTCGCGCGAGTGCCGCTTTCACTTCCGGTCTGCAGCCGACGCAGGAAGCTCAGCAGCCGCATGGGGTTTCGTGGTGCGGCCTCCTTTATGTCTTGCCCCGCATTGCACAAGAAAGTGACAGCGAATCTTGCCAGATTGCGCGTCTCGCAGTCGCATGTGGCGCTGCAGCATCTGCATTATTTCATTGATGCGTCACAGATTTTGCAGATCTTCATGTCGCCATGTTCAGGCATATTGTGCGCTGCAACCGAGGTCCTCGGCGGGAGTTGCAGAGGCTTCGGGTTGGCCCTCGCGAAAGCGGAGATCGTCATCAATGAGTGAGCAAGCATCAAGCTCTGGCATTTATCGCCGGCTTTGGCCCAGCGAGACCGAACGGTTTCGTGAGCACCTGCTGCGTCTCGACAAGGAGAGCCGGCGCATGCGCTTTGCCCATGCGGTGGCCGACGCATTCATCGACGACTACGCCAGCCGCATGACCGACTTCGGCAGCGTGGTTTATGGCTACGTGATCGATGGCAAGGTGCGCGCTGCGGCCGAGCTGCGCCGCCTGGGCGACGCCTGGGGCGAGGAGGCCGAGGCTGCATTCTCCGTGGAGCGTGCGTTCCAGGATCATGGCATCGGCACCGAACTCATGGGGCGCGTCGTGCGCGCGGCCCGCAACCGCAACATCAAGCGGCTCTACATGAGCTGCCTGGCCGAGAATTCGAAGATGCAGTCCATTGCCCGCAAGCACGAGGCAGACCTGCGTTTCGAATATGGAGAGGTCATCGGCGAGATCGTGCCGCAAACGCCGGACTACTTCTCCATCATGCAGGAGGCCGCCGAGGACCGCATGGGCTTCATGATCGCCGTTCTCGACCTTCAGACACGCCTGGTGCGCGCCGCCTGAGGCGCGTGTCGTACCCGCGCAAGCTTCTCGCGTCGGGTTGCTTCGTCCCGCACGCTGCCCCTGCCACTTCGATTAGGGGGCGTCCCTCCCCCCAATAACCTTTGCCCTCCCTCATATGGGGGGAGGGCCTCTGATGGGGATGGCAGTCCTGAACAATGATTTGTTGTGAGCACGCAGGCGACGGGCCCTGGCCACGCCCGCTTGCTTCCAACACATTGCCAAGGCACATTTTCGTGCGTTGGGACGCAGCGGCAGGGGATGAGCGATATGGCAGTTGCGGATGTAGCGCAGGCTGGCGACCGCGTTCGCACCCACACGGGGGTGGAACACGCTGCGACGGCGGCGCATTCTCCCATGGCCGGCATCGTTATCGATCCCCACGCCGGGCCTGACTATGGAAGCCGCCGCGAGAAGTTCCTGCCGGTTACCCGTGCCGCCCTTCTCGACCGCCTCACGCGCGCCGACATGTGGCCCGACGGCGAGGCCCCGCACGCGCGGCGCTTCATGCGCTATCTCGATTTCTGGCGCCGCCATGCCTACACGGTAAAGCTTCTCGAGTTGGAGCAGGCTTACGAGGCCTTTGCGCCTGATAGCGACCTGAAATCGACCCGCACCTACACGCCGGCCGAACGCTACGCCATGAAGAAGCGTGTCGTGGGTGAAATGGCTGGCCTTCTCGAGCAGGGCAACTTCACCCGCGTCGATCCCAAGGACGTCCACCTCATCCTGACGGAAGACTCCCATTACGGGCTCGATCTGCAGGTCGACCTAGAGGCCTTCGAGGAGGCGCTGATCTACTTCCGCGGCGCCAGCACCATCACCGAGCGCCGTCGCGACATCAAGCGCGCCTACATGGGCTGGAAGGAGGTGCAGGTGCCGGTGTTCCAGCGCCTGTTCCTGTTGTTCAAGTTGAAGCCCTTCGACGAGCGCGTGCAGGAGGTGATGGCCAAGCATGATCTGTCCAAGCGCCAGGCCGAGAAGCTCGTACGCCGGGCCCGCGCGTTGCTGCCGAAGACGGTGACCAGCGACCACATCTACATGAAGCTGTTCAAGAACATCCCGCGCACCGACGTCGAGATGATCTTTCCCAACACCCAGGTCCGCTTCCGCCGTTGGGACAAGATCCGCTTCGGCGTGTCCGCCAGCAGCGGCGTTGGCATGGGCATCGTCGGTACGGCCACCAAGATTGCAGTGATGACGAACCCCGTCACGTTCCTCACCGCCATGGGCGCGCTGGGTGGCGTCGTGCTGCGGCAGGTGACGAACTTCTTGGCCCAGCGCAACCGCTACATGGTGGTGATGGCGCAAAACCTTTACTTCCACTCCATGGCCGACAACCGCGGCGTCATCACCCTTCTCGCCACCCGCGCGGCCGAGGAGGATATCAAAGAGGAAATCCTGCTCTACACCGTTCTGTCGCGGGGACGCGTGCGCGCCGACGAGATCGGGACGGTGGACCAGCACATCGAGGCCTACCTGAAGTCGACCTTCGGCCTCGATGTGGACTTCGACGTATCCGATGCCCTCGCCCGCCTCGAGGCCGAAGGCATCGTCAAGCGCACTGCAGACGGCTGGCTCGAAACCCTGCCGCCGTCCGACGCGGCGCGCCACATCGATATGCTGTGGGACCGCTGCCTGGACGATCTGCCTGACATCTTTCCCGACGAAGGCACCGAGACGTCGATCCAAGGTCCTGAGGTCGCCCTTTGACGCGACCATGCTTTGATGGCATTCGGGGACGAGATATTCCTGATGCTCGCGAGGCCGTCGCACATGTTTCAGACCTACGAGGCGCCTGAGGCTGCAGGCGGCAACAGCGAAGGCCTTTCACGCCTGCGCAGCTTGATGGCCGCCAGCAAGGTCGATGCCTTCCTCGTCCCGCGGGCAGACGAGCATCAGGGCGAATACGTGCCGGACTGTGCCGAGCGCCTCGCCTGGCTTACGGGGTTCACGGGCTCTGCCGGCATCGCGGTCGTTGCCAAGGTGGATGCAGCGTTGTTCGTCGATGGACGCTACGTCGTGCAGGCGCCGCGGCAGGTCGACACCAAGGCCTTCGAGGTGCTCCTCGTTCCCGGCGCCAAGGTTGAGGATTGGCTGGGCGACAAGCTCAAGGCCGGCGCCGTCGTGGGATACGATCCCAAGCTGCACACGCAGACCATGGTGGAGGACCTGGGCAAGCTCATTCAGCCGAAAGGCATGAAGCTGAAGCCGCTTGCCACAAATCTCGTGGACAAGGCCTGGGGCAAGGCACGCCCGGCACCACCGGCAGGTGCGATTTCCCCGCATCCGCTGAGATACGCAGGCAAGTCGGCGGAAGCCAAGATTGCGGACCTGCAGGCCATCCTCAAGAAGGACGAGGCCGACGCCGTGATCCTCACGCTGCCCGACTCGATTGCCTGGCTCTTCAACATCCGCGGCTGCGATGTCGCCCACAATCCCGTACCCCTCGCCTTCGCAATTGTCCCGGCCGCCGGCAAGCCCGAGTTGTTCGTTGACGCTGACAAGATCGGCACGGAGGCGCGGGCCCATCTCGCACCCGTGGCCAAGATCGCCGCGCCCACTGACCTCGCAAAGCGTCTCGCGGCATTGAAAACGCAGGGCAAGCGCGTACGCCTCGACCCCAACACAGCGGCGAACTGGTTCTTCCGCAGGCTAGCCGGAGGCAAGGCCCGGATCGTGCGCGGCCAGGATCCCTGCATCCTGCCCAAGGCCCGCAAGAACGCCGCCGAGATCAAGGGCTCGCGCGCCGCGCACAAGCGCGACGGGGCAGCCGTAGTACGCTACCTCGCCTGGCTCGACCGGGAGGCGCCTGCGGGCAAGGTCGACGAGATCACGGCGTGCCGGAAGCTGGAAGAGATGCGGGCCGAGACGCAGGCGCTCAAGGAGATCAGCTTCGATACCATCTCGGGCTCCGGCCCCAATGGCGCCATCGTGCATTATCGCGTCACCACCGCGACCAATCGCAAGCTGCGAACGGGTGAGCTGTTCCTTCTGGATTCCGGCGCGCAGTACATCGACGGCACCACCGACATCACGCGCACGATCGCCATCGGCAAGCCTACGCGGGAGATGCAGGAGCGCTTCACCCTCGTCTTGAAGGGCCATATCGCCATCGCCACCGCGCGCTTCCCCAAGGGCACGCGGGGCATCGATCTCGATCCGTTCGCCCGTCGCGCGCTGTGGGAGGCGGGCCTCGATTTCGACCATGGCACGGGCCACGGCGTCGGCAGCTATCTGTCGGTGCATGAAGGCCCGCAGAGCATCTCCCGCCGTGGCATGGCGGTGCTGGAGCCGGGCATGATCATCTCCAACGAACCCGGCTACTACAAGGAAGGCGCTTACGGCATCCGCATCGAAAACCTGGTGCTGGTGACCGAGCCCGAGAAACCCGCAGGCGGCGACAGGGAGGTGATGGCCTTCGAGACGCTGACGCTGGTGCCCATCGACCGGCGCCTCGTGCTGCCCGCGATGCTTTCACCATCCGAGCGCGAATGGCTCAACGCCTATCACGCCCGCGTCGCCGAGATCATTGCGCCCGAACTCTCCCCCGCTGACCGCAACTGGCTGTTGGCCGCCACCGCCCCACTCTGACGCGCTTTGGTGCTCAGTTCGGCGACATGAACTTCAGCGCTGCCCCACTCGCCGCGCCGCCAACGACGCAGGGAATGCCCACCTGCACCTGGCCCATCGCGCTCGCGGCCACGCAGCCGATCGCGAGCACGGTCTGCCCCACAGTGCCCCACCACATGGTGTTGCGGGCCGATTGTGGACCCTTGGTCTTCAGCTGCTCGATGGCCGCCATGGCGTCCTTGCGCACCCGCGCGAACTCGAACGTCTCCGCGGCCTCGATCACCTCTTGCAGCACCGCGCGCCCATCGCCCGTCTCCTTGTTGAAAGATGCCTTGACGAGATCGAGCAGCATTTTGTCGCGCGAAGCGTTGGTTGCCAGCGACAGCTTCGCCATGTTGCCGATGGTCAAGCGTTCGACATTGTCCTTGTCCTTCGCCCACGCGAGGATGGAGATGATGCGCAGCACGGGCTCCGGCGATCCCGTCGCGAAGTAGACGCCCCACAGGGTGTCGAGTGGCCCGGAGCCGTCGTCGAGCGCAATCACTTTCAAGGTGGGCTGCTTACCGTAGACGAAGCGGTCGATCAGGCCTTTGCGCGCCGGCATCCGCTCCACGAATCCGAGCATCAGCTGCTTCCAGTCGGGCAGGTCCGAGTAGGCGATGGCGCGCACGATGGCCACCTGGTCCTCCGGCGGGATCGGGAACATCTTCGTCACCAGATCCTCGGCCCTTTTCGGGTTCGTCTGCAGTACGCCGGCCATGAAGCCCACGTAGATGCCGGCGGTGTCGAGGTCGCGGAAAAGGCCGAGTTCGCTCATCGCCTTTACGGCCGTCGGCAGCTTCTGTGGCTCCGGCTTGTTGCGATAGCCGTTGATCCACCGCAGGATCATCTCCTGCGAGGCGAACTCATTGATGGGCTTGCGCTTGGCAGCCGCTTCCGCCTTGGGCGTAGCGAACGCCGCCGACAGCGCCAGGGCCAGAGCGATGGCGAGAACGCGAAACATGGCTGTTCCTCGATTTCGAGCCGTCCCCGCGGTTCGATTGATCGGGACTTGAGGCGCCGCCGATGGCGCTTTTGTGGCACGGCAGCGTTAACGTGGCCGGGAGCGCGCGAAGGCTCACCGCCGCCGCATGACGCTCACGAAGAAGCCGTCGGTGCCGTGCTGGTGCGGGGTGAGCAGCAGTGCGTTTTCCGCCCCGTCCCCCGACGCGATGTCACCGCTGCCGATGCGCTGCTGCCAGATGGGCTTCCATGGCATGGCTTCAAAGCCCGTCTCGCGTTCGAGAAAGGCCGAGACGCGATCGGTATTCTCTTCCGGCAGCAGCGAGCATGTAACGTACGCAAGCCGGCCGCCCGGCTTCACGTGCTGCGCTGCCTGCGTCAGCAGCGCGTCCTGGTCGGCGATGCGCTGGGCGAGTGCGGCGGGCTTGAGTCGCCACTTGGCGTCCGGCCGCCGCCGCCACGAGCCCGTGCCCGTGCAGGGCGCATCGATGAACACGAGGTCGAAGCGCGCGCCGAGCTGCCCGAGGCTCTTGGTATCCCCCGCATCGAGCACTTGCACGTTGCGGGCCCCGGCGCGCTTCAGCCTTTCGTGGATCGGCCGCAGCCGCTGCCGGTCGTCGTCGTAGGCGAAGATCTGCCCGGTGTTCTGCATGGCCGCCGCGAACGCTAATGTCTTGCCGCCCGCGCCGGCGCAGAGGTCGAGGATCTGCTCTCGCGGTCCGGCTCCAGCCATCAGGGCCGCAATCTGCGAGCCCTCGTCCTGTACCTCGTACCAGCCGCGACCGTGAGCATTCTCGGCTTCGACGTTGGCCTGGCGCACGCGTCCTTCGGGGGCCGGCAGCCGCACGCCGAGCGGCGAGAAAGGCGTGGGCGCCGCTCCGAAGCGCTCCAGCGCCTTCACCACCTTCTCGCGGTCGGCTTTCAGTGTGTTCACCCTGAGGTCCACCGGCGCCCGTTGCGCGAGCGCGATACCTTCTTCCGCCATGCGCTCCCCGAAGAGACGCGTGAACGAAGGCGCGAGCCAACCGGGGATGTCCCCCCGGACCTCGGCAGCAGTCTCCACGCCGAGCGTACGGCCGAGGCCCGCCTGCTCGTCCACCGACAGCGGCGAAAGCGCGTGCGCGCTGCCGTCTGCTCCTGCGATGATCTGATCCGTCGTCAGCCCAAGCGCACGCTGCGCGGCCGCAAGCACGATCGCGCGCGGCATCTCGCTCTGCATCTGCGCCGACAACGATCTGGCCCGCCGCAACGCGTCGTAGACGAGGTTGCCGATGGCAGCACGGTCGCCCGAACCGGCGAACCGATGCGCTTTGCCCCAGTCGGCGAGCGCCACGGCAGCCGGCCTGTGCCGCTCCACGATCTCCGTGTAGACCTCGACGCCCGAGCGGATCAGCGCACCTGGACGCATGCGTCAGGCCGCCATCACGTGCAGTGCCAGTCGCACCCACATGATGCCCACCACCAGGAAGCCCAGCGCGAAGGCCGGTGCACGGTATTTCACCCGGTTAGGCCCGATGTGGATGGCCGCATGCAGGATGCGCGACAGCACGAAGATCCAGGCAAGTACGATCATCACGGTGTTTGCAGCATTCACAATCAGCGCGAAGGCCACCACGGCATAGAACAGCACGGGCAATTCGAACTGGTTCGTGTAGTTGGCGGCGCGCTTCCGGGCATCGTCCGGCCAGTCGAAGGTGCCCATGGCAAGTGTCTTGGCCGTCTCCTTGTCCAGCGAACGGACGCCGCGGCGGCGTGCGGCTGAGAGCAGGAAGGCGACCACGTAGATAAGCAGCACCTGCACGAAGACTGGATACAGTATGGCGACTTGGCTCAATTTCCCCCGGCCCGATTTCGAGCCGGACCGCTCCCTACCGATTGAAATTCGCCGCGCTCGCCCATCCGGCATCCCGGCAATGGTGAGCGTGGCACGGACGCATCATCTGCGTGGCGCCTGCCGGTTCCGCCCGTGCAGAAAAGCGTTGCGATCAGGAATTCCGCTGGTAGTTCGGCGCCTCTCGCGTGATGCCCACCCCGTGCGGATGCCCTTCCGCGAGGCTCGCGGGAGAAACCCGGATGAACCGTGCCCGCTCGCGCAGCGCCTTGAGGTTGGCGGCACCAACGTAGCCCATGCCGGCACGCAGTCCACCCACAAGCTGGTGAAGAACGCCGTCGACCGGCCCCTTGTAGGGCACCTGGCCCTCGATACCCTCCGGCACCAGCTTCAAGGTGTCCTTCACTTCCTGCTGGAAGTACCGGTCGGCACTGCCCCGCGCCATGGCACCCACCGAGCCCATCCCGCGATAGGCTTTGTAGGTGCGGCCCTGATAGAGATAGGTCTCGCCCGGCGCCTCGTCGGTGCCCGCCAGCAGCGAGCCGATCATCACGCACTCCGCGCCAGCGGCCAGCGCCTTCACCAGATCGCCCGAAAACTTGATGCCGCCGTCGGCGATGACGGGAATGTCCTGCTTCCGCGCCACCTCCACCGACTCCATGATCGCGGTCAGCTGCGGCACGCCCACGCCCGCCACGACGCGGGTGGTGCAGATCGAGCCGGGGCCGATGCCCACCTTCACCGCATCCGCGCCAGCATCGATCAGCGCCTTGGTGCCGTCGCCCGTGGCGACGTTGCCGGCAATCACCTGCACGCGGTTCGACTGCTTCTTGATGCGCGTCACCATCTCGAGCACGCTCTTTGAGTGCCCATGCGCGGTGTCGACGACGATGAGATCCGCGCCCGCATCGATCAGCCGCTCGGCCCGGCCGAAGCCGTCCTCGCCCACGCTCGTCGCCGCGGCCACACGCAACCGGCCCTGATCGTCCTTGCAGGCGTTCGGATACTTGTGTGCCTTCTCGATGTCCTTCACGGTGATAAGGCCAATGCAGCGGTAATCCTCGTCCACCACCAGCAGCTTCTCGATGCGGTTCTGGTGCAGCAGCTTCTGCGCCTCGTCGCGCGCCACGCCTTCCTTCACCGTGATCAGCTGCCGCGTCATCAGTTCCGAGACCGGGGTCTGCATGTTGCTGGCGAAACGCACGTCGCGGTTGGTGAGGATGCCGACGAGCTTGCCGTTCTTCCCCCGTTCCACCACCGGCACGCCGGAAATGTTCTTCTCGTCCATAACCTTGAGCGCATCGGCCAGCGTCGCATCCGGATTGATGATGACGGGGTTCAGCACCATGCCGGAAACGTAGCGCTTCACCATCGCCACCTGTTCGGCCTGCACCTCGGGCGCGAGGTTGCGATGGATCACCCCGATGCCGCCCGACTGCGCCATGGCTATCGCCAGCCGCCCTTCCGTGACGGTGTCCATCGCCGAGGAGATGATCGGGATCCTGACCGTGATCTCCCGCGTGATCCGCGATGACACATCTACCTGTCCAGGCAGTACGTCGGAGGGCCGCGGCACCAGCAGCACGTCGTCGAAGGTCAGGGCGAGGGAGACGTCGTCCATCGTGCGCTGCGCCATGTTCGGGGTTCTCCTAGCTAGAAACCAACAAGGTGGCCGAAAGCGAGCGCGCCGGGCCGGCTTGGCCCACCACGCTCCGCAACAGCCGTCCTGTCTTGGAATCGCTCCAAGCGCTCTCTTACCACCGCTCCCGAATCAGCGGAAGCTGTCGCAATCGTCGCGCGCCGACCCCTGGATATTGTGACAACCCGATGCTCAGGCGGGGGAAAATCCCCCGCCCCGGAATCCGGTGGCGAGCACGTAGAGCTCAGCGCTTCCCTGCCGGCTCGCCGGCGGCTTCACGTGTCGTACGATCGTGAACGAGCGTTTCAGCAGGTCGAGCAGGTCTTTCTCGGTGCCCCCCTGGAACACCTTGCAAAGGAAGGCACCGCCTGGGCTCAGCACCTCGCAGGCAAATTGCGCTGCCGCTTCCGCGAGGCCGATGATGCGTAGGTGATCCGTCCGGCTGTGGCCCGTCCCTTGCGCTGCCATGTCCGAGAGCACGATGTCCGCCCCCCTGTCCCGCAGCAGAGCCTTGAGCTTCTCGGGCGCGGTGTCGTCCATGAAGTCGAGCTGCAGAATGATGGAGCCCGGGATCGGCTCAACCGGCAGCAGGTCTATGGCCACCACCTGGCCCTTCCCCTCCACCGACTTCACGCGGTCCGCCGCCACCTGCGTCCAGCCGCCTGGCGCGGCGCCAAGGTCGACCACGCGCTTGCCGGGCTTCAAGAGCTTGTACTTGTCGTCGATCTCGATGAGCTTGAAGGCCGCCCGAGAGCGGAACCCCTTGGCCTTGGCCGCCACCACATACGGATCGTTCAGCTGCCGTTCCAGCCAGCGCTGCGAAGAGGGTGTGCGCTGCTTGGCCGTCTTGAGCCGCACCTTCAGCTGGCGCGGTCCGCCGCGGCCTGCACCTTTCGAACTCGCCGCCATCAGCGTCTCCACAAGCCGGGACGGCCGGCAGCGCGGTATACACCGTCTTCCGCCATCAGCATGGTGAGAATGCCCTCGCGCAGGCCCCGGTCGGCCACGCGCAAGCGCTCGCAGGGCCAGATTTGCAAGACGGCTTCGAGGATGGCGCATCCAGCCAGCACCAGGTCCGCCCTCTCCCGCCCGATGCAAGGCTGGGCAATCCGCTCTTCGTACGTCGCCTCCAGCAGGGACTCGGTTACGGCACGCACCTGCTGCGTTTCGAGCCAGTATCCGTCCACTTTAGCCCGCTCATAGCGCGGCAGGCCCATATGCACGCCGGCCAGGGTCGTCACCGTGCCCGAGGTGCCAAGGAGATGCGCCCGCGCATGCGCCAAGTGCTTGCGCAGCGCATGTTTCTCCTCGAACGGCGCCAGTAGCCGCGAGACATGGCAGACCATGCCATTGAACAGCTCACGATCGACGAACTGCCCCCCGAACCGCTCCGCCAGGGTCACCACCCCCACCGGCAGCGAGGTCCACGCCGCGATGCAGCCTTGCACGTCGAGGCGATCATGCGGCGGGCGGCGGTTCGTCTGCTTGCGCCGCCTGAGGTCGAGCCAGATCAACTCTGATGAGCCGCCCCCTATGTCGAAGACCAGCGCAAAGTCGCTCGAAAGGTCGATCAGCGAGGCGCAGCCGGAAACAGCGAGCCTTGCCTCCGTTTCCTGGGTCACGATCTCGATGTTGAGACCTGTCGAGCGCTCAACCTTCGAGAGGAAATCCGGCGCATTCTTTGCCAGCCGGCAGGCTTCGGTGGCAACCAGCCTGGCGCGCGAGACCTGATGTCGCTTGATCTTTCCAGCGCATACCTGCAGCGCTTCTATCGTCCGCGCCATGGCCTCGTCGGATAGCCGACCGGTGATGGAAACACCCTCGCCCAGCCGGATGATGCGCGAGAATGCGTCGATCACCTTGAAACCCCGGCGCGAGGGCCGCGCCACCAGAAGCCGGCAATTGTTGGTGCCGAGATCGAGGGCCGCGTAGACGCGTTCGGGAAAGCCTGCACGATGCCCGTCGTGGTGGTCATGGCCGTCCGGCTGGGGCTCGGCGCGCAGCACGGATACGGCAGCTATTGCAGCGGGGCTGGGATGTGCAGGCGTGGCGACATGCTGCGCTGCGCCGTCCCCTGCGCGAGGCGGGGCCGCAGCGTGCCCGGGCGCTTCGACAGGCAGCGAATGCCCGCCGGCATGGCCTTTCGGACCCTCCACGATCGAAACTCCAGCGTCCTCTTTGGGGCTGCACCGGCAGCCGGCGGGACGTCATTTTCGTTGCCACTTGACCATACTCTAGCAGGTCGGGCCGCGGGGTAAAGCGAAGCCTTAGCGAGGGTTGCTGAGCAATGGAGGGAGAGATTTGGAAGTCCACAGGTGCGGGAGCGCGGCCTTTCCGCAAAGCTGTTCTGGTGCGCGTGGCGTAGAAATCCGGCGTTGGGTCAACTAAAGTGTCGCCAGCGAGCGCATTGGCGCAGCGCGTGAAACCGCTCGCTTGTTTGCCGATCGAGATTCCCCCTAGCCACTTCCCGCCGGCCCCCGGCTTCAGAAGGTTCCACCTTGCCTAGCCCATCCGAGCCTGCCCTCCCTCTCTCCGAAAACCCGGCGGACGAGATCAAGACCACCACCTGCTACATGTGCGCCTGCCGCTGTGGGATCCGCGTGTTCCTCAAGGACGGCAAGGTCCGCTACATCGAGGGCAATCGCGATCACCCGGTGAACAAGGGCGTGATCTGCGGCAAAGGTTCTGCCGGCATCATGCAGCACTACGCGCCGTCCCGCCTCACCACCCCGCTTCTGCGTGTCGGCGAGCGCGGCTCCGGCGACTTCAAGGAAATTTCCTGGGAGGAAGCCCTCTCGATCGCCACCGGTTGGCTGGGCGAGGTCCGCGCCAAGGATCCGCGCAAGCTTGCCCTGTTCACCGGCCGCGACCAGAGCCAGTCGCTCACGGGCTGGTGGGCGATTCAGTTCGGCACACCCAACTTCGCAGCCCATGGCGGCTTTTGCTCCGTCAACATGGCGGCGGCCGGCATGTACACCTTCGGCGGTTCGTTCTGGGAGTTCGGCGACACCGACTGGGACCACACCCGCTACTTCATGCTCTTCGGCGTCGCCGAGGACCACGCCTCCAATCCCATCAAGATTGCCCTCGGCAAGCTCAAGAAGCGCGGCGTGAAGGTGGTGTCTGTCAACCCCGTCCGTACCGGCTACAATGCCATCGCCGACGAGTGGATCGGCATCAAGCCCGGCACCGATGGGCTTTTTGCGGCCGCGCTCATTCATGAGCTGATGCGCACCGAGCAGGTCGATGTCGACTACCTCGTCCGCTACACCAATTCTCCCTGGCTCGTGATCCAGGCACCCGGTGCAGCCGACGATGGGCTTTTCGCCCGCGATGAGGCAGGCAATCCCCTTTCCTTCGACAAGGCCAAAGGGGCGCTCATCAGCGCGCTGTCGGCGGATCTGCAGCCCGCCATGAGCGGCACCTTTACGCTGGCCGATGGGCGCAAGGCCGTGCCGGTGTTCCAATTGCTGGCAGAGCGTTTCCTCGATCCCAAGTTTGCACCTGATGCCGTCGCCGCCGCGACCGGGGTGTCCGCCCAGAAGATTCGCGGTATTGCCGCTGAGCTTGCGCACGCTGCCTTCAAGGAGGAAGTGGTTCTCGACATCCCCTGGACCGATTGGCGCGGCCAGCGGCACGAGAAGATGATCGGTCGCCCTGTCGGCATGCATGCCATGCGCGGCATCTCGGCCCACTCCAACGGCTTCCACACCGCTCGTCTGCTGCATGTGCTGCAGATCCTGCTGGGCTCCATCGATTGCCCAGGCGGCTTCCGCTACAAGACGCCCTATCCCAAGCTCGCCCCGCCGTTCCTGAAGCCGCGCGGCAAGCCGGGCGACGTGCAACCGGGCAAGCCGCTGCCAGGGCCCCAACTCGGATTCCCCACCGGTCCTGAGGACCTTCTCGTCGACGCCGCAGGCACCCCGCAGCGCATCGACAAGGCCTACAGCTGGGAGGCTCCGTTCTCTGCCCACGGCCTCATGCACACGGTGATCGCCAACGCTGCAAGCGGCGATCCCTACCCCATCGACGTGCTGTTCATGTACATGGCGAACATGGGCTGGAATTCGTCCATGAACGTACCGGCCACGCTCGAGCACCTCACCGCCAAGGACCCCGGCACGGGCGAGTACAAGATCCCCAAGGTGATCTACTCGGACGCTTATTTCTCGGAGACCGTTCCCTACGCCGACCTGATCCTGCCCGACACCACCTATCTCGAGCGTTGGGACTGCATCTCCCTGCTCGACCGCCCGATCTCGGAACCCGACGGCCCGGCCGATGCCATCCGCCAACCGGTGGTCAAGCCCGACCGCGATGTACGCCCCTTCCAGGACGTGCTGCTCGACCTTGGTGCCCGTCTCAAGCTTCCCGGCATGACGAAAGAGGATGGCACCGCCAAATTCCCTGGCGGCTATCCCGACTACATCGTCAATCACGAGCGCCGGCCGGGCATTGGGCCGCTGGCCGGTTTCCGCGGAAAGGACGGCAGCGAATACGCCAAGGGCGACGTGAACCCGAAGCAGCTCGACCAGTACATCGCAAACGGCTGCTTCCATGTGCATCACTTGCCGGCGCACATGCGCTACTTCAAGCACGCCAATCGCGACTACATCACCTGGGCCGTCGACAAGGGCTTCCGCATCACGCCGACGCCGGTGATCTTCCAGCTCTATTCCGAGCCGATGCAGAAGATGCGCCTCGCCGCGCTCGGCCACGGCGCCAACGTACCGCCGCCCGAGCATCGCGAGCGGGTGCACACCTATTTCGACCCGCTGCCATTCTGGTATCCGCCCTTCGAGGACGCCGGCAGCGCCAAGGACTTCCCCATCACGGCCATCACCCAGCGTCCCATGGCGATGTACCACTCCTGGGGCTCGCAGAATGCGTGGCTGCGCCAGATCCACACCGCCAACCGCATCTTCCTCAACCGCGACCGTGCGGCAGAACTCGCCATCGCCGACGACGACTGGATCTGGATCACCAGTTCCATCGGCCGCGTGAAGGCGCAGGTGAAACTGATGGACGGCGTCAACCCGCACACCATCTGGACGTGGAACGCCATCGGCAAACGCTCCGGCACCTGGGGTCTCGCCGACGATGCACCTGAAGCCACCAAGGGTTTTCTCTTGAACCACCTGATTACCGAGCTTCTTCCCGCGCAGTCGAACGGCTATCGCTACTCCAACAGCGACCCGGTCACGGGCCAGGCCGCCTGGTATGACCTGCGGGTCCGTATCGAGAAGGCATCGGCCGGAGAGCAGGGAGAGACGGCGCCGCGCTTCGAGCCGTTGCACCGGGCCGATGCGGCTCCCGCGCCTGCCGAGGAGGTCGCCTGATGACTGCGCTCCCCGCCCGCACCGAGAGGAAGCTTGGCCTCGTCATCGATCTCGACACCTGTGTCGGATGCCAGGCCTGCGCCACGTCCTGCAAGGAATGGAACACCGCCGGCTACTCGGCACCGCTGACCGATCAAGAGCCCTACGGCGCTGATCCGCACGGTGCCTGGCTGAACCGCGTGCACGCCTACGAGGTCTCCGACGGCTTCACGAGCCAGACGGTGCATTTTCCGCGCTCGTGCCTGCACTGCGAGACTCCGGCCTGCGTCACGGTCTGTCCCACCGGCGCGTCCTACAAGCGTGCCGAGGACGGCATCGTTCTCGTCAATCCCGAGACCTGCATCGGCTGCAAGTTGTGCTCCTGGGCCTGCCCCTACGGCGCCCGCGAGTACGACTACAGCCATGGCGTCATGAAGAAGTGCACGCTGTGCGTCGACCGCATCTACAACGAGCACCTGCCGCAGGAGGATCGCATCCCGGCCTGCGTCCGCGCCTGCCCCACGGGTGCTCGCCATTTCGGCGATCTCGGCGACGAGAACAGCGCGGTGTCGCAACTCGTGGCGGAACGCGGCGGCTTCGATCTCATGCCGGAGATGGGCTACAAGCCGGTCAACAAGTATCTGCCACCGCGCAAGCGCCGCGACGCCCGTACCTCTGCCCCGGCCGAGGATGTCTCCGCCGCTCCCGCAACTGGCGCTTCCGTTGAGCGTCTGTTCGCGTGGGTCGACAAGGTGCTGTCCCGCTGATCTGCCTGCTGGACAAGATTTCGAAGGCCTGACGATGCATCCCGCCTACTCGGTCATACTCTTCACCACCGCTTCGGGAGCAGGCTACGGCCTGCTCGTCTGGTTGTGCCTAGCGAGCCTTCTCGACCTCACGCCGATCGAGGAAGCATCGGGATACGCAGGCTTCGGCCTGTCTCTCGTCCTGATCACTGCCGGCCTTCTTTCTTCCACGGCGCATCTCGGCCGCCCTGAACGCGCATGGCGCGCCTTTTCCCAGTGGCGCACGTCCTGGCTTTCCCGCGAGGGCGTCCTGGCAGTGGCGACCTATGTGCCGGCCCTGGTGGTGGCGATCGGCTGGACGCTGCGCGAGGACAACACGGGCATCTTCGCAATCGCTGCCCTTCTCACCATCCCGCTGGCGTTGGCGACCGTATGTTGCACCGGGATGATCTATGCGAGCCTGCCCACCATCCGGGCCTGGCAACAGCCACTCACCGTCCCGGTATATCTTGCATTGAGCCTTGCCAGCGGTGCCGTGCTTTTCACCCTGCTGCTGGCGATTTTCGATGACGAGGAAACAGGGGGCGCCTGGGTTTCGCTGGTCTGCCTCGCAGCCGCGGCCCTCCTCAAGTGGCTCTACTGGCGTCGCATCGACGAGGAGCCGCGCGATCACACGGCGGAAACGGCTACAGGGCTCGGCGCACTCGGCAAGGTCCGCCCGCTGGAGCCGCCGCACACACAGTCCAACTACGTGATGCGCGAGATGGGTTACGCTGTAGGCCGCAAGCACGCGCAGGCCTTGCGCAGCCTCGTTTACGTGCTGGCGTTTGCTGCTCCAGCCCTGCTGCTCCTGTCCGTGTTTGAGCCGACGACGTGGATCGGTATCACCGGCAGCGCGCTTGCGAGCCTGTCGATCGGCATCGGCCTTCTGGTCGAGCGCTGGCTGTTCTTCGCCGAAGCCCAGCACGTCGTCACGCTCTACTACGGCGCCGAAGCCGCCTGAGGCGCTGAATCCGCTCCGCGCGCGCCAAGAAGTGGTTGATATCCGACCGCAACCTGCCTCTTTTGGGTTGCCAGCGTTCGACATTTGCGCGCGACGCACTGTAGTGTCGGCCCCATCGAGCGGCATTGGGGGAAGCTTCGCCGTGACCATCGACGGCCGTCACGAGATGCTGCAGGACTACGATAGCGAGCCCGTGTCGGCCTACGCGCCGGAGCCACAGGTCGATGCGTCCGCGCATCGCGAGCCGTTTTCCGAGCTGTGCCGCAAGGTGGTTCTGCTCGTCGAGACCGACACATTCCTCCTTTCCCACTTTATCCCTCTCGTCGGCGTGCTGCGCGAGGTCGCCCGCGAGGTGGTGGTGATCACCCGCGCGTCGGCCCACCTCGCGAGCGCGCAGGCGCTCGGCGTTCGTATCGTCGATTTCGATTTCTCCCCGCCCCGCTCCCCGGCACGGCACGCCGGTGCGGCGTGGTCGCTCGCTCGCATGATCGAGGCCGAGGCGCCCGACGTTGTTCACATCGTAGGCCTTCGCCCGGGCGCACTTGCTGGCCTGGCCTTGAAGCTCGTCTCGGTCCCGCGCCTCGTGCTGCATGTCACCGGCATGGGCGCCCTGCGCTTTGCCCAAGACCGCCGCTCCCGCCTGGTGAGGGCCGGCATCCTGCGCCTTTTCGGCTCGCTCCTGCGCCACCCCCAAGCGTTCCTGCTCGTCGAGAACCGCGATGATCTCGCGCTCCTGCGCGAGAAGGCGGGCGACCCGGGCGGCCGGTTTGCCATCATCGGAGGCGCGGGCGTCGACCCCCAGGCGTTGCCGCCGCTGGCCGCGACGTCCAATCCAATCCCCGTCGCGGCCTTTGTTGGCCGCATGACGTACGCAAAAGGCGCCGATATCTTCCTTCGCGCCTTCGAGCTGTTGGCCCAGCACGAGGTCAAGGTGCAGCCTCTGATGTGCGGCCCCTGCGAGGAAGAGCATACGGGCGGGCTCAGGCCCAACCAGGTGAAGGCCTGGTGCCAGGACTACGCCGGGGTCTGGCGCGACAACGTCTCCGACATCCGCGAGGTCTGGCAGAATGCGGATATCTTCGTGCTGCCGGCCCGCGGTGGAGAAGGGCTGCCGCGCGCCATGCTGGAAGCCGCTGCATGCCAGCGCCCGCTTGTCGTTTCCAACGTCGCGGGCCTGAAGGACTTCGTTCGCAACGGCGTCGAGGGCTACGTCGTGGCCCCGGACGATCCGGGCTCCCTTGCGCACGCCCTCGCCCGCCTCGGCAGTGACGCCGCCATGCGCCAGCGGATGGGCGAGGCCGCGCGCTTCCGGCTCCTGCACGGCTTCACCGAAGCGCATGTGGCACGCACGCTGCGCCAGTCCTATGCCTCCATGTTTCCGACACGGAGATAGGGCTCAACTCGCGCATGCTGGCTTCTCTCAGGGTTCTCGCTGTCATCTTCCTGCTCGTGGCGGTGCTCGCCGCGGTGACCGATGTCACCTACAGCATGGCCGGCAATCGCATGGTGATCACGTCGCTGCTGGAGCACTGGGCGAAGCTTGCCCCGCAGGCCTCCCAGACCGCCCAGGCAAGCCTGCGCCGGCTCCCTCTCGTCTGGGACTTCCTGCTCAAGCCTGCCTTGAGCTTGCCGGCCTGGGGCTTCTTCCTGGCGCTTGGCATCCTGTGCGCCTGGGGCGGCCGCCGCAGGTCGAAGGTCAACATCTTCGCCAACTGACGTTCCTCACGCCGCACTCACTGCAACTTGAGCGGTCATCGGCCTGATTGCTGCTGCACGCGCCGGGTCCACGCCCTATATCTGGGGTCCACCAAGTTCCGAGGATCAAACCCATGCTCTTCTTCCGCAAGAAGGCCGAGATGCCGGCGCCCGAGACGGCCTTGAAGGGGCGCGCCACTGCCATCCCCACGGCCAAGACGCACTTTGTCAACGGTGCCGCCCTGAAGGGCCCCTATCCCGAGGGCAGCGAGATGGCCATGTTCGGATTGGGTTGCTTCTGGGGCGCAGAGCGCAAGTTCTGGCAGCTTGGCGAGGGCATCCATGTGACGGCCGTGGGCTACGCCGCCGGCTTCACACCCAATCCCACGTATGAGGAAGTCTGCTCGGGCATGACGGGCCATAACGAGGTGGTGCTCGTCGTATTCGACCCCAAGCGCATCTCCTACGCCGATCTCCTGAAAGCCTTTTGGGAAAGCCACGACCCGACGCAGGGCATGCGTCAGGGCAACGACGTCGGCACGCAGTATCGCTCAGGGATCTACGCCTACTCGCCGGCCCAGCGGGAGGCGGCCGAAGCCTCGAGGTCAGCCTACCAGAAGGTGCTGTCGGCCAATGGCTACGGCCCCATAACGACGGAGATCGTCGACGCGCCGGAGTTCTATTTCGCCGAGGATTATCATCAGCAGTACCTCGCCAAGGTCCCGCACGGCTACTGCGGTCTCGGCGGCACGGGCCTCTCCTGCCCCATAGGCACCGGCGTCCGCGCATCCGCCTGAGGAAAGGGCGCGGCCCCGTCCGGCCTATTGCTTGCCTTGGCGCGTTCGCGCGCTAAGGTCCCGCGCCAACACCCTGCGCGGAGCCACCGGAAATGGCGAAGAAACCTGCCCCTCTCCCCGTCTCGACGGGCTACTGGCTTTTCAAGTCGGAGCCGGATGCGTTCTCCTGGGAGCAGCAGAAGTCGCGGGGTCAGCAGGGCGAACCTTGGACCGGCGTGCGCAACTACCTCGCTCGCAACAACATGCGCGCCATGCGTCTCGGGGATCTCGGATTCTTCTACCACTCCAACGAGGGCCTCGAGATCGTTGGTGTGATCGAGGTCTGCGCTCTGGCGCACCCAGATCACACCGACGATACGGGCAAATGGGACTGCGTCGACGTGCGCGCGGTGTGCGACATGCCGAAGCCGGTGAAGCTCGAAGCGGTGAAGGCAAATCCAAAGCTTGCGGAAATGTCTCTCGTGACAAGCATGCGGCTGTCGGTGCAGCCCGTCAGGGAAGAAGAATGGAAGGAAGTCTGCCGCATGGGCGGGCTTGACCCGAAGAAGGTCAAGACTTCGGTGAAATCCCCGCGCGTGAAACGCTGAAGCAGGCCCCGCTAGCCGCGCCTATCTCTGTTCACCTCTCGCTAACGACGATCGCATTGTTCCGTAGGATTTTACGGATCACGGGTTCGGCGCACACGATTATTCCGCACACTAAACGGATTTTTATCCGCACCCTGCTTATATTCCCCGGAGCATCCTTGCTTCAGGCAAGGTCCGTTCTGCGACATTGGGGGAGTGCAATGAATAATGTTCTGGCGCGGTTCTGGCGCAGCGATGATGGTGCCACGGCTATCGAGTACGGCCTGATCGCTGCGCTTATCGCTGTTGGCATCATTGCAGCCGCCAAGAGCCTGGGCGTTCAGATCAGCGACACGTTCAATACGGCCGCAACGACGATGAAGAACGCTTGAGGGCACGCGCGGCCAAGTGTGATGATCTAGAAGTCCGTTACCTACTTTGCCGCCAGGTTGGGAGACGGATTTCGCGATCAGGACACTAGTTGCCGCTTCGTTTGAAGCATACCCCGGCCAAAGAGCCGGCAACGGCGGGCGCGAGCAACGCAGGTCTTTACCGCGTGCTTACCTTGTCCGAAGCATTTCTATCGTGTTTACGAATCCTCATGAGGACCGGAGTAGGCTCCTGTCCTGTAAGTTATTTGCATAACTCATGAGGTCGATTATGAAGAGCTTTCTTACCCGCTTTGTCCAAGACGAGTC
>JBDHTJ010000084.1:0-21463 GCA_039808585.1 Hyphomicrobiaceae bacterium | reverse complement strand
ATGTGGCAGCCGTTGGGATAGGAGGGCGCTGTCGTCACCTCGCCGGTAGTATCCATGCTCTCCTTGATGGCGCCTTGCGCCACCAGTTCGCCCGCGCGCGCGGCCACCTCGACGAGAGAAACGGAACGGCCGCTTCCCGGCACGCTGTAGATGCCTTCGCCGTAGACGACGCTCTCCACATCAGCCTGCAGCAGCACGGCCGCTGCCGCCTTTCCCTTTGCGACCACGAGATCGGCCGTGACCGCTACGGCGCTGCCGACCAGCATGGCGGAGCGCGAGGCAACCGCGCCAAGGCCCGGCACGTCACGGTCGCTGTCACCGTATTGCACGGTGATGGCCGAGGCCGGCACGCCAAGCCTCTTCGCTACGAGGTTGCCGAAGACCGTCTTGTGGCCTTGTCCCTGTGCCGTTGGTGCGATGCTCACGACGATCTGGCCGTTGCCAGGGAACCGTATGGCGGCACTCTCCTGCAGCAGCCCGCCGGAGAACTCCAGGAAGCAGCCGACGCCGACACCGCGGCGCAAGCCCTTGCTCGCCGATTGCGCCTTTCGCGCTGCGAACCCCGCATAGTCAGCGGCCTTGAGCGCGTTCTCGAGAACCGCGGGGAAATTGCCGGTGTCGATAGTGGCGCCGATGAAGGTGCGATAGGGAATTTGCGAGGGCAGGATCAGGTTGCGCCGCCGCATTTCGGCCTGGTCGAGGCCCATCTCGCGCGCAGCCTTGTCCATCAGCCGCTCGAGCAGGTAGTTGATCTCGGGCCGTCCGGCGCCGCGGTAGGGTCCGATTGGCACCTTGTTGGTGAGGACGCCGCGCGAGCGCATGGACACCTTGGGGATGTCGTACACCGTCGGCATGCAGCCGGTGATGTGAACCGTGCAGCAGTAGAGTGCCACGCCGGTGAGATAGGCGCCGATGTCGCCGATCACATCCATCCGCATCGCCTGGATCTTGCCCGATGCATCGAAGGCGAGCGCGGCGTCGAACAGCATGTCGCGCGCCTGCGTATCGCTCATGAACGCCTCGGACCGGGTCGATGCCCAGTGAACCGGGCGTCCCACGTGCTTGGCCGCCAGCAGCACACCCACGTATTCCGGATAGCCCGACGCCTTCATGCCGAAGCCGCCGCCGACATCGTCGTTGATCACGCGCAGCTTGTGCGGGGGGATTTTCAGCGCCGCGCAGGTCTGCATCTGGATGGACCAGACGCCTTGCGTGCCGGTGCGCAGCGTATACTTGTCGGCCGCTGGGTCGTAGCTGCCCGTGGCGACGCGTGGCTCCAGCGAAACGGCGGCAATGCGCTGGTTCGTGATCTTGATGCTCGTGACGTGATGGGCCGAGGCAAACGCTGCATCCACGGCCTTCTTCTGGCTGCCGTCGGGATCGACGGGGGCCGTCCACTCCAGCGCCACGTTGCCTGTCTTGCAGCCGGGCCAGAGTTCCGGTGCACCTGCCACCGCCTTTTCAGGGTCTATGACCGGATCGAGCGTGTCATAATCAATGACGACCAGTTCTGCTGCATCCTGCGCCTGCCGCTCGGTCTCGGCCAGCACGAGGGCTACGAGTTCGCCCACATGCATGACGCGGTCACGCGCGAACACGGGACGGAAGGGCACGAACGGGGCGGGGCCTTCCCAGCCCGGGATGGGCGCGGCCCCGGTTACGCTGGCGATATCGGCGGCGCCAAGGCTCTCTGCGGTCAGCACGGCCACGACGCCGGGGCTTTGCAAGGCGGCCGCGGTGTCGATTGCCCGGATGCGTGCGTGGGCATAGGTCGAGCGCACGAAGACGGCCGCTAACGCCTTGTCGGGCCTGACATCGTCGCCGAACTTGCCTCTGCCTTCCAGGAGCGGCTGGTCTTCAACCCGACCCGACCAGCGTTGCAGTGCACCATCCATCTCGTCTCAAGCCCCTCCGGAACAGAGCTACCTTGCCGCAAGCGCTGGCGCCGATCCGACCGTCGATAGCGATGGACGTAACTCAATCGCGCCAGGGCCGTGCGAAAGGTGCTCTTTATGGGAAGACCAACACTTTGTGCGTGCATTTGCAAGCAACCTGCATGCCATCCGATGCGGAGAGGCACGGGTTCATGCTCTTGCGACGCAGACGAGCCTCAGAGCCCTTGCCGCTGCGAAATCCTTGTGCATCTGCCCAAAGCTGGAGCGGATTGCTGCCGCTTTTGCGCAGCGCTTGACTTGGATCAGGATGAGCGCGCGGGCTGGTGAGCGATATCATCAACAGCAAGCAGATGGATCATTGTCATATTCTAGAGTGCGAGGACGCAGGCACGATGGCCAATTCGTCGTCGTGTCGCCGGTGAACTCAGCATGCTGCTGCCCTTTGTTGGCGCTGCACCCCGTTGTTTTCTGACGCGCGTCACTGCGCTGGGGCCTCTTTGATGCGTGTCAAAGTGCGGTGCAGCACTTCGAGCTTCATCTCTGGCACACATGATTTGCCGGAACCCGCCCCGATGGACAGCCCCGCCTTTCTCGCCGAACGCCCCCTTGAGGACACCTCGCTTGCGACAAGACCTGCCGCCCAGAATGCCCCGGCGGTCAAGGGCTACACCCAAGCCCGCGTCTTGGAGGTCAAGCACTGGACCGACAAGCTTTTCAGCTTCCGGACCACGCGCGATCCCGCCTTCCGCTTCGAAGCCGGCCAATTCGTGATGATCGGGCTCCTCGTCGAGGGCAAGCCGCTCGTGCGCGCCTACTCCATCGTCAGCGCGCCTTACGACGACTATCTGGAATTCCTCAGCATCAAAGTGCCGAACGGCCCCTTGACGTCCCGGCTTCAGCACATCGCGGAAGGCGACACCGTTCTCATCGGCCGCAAGCCCACGGGAACGCTGCTGATCGAAAGCCTGCTCCCGGGAAAGCGCCTGTATCTGTTCGCGACCGGCACCGGCTTCGCGCCATTCGGAAGCATCATCCGCAATCCCGACACCTACGAGCGGTTCGAAGAGATCATCCTCGTCTATGGCTGCCGCGATACGGCCGAGCTCACCTTCGGCACGGAGACCGTGATCGCGCTGCGCGAAAGCGAGTTCCTGGGCGAACTCGCGGACAGGCAACTCGTCTACTACACGACCGTGACGCGCGAGCCCTATTACCACATGGGCCGCATCACGGACCTCGTGGCATCGGGCAAGCTTGCGCGGGATCTCGACCTGCCGCAGCTGTCGCCCGGCGAGGACAGGGTCATGATCTGCGGCAATCCGAACATGCTGGTCGACCTGAAGGCCGCCCTGCTCACGTCCGGCTTCATCGAAGGCTCGAGCGGCGAACCCGGCAGCTTCGTCATCGAGAAAGCCTTCGCCGAGAGGTGAGGCGCGCTCACCCGCTCCGAAAGCCAGATTTTCCGCCAAGCTCCGCATTCGCAGGCGGGACTTTGTGGCATGCAAGGTGCTGTATGTCCTTCTGCACCTCCTGGCATGGAGTAGGCCTTGCTGCGCCCTGAAACGCATCTCTTCACCTTCGCCCTCGTGGGCGACACGCACGTCAAGCCCACGTCGGGGGATCAGTCGGCGCCCTGGAAGGTGAACGACAAGGCGACCGACAGAGCCCGCTTCATCGCGCGCGAGATGGCCCGCTACGAGCCCAAATTCGTCATTCACCTGGGCGACCTCGTCCACCCGGTTCCGGAGCTTGCGACGTTTCCAGAGGCTGTCGCCCTGACCAAGGACGTGTTCAAGCAGCATCACAACCTGATGCACGTGCTGCCGGGCAATCACGACATCGGTGACAAACCCAGCCGCATGATGCCCGCCAAGAGCGTGCGCGCCTCATGGATCGACATCCACGAGGCCAACTACGGCCCGAGTTGGCGCAGTTTCGATGAGGGCGGCGTCCGCTTCATCCTGCTCAACAATCCCCTGCTGAATTCGGGCCTGCCGCAGGAAGCTGCCCAGTACGCCTGGCTCGAAAGCACGCTTTCGTCGGCGAAGGGGCAGCGCATCTTCATCTTCATGCACTACCCGCTGTTCCTGCTTTCGCCGGACGAGCCCAGCACTTACGACAATATCGACGAGCCCGCGCGCTCCCGCCTTCTCGATCTGTTTGCAGCAAACGATGTCGAAGCGGTGTTTGCCGGCCACGTGCACAACATCTTCTATCATCGCAAGGGCGCGACGGAATTCTACGTGATGATGGCCACCTCGTTCGTGCGCCAGGACTACGCTGAGATGTTTCCCATCGAGGCCGTGCACGAGAACGGCCGGGACGATGCCGAGAAGCTGGGTTTCGCCATCGTCGACGTGCACACGGACGGGCATGTCGTGCACTACATCCGCAGCCACGGCGCAGAGCTGGCCTCCGGTGGCGAGACCACGCAGGTTGCGAGGCGCTCGACGAAGCTTCTTGCGCATCCCAAGAAGCGGGGGGGCGCACCGATCGGCGTGTTTCTGCGCCACGCGTGGGCGCAGACGGTCGTCCTGCCGCAGAACGGCCCGATGGACGAGTTTTTGCGCAAGGAAGCCCGCAACGACTATCAGGTTGCCGCGCTGTGGCGCCTCGGCATCCGTAACCTGCGCGTGCCCATCAGCGACGTGCTGAACTCTTCCAATCTCGCGCGCATGCGCGATCTCGTGGCGAACGGACACGTCTTCACCGTTTCGGGCTTCGGTATTCCATACGGCGCGCAGTTCGACCAAATCTGCGCGGCCGCTGATGCCATCGGCCGCTACGAGCTGGTGCTGCCCTTCGACGAGATGCGCGCGCGCAAGGGCGAAATCGAGGCGTTCCGGAAGGCGCTTGGCCGTCCTGTGGTCCTGGCACCGGTGGCGACCTCGGCCGACGAGGCCAAGGTCGGGTCCAAGATCGAGCTGTTCGTGGCCCATGGCTTCGGTCCGGCGCGGCTCGCGGATATCGACGCCCTGGTTGCCGATGGGGTTTGCGCCGATGGCTTCGTGGTGCGCGTGAGCATGGGGACCGACCTTGTCGCTGCCGCCCAGACCCTTCGCGACTGGAGCCGTCGCAACAATCGCAGCCTCGACTTGCATCTGCGCATCGCCTCCAACAATCCGGCCGCCAACATCCGCGATGACGACGCCATCCTCAGAGCTGCAGTCGAGCTGTTTGCCGTTGCCCTCGCCTATCCCGACATTGCGATGTTCCTCGACCCCTTCATGGACATCGACCGCGGCTACTTCGTGCGGCACGGCGTCATCGACCGCCGCTGCAATCTGCGCCGCGCGGGACTGGCGCTCGAAGCGATGACGGCCTATCTCGGCCTGCTGCCGGGCAAGTCCGTGGCCTTGCAGATCGATCGCAGCGACGCTGCTGCCGTGATCACGTTGCGCGCCGATGATGTGCTTGCGCGCCTCGTTCTTCCACACGCGGCTGCCCCCCTGCCGCTGAGCCAAACGATCAAGGAAGGTTTCCCGCTCGCCCCGCTGGCCGTTCCGCTTGGCGAACCGTGGGCCGTTGCGAGCGATCTCGGGTCCGACCTGGTGGCCAAGGGCGGGACGTGGCCCGACCAAATCGAGGGGCCGACGATGTTCGTCGCGGCGGGGCCTGCGGCCTGAAGGTCTTCGGAGCGCGGCGCCGCGGTCAAGCTTGGGCGCAATACCACCTCTTCATACTTAGGTCGCGGTTTGCGTCGCGCGCCCGCCTGCCCCTCTCTGCCGAAACAGAGCTTTTCGTCCACCTTCGCATTCAACAGCTGATTTGCAGCGTGCGGCACCTACACGTGGGCGAGGCAATCGTGCTTACAATGGCGGTGCACGAAACTGGGACATGACATCCCAAGCGTGCGGCTTGCTTCCCCTGACACCGAGCAAGAGCAGGAGACACTGATGGCCGTGGAATGGCGCCGCATAGGATCATCGAAGGCATCAATCGACCGCAGCAAGAGAAAGCTTCTGAAGGGAATGGCCGGGTTTTCCGCAGGTCTCGTCTGCGCGCCCGCCATCATTCATGCGCAGGCGGCACGCCAGGTGCGCATCGTGCAGCAGAACGGCCTGCTCTATGTGCCGTGCGACATGCTCGCTGCCGGCGGAATGCTGCAGAAGCAGGCCGACAAGATGGGCCTCGGCAAGATCGAGGTGATCGCCACCACCATCAACAGTGCCGCCGCCGTCAACGATGCGCTGCTGTCCGGAACGGCCGACTGCGGCACTGCAGGACCGCCGCCACTGCTCACCATCTGGGACAAGACCAAGGGCACGCCGCTCGAGGTGCGCGCCATGGGCGCCATGGCGAACGTTCCCGTCACGCTCTACACCATCAACCCGAACGTCAAGACGCTCGCCGACTTCACCTCCGCGGACAAGATCGCGGTGCCAGCGGTGAAGGTCTCTTTCAATGCGATGATGCTGGAGATGGAGGCGGAGAAACTCTGGAATGATCCCGAGCGCCTGAACCCCTTCACCATCTCCATGGGCCACCCCGATGCCGTCACGGCCCTTTCGGCAGGCTGGGGCAAAGCTTCGGTCACCGCGCACGTGGGTGCACCGCCGTTCACGCAACGCGGGCTCAAGCTGCCCGGGGCGCACGCCATTACCGACAGCTACAAGGCGATGGGCGGGCCGGTCGCCATCACCTCGCTCACGGCCTCGCAGCGCTTCAGGACCGAGAAGCCCGATCTCTTCCAGTGCACGGCCAAGGCGCTGGAGGAAACGATCAATCTCCTGAACGCCGACAAGCGCACCTGGATCGCCTTCTACAAGGACCTGCACAAGGCCAGCGAAAGCGTCGACGAACTGATGGACATCGTGAACGATCCGACGTTCCAATATACGAACACACCGTTGCGGTTTGCCGACGTGGCTGCATTCATGCAGCGGCGCGGACGCATGAAGAACAAGTTGGCGAGCTGGAAGGACGTGTTCTGGGAAACCGCTCACCACCAGAACGGCAGCTGAAGGCGACAGCAGAGAGGATCGCGCAATGCGAGGGGAAGTTGCCATCGTCGGTTACGGGCGCACGCCTTACACAAGGCTCAAGCCCGGAGAGCCGACGCTCACCGTCGATGAGTACATCGCCTGGGCGGCGGAACTTGCCCTGCAACGGGCAGGCATGAGCAAGGGCGACTTCGACGACCAGGGCCTGGGCGTTGCGCACGCAGAGGCTGCTCATACCGTCAATTGGTCCGCGGCAACGGCTGAAAATCTCGGCATCAGCCCGCAAATCCTGCTGCGCGCAGACCAGGGCGGAGCCTCGGCGTCCTCTATGCTCATCCGCGCTGCGGCGTTGATCAAGGCCGGCGTCATCGACCGCGCGCTGATCGTGGGGGCCGACACGCCGCTCAGCATCCCGTCGGCCGCGCCCGGTCTGCCGCTGTCGCCGGAGCGCACACGGGGCGTCTATTGGGATTTCCAGGGGCCGTTCGGCGTGATGGGGGCGAGCGCGCAGTTCGCGCTCATCCAGCAGCGCTATATGCACGAGTATCCCGTGACGCTGGAACAACTCGGCAAGATCGCCTCGACCACGCGCTTCCACGCCTCGCTCAACCCGCAAGCCATCTATCGCAAGCCGTTCACGGTGGAGGAATACGTGAACTCGCGCGTGCTGTCGGACCCGATCCGCCTGCTCGACTGCGTGCCGATCGTGAACGGTGGGCTTGCCTACGTCGTCACGAGCGCGGAGACGGCCCGCAAGATCACCGATCGGCCGGTCTACCTGCTCGGCTTCGGCGAGGCAAACAACTACTATCACGGCTCCCGCAGCCTGCCCGACGTCACCTCCACGGGCTTCGTGAAGGCAGCGCCCGCCGCCCTGAAGATGGCCGGCGTCACCCACAAGCAGATCCAGGCCTTCGAGCCCTACGACGACTATCCCTTCATTGTCATGATGACGCTGGAAGACTGGGGCTTCTGCAAGAAGGGGGAGGGCGGCAAGTTCGTCGAGGAGCGCAACTTCCGCTTCGACGGGGATCTGCCGATGCTCACCGACGGCGGCCAGCTTTCCGGCGGGCAGCCCGGCGGCGCCATCGGCGGCTTCGCGCCATTGATCGAGGCCGTCACGCAACTTCGCGGCGAGGCCGGCGACCGGCAAGTGAAGGGCGCCAGCATCGCCGCGTCCTGCGGCTTCGGCGGCATTCCCTATGGACGCCCCGGCCGCACGTGCATCAGCCTGATCTTCGGAACGGAGGCTTGACCCCATGAGCACCCCCGTCAGCGACGAGAACAAGCCGCTTCCCGTGCTCACCGACATGACCCGTCCGTTCTGGACCGCGGCGAAGGAGGGCCGCTTGCTTCTCCAGAAGTGCGGGCAGTGCGGCACCTTCCAGTTCCAGCCAAAGCCCTGGTGCATCGCTTGCGGCAGCCGCGAGCTGCCATGGACTCCAGCCAAGCCGACAGGCACAGTCTACTCCTTCACCATCTCCCGCTCCGTCGCGATGAACTTCCCCGGCTGGGAGAAGGAGTTGCCCGTCCTGATGTGCCTCATCGATCTCGACGACGGCGTGCGCCTCTATGGACAAGTCACCGACTGCGCGCCTGAAAAGCTGCACATCGGCATGCGCGTGGAGGTGCATTTCGCCAGCATCTCGCCAGAGGCCGGCATTCCGAAATTCATGCCCTTGCGCGACGCTTAGAGGGCTCTATGGAGAACGATGCCCCTGATGCCGAGACGTTGCTGCGCGCAGGCATGGGCGGCGTGCCCTTCGACTGGCGCGATCCGCTGCGGCTCGACGACCTGCTGACGGCGGAAGAAGCGCTGATCCGCGACACCGCGCGCGACTATGCGCAGTCGAAGCTCATGCCGCGCATCCTGGAGGCAAACCGCCACGAGACCTTCGACGTCTCGGTGATGAAGGAGATGGCGGAACTGGGCTTCCTCGGCGCCCCTATTCATGGCTTCGGCTGCGCGGGCATCAGCTATGTGAGCTACGGGCTCATCGCGCGCGAGTTGGAGCGTGTCGATACGGCTTTCCGATCGGCGCTCGGCGTCCAGACCACGCTGTCGATGATGCCGATCTACCTCTTCGGCAGCCAGGCCCAGCGCGAAAAGTATCTGCCGGCCATGGCGCGGGCCGACAAGCTCGGATGCTTCGGCCTGACGGAGCCTGACCACGGCTCCGATCCGGGCGGCATGCTGAGCCGCGCGCGCAAGGTCGAAGGGGGATGGCGGCTCTCGGGCACCAAGACGTGGATCACGCACGCCCCCATTGCGGACCTGATGATCATTTGGGCGAAGGACGATGACGGCCGGATCAACGGCTTCATCCTCGAGCGCGGCATGAAAGGGCTCGAGACATCGAAGATCGAAGGCAAGTTCTCGGTGCGTGCCTCTCCCACGGGGCAGATTCTGATGGACGACGTCTTCGTGCCCGAAGAGCAGCGCCTGCCTGGCGCGAAGGGCCTCGCCGCACCTTTTGCGTGCCTCAACAACGCGCGCTTCGGCATCTGCTGGGGTGCGATGGGTGCCGCCGAGTTCTGTTGGCAGGCGGCGGTCCAGTATTCGCTCGATCGCAAGCAGTTCGGACGGCCCTTGGCCGCCAACCAGCTCGTCCAGAAGAAACTCGCCGACATGCAGACGGAGATCGCGCTCGGCCTCCACGCCTGCCTTCACCTGAGCCGCCTGCGCGACGATGGCAAGGCGAGCCCCGAGATGGTCTCCCTGCTCAAGCGCAACTGCGCCGGCAAGGCCCTCGACATCGCGCGCTCGGCGAGGGACATTCATGGCGGCAACGGCATCTCGGACAGCTATCATGTCATCCGCCACCTCATGAACCTCGAGACGGTGAACACGCTGGAGGGCACACATGACATCCACGCCCTCGTCCTCGGCCGGGCGCAAACCGGAATTTCGGCTTTCAACTGATGTCCATCACGAACCCTGAGCCAACCCGCAAAGACCTGATCGGCCGCCTCCTCAGCCCCAAGTCGATCGCGGTGATCGGCGCCTCGGCCGACTTCGCCAAGATCAACGGCCGGCCGCTGAAGCATCTCATCGAGAAGGGCTATGCCGGCCGCATCATGCCGGTTAATCCGAAGTACGCCGAAATCGGCGGCCATGCCTGCGTTCCCAGCATCGAGGCGCTTCCCGAACCGGCCGATCTCGCGGTGGTTGCCGTGCCGGCGCAGGAAGTGACCTCGAGCATTGCGCGGCTCGGGACGCGCGGCATCAAGGCGGCCGTCATCTTCAGCTCCGGCTTCGGCGAAGTGGGGGATGCCGGCAAGGCGATGGAAGCGAAACTCGTCGAGACGGCGCGCTCGCACGGCGTCTTGCTCTGCGGCCCGAACTGCCTGGGCTTCGTGAACGCCTTCGAGAAGGTCTACGCCACTTTCAGCCAGTATGCCGAGGGCGAAACGGGCCCAGGCCCCATCGCCTTCGTGTCTCAATCGGGCGCCTTCGGCACGGCCATCGCCTCTCTCGCACGACAAAGGCGGCTGGGCCTCGGCTACTTCGTGACAACCGGCAACGAATGCGATGTCTCTTTCGCCGAGCTCATGGAGATGGCGGTGGAGGACCCGCGTATCGCGGTCGCTGCCGGCTATCTCGAAGGCGTGCGCGATGGAGAGCGCCTCGTGAGGCTCGCCCAGCGTTGCAGGGAACTCGGCAAGCCGCTCGTCCTGACGAAAGTGGGCCGCATGGCAGCGGGGGCGCGCGCGGCGGCCTCCCATACCGGTGCCCTGGCAGTCGATGACAAGGTTTTCGATGACGTCATGCGGCAGCACGGTGTCATTCGGGCCCGAAACGAAGAGCACATGCTCGACATGCTCGAGGCGCTTTGCCAACCGCGCCAAGCACAAGGTTCGGGCCTCGGCATCGTGACCATGTCGGGCGGTGCCGGCGTCATGGTGGCCGACCGCGCCGAGGAACTGGGCCTGCCCGTGCCCTCCCTCGGCCCCGAAACGCGACGCAAGCTCGAGGCGGTGATGCCGGCCTTCGGCGCCGCCGGCAATCCCGTGGACGTAACAGGGCAATTCCTTGCGCAACCGGAAATCCTGCGCGACAGCATCGTACATCTTCTCGACGACCCGGACATCCACGTGGGGGTGGTGTGGCTGCAGCTGATGCACGCACACACGCGCAAGCTGCTCGGCGTCTTCGAGGAAGTGAAGGCCCGAAGCAGCAAGCCGTTTCTGGTGTGCTGGCTGGGCGCTGCGCCGGAGGCCGTGCAGGGCCTGCGCGACATGGGGATCGCCGTCTATGGGGCGAGCGAGCGGGCGGTGGACGGCGCCTTCGCGCTCATTCGCGCCCACGCGGTGCGCGAGAAGCCGCGCTCGGAGGAGCAGAGGGGCACTGCTACCACGACACTTGCAGCGGGCATCATGCCGACAGTGGAGGGCGTTGCGCTTCTGGAGCATGCCGGCTTGCCGATGGCACCGGTACGTCTCGCGCGCACAGCGCAGGAAGCTGTCGCGGCCTGGAAGGGCTTCCGGAAGCCCGTGGCACTCAAAATCGAGTCTGCGCAGATCCTGCACAAGACTGACGCCGGTGGCGTGCTCCTTTCCCTCGACAGCGAAGAGGCCGTTGGCGCAGGCTTTGCCCGCATCGTGGAGAACGCGGCCCGGTTCGATGCCAGCGCGCGCGTGGATGGCGTGGTGGTGCAGGCCATGTCGGCAGGGCATCTCGAACTCGTCGTGGGTGTCAACCGCAGCGCGGTTTTCGGCACCGTCGTCATGGTCGGACTCGGCGGCATCCTCGTGGAGGTGCTCAAGGATGTCGCCTTCAGGAAAGCCCCCTTCGACGAGGCCGAGGGACTTGCGATGCTGAAGGATCTGCGTGGCGAACGCATGCTCGACGGCGTGCGCGGCAAGCCTGCGGTCGACCGGGGGGCCATCGCGCGCCTGCTTTCCAGCCTGTCCAAGTGGGCCGCATCGGTTGAAAATCTCCAGGAACTCGATCTCAATCCCGTGCTCGTCGGCCCAGAGGGCCCAATCTGCGTGGACGTGGTGATGGTCGCATCGGTATCGAGCGCTGCTTCTGATGCATCCCGGCTCGGGAGCAGGACATGACAGGCACGATCGCCGGCAGCGGCCCGCTTCTGAGCGCGCGCGACGTCACGCTGCAGTACAAGACGAAGGACCATCTCGTCACCGCCACCTACCGCGTCTCCTTCGATGTGATGGATGGCGACCGGTTCGTCATCGTGGGGCCGTCGGGCTGCGGGAAGTCCACCTTGCTCAAGGCAATCGGCGGGCACTTGAAGCCGACGGAGGGCGAGATCCGGCTGTCGGGGAAGCTCATCGCCAAGCCCGGCCCCGACCGGATGATGGTGTTCCAGGAATTCGACCAGCTGCTGCCCTGGAAGACGGTGAGGCAGAACGTGCTGTTCGCCCTCACAGCCAGCGGGCGTTTCTCGGGTCGCGAGGCGCAAGAGCGCGCCATGGCCTACATCGACAAGGTGCACCTGACCAAGTTTGCCGACAGCTACCCGCACACTCTCTCTGGCGGCATGAAGCAGCGCGTGGCCATCGCCCGCGGCATGGCCCTTAACCCGAAGGTGCTGCTGATGGACGAGCCCTTCGCGGCGCTGGATGCGCTCACCCGCCAGCGGATGCAGGAAGAACTTCTGCAGCTTTGGCAGGATACACGCTTCACGATGGTGTTCGTGACGCATTCGATCGCCGAGGCGGTGCTGCTCGGCAATCGCATCCTCGTCCTGTCTCCACATCCAGGCCAGGTGCGCGCCGAACTGACAAGCCGGGGCCGCGCCGATCGTGCGCATTCCATCGAGCTGCAGACGCGCATCGAGAAGCTGCTCTTCGCAGAGAGCGCGGGAGAGGTGCACCGTGAGTGACAGCAAAGCCGATACGCGCCCCGACGTCGTATACGACACGAAAACCGAGGGCTTCGGCGTCGTCGACAAGCCGCTCAGTTTCCTCGAACGGATGTGGGAAAGCACGGTGCTGCGCAAAGCGGTGTTGCTCGTGCTGCTCGCCGCCGCGTGGGAGATCTACGCGCGCCATCTCGGCAACGCGCTCATCTTCCCCACGTTCACGGAAACGGCACAGGCCTTCGTGAGCGAGATCATGAACGGGCCGCTGCTCGAGCGGGCGGTCAAGTCGATCCAGGTGCTGCTGACGGGTTATGTCGTCGGCATCGCCATTGCCGCGGTTCTCACGTCGGTGGCCATCGCAACGACACCGGGGCGGGACTTTCTCGAGCTTCTGACCGCGCTTTTCACGCCCCTGCCGGCGATCGCGCTGTTGCCCCTCGCGTTGATCTGGTTCGGCCTCGGCACCGGCAGCTACGTATTCGTACTCGTCCACTCCGTGCTGTGGCCCGTGGCGCTCAACACCTATAGCGGCTTCCGTGCCGTATCGCCGACCCTGCGCATGGTCGGCAACACGGTGGGCCTCGGCAGCATCGGCATGATTGCGCGCATCCTGATACCGGCGGCGTTCCCCCACATCCTCACGGGTCTCAAGATCGGCTGGGCGTTCGCATGGCGCACGCTGGTTGCGGCGGAGCTCGTGTTCGGTGTTTCCTCGTCGGGGTCTGCCGGGCTTGGCTGGTACATCTTCGAGAACAAGAACTCGCTCGAGATCGCCAACGTTTTTGCCGGCCTGTTCATGGTGACCGTGATCGGGCTACTGGTCGAGGGACTGATCTTCCGCCGCGTGGAGCAGATCACCGTCCGGCGCTGGGGCATGCAGATGTAGCCTTCACAGGCAGATGGGGCAGAGAGATGGACAAGGTCGACATCCTCATCATCGGCGCGGGCGCTTCGGGCGCGGCCGTGGCCTGGAGCCTCGCCGACACGCGCATGCGCATCGTCTGCCTCGAGCAGGGCGACTGGGTGAGCACGAGCAGCTTCCCCAGCAACGGGCGCGACTGGGAGGCCCGCCAGTATGAAGACTTCGCCTTCAATCCCAACCGGCGGCAGCTGCCTTCCGACTATCCGATCGAAGAGACCGACAGCCCCATCAAGATCGCCAACTACAATGCGGTCGGCGGTGGCACAATTCTCTATGCCGGGCACTTTCCGCGGCTGCACCCATCGGATTTCAGGGTCCGCACGCTCGACGGCGTGGCGGCCGACTGGCCGATCGACTATCGCACGCTCGAGCCGTTCTACGCTCTCAATGATCGCATGATGGGCATCTCGGGGCTCGAGGGCGATCCGGCCTATCCGCCGAAAGAGGCCGTCATGCCACCGGTGCCGATGGGCAAGACAGGCGACAGGCTCGGCCGTGCCCTCAACGAGCTTGGCTGGCACTGGTGGCCATCGGACAGCGCCATGGCCACCCGCGACTATGAAGGCCGGGCCCGCTGCATCAATCTCGGCCATTGCCTGCACGGGTGTGCACAAGGGGCAAAGGCCACGACCGATCTCACCTACTGGCAGGACGCCGTGCGCCGGCGCGTGGAGCTGCGCACGCGGGCACGCGTGAGCCGCATCGCGACGGGCGATGACGGCATGGCGACCGGTGCCTATTACTTCGATGCCGACGGCACGGAGCGCTTTCAGCCAGCGGAAGTGGTGATACTCGCCTGCAACGGCATCGGCACTCCGCGCATCCTGCTGAACTCGGCCAGCGAACGGCATCCCAGGGGGCTCGCAAATTCGAGCGGCCTCGTGGGCAAGAACCTGATGTTCCATCCCTACGCGCTGATCCAGGGATACTTCGACGAGCCGTTGGACAGCCATCGCGGCCCGCGCATCTGCACCTGGAGCCACCAATTCTACGAAACCGACCGATCGCGTGGTTTCGTGCGCGGCTACATCTACCAGTTCATAAGGGGCATGGGGCCGGTGACGACAGCGGTGGCCGGCGCGCTTGAGGGGTTGGTGCCCTGGGGCCATGGGCACCACGCGGCGTTCCGACGGCTGTTCGACCGCAGCGCGGGCATGGTGGCGATCTGCGAGGATCTGCCCGAAGAGCACAACCGCGTGACGCTCGACCCGCATCTCAAGGACGGCAACGGCATCCCGGCGCCGAAAATCACCTATAAGCTCAGTGACAACAGCCGGCGCATGCTCGACCACTCGATCGCGCGGGGCACAGAAATCCTGAAGACTGCCGGTGCCCGTGAGATCACGTCGCGCGCGCCTCTTTCGCATGCAGGCTGGCACCTGATGGGGACAGCGCGGATGGGACACGATCCGGCAACTTCCGTGGTCAACGCCTGGGGCCGCAGCCACGACGTCCGGAACCTGTTCGTCGTCGACGGCAGCCTGTTCGTCACTTCGGGCGGCGTCAATCCCACGGCCACCATCCAGGCCCTGGCGCTTTACGTCGCCGACAGCATCAAGCAGCGCCTCGACAGCCTTTTCGATTGAGGAACGTGATGAGAAGCCCTGCGACAGGTGCCAAGTGCGATCTCACGCCCGACCAGCGCGAGGTGCTGCGCGTCGTGCTCGGCCACATGATCCCCGCAAGCACGGAGTTCGACGTGCCGGGCGCCGATGATCCTGCCATCCTTGCCGATATCGTCGCCTCCCTCGACCGCGACGCCGAGGTGGTGCGCGAAGCGCTCGACATTCTTGCGCAGGCGACACCGGGCGGCTTCCATCGCAGCGCGCGGGATCAGCAGGCGGCGGCGCTGGGCAAATTCAGGGAGACACACGCGGCGCATGCCTCCGCGCTCTATCTCGCCGCCGTCAAGTGCTACTACCGTGACGAGCGCGTGATGCGCTCACTCGGGATGGAGATACGGCCGCCCTTTCCGCAGGGCTACTCGATCACGGAGGGTGATTTGAGCCTGCTGGAGCCGGTGCGGGCGCGAGGCCAGATCTGGCGCGAAGCAACGGATTGAGAGGCTGATTCACGCTTTCGATGGACGCGCCGACGCGTCCATCGAAAGCAATACGGCTCTCGCGTTGCAGCTCAGAGCGTCGGGTTCCAGCGCACGGGAACGAGGCGGAAGCCGGTGCCGTCCTTCTCGACGAAACCCTGCGAGGGGAACGAGAAGTGATAGCCGGCGATGAGGGCCTTCTCGGACGAGGCCATGTCGTAGAACTTGCGACGCGTCTGCACGGCCTTGTCCGGATCGACGTCGAACACGACGTTCCATTCCGGGTTCTTCAGGAACAACTCTGGAATGTTGGTGACATCCGACTGCACGAACATGCGGGCATTGCCGGAGGCAATCGCGAACGCCGTATGCCCGGGCGTGTGTCCCGAAGCGTCGATTGACGTGATGCCCGGCACGACTTCCTTGCCCCAGCCGTAACGCGTGACCTTGCCCGCAACGTCCGACAGGATCTTCCGCGTGTTGGCGAAGTAGTTCTTCATCATGTCGTTGGAGGCTTTGGCGGCATTCTCGTCACTCATCCAGAAGGCCCAATCGGCCTCTGGCGCCATCAGCTCGGCGTTGGGAAAGGCAAGGCTGCCGTCGGCGGCCTTGATGCCGTTGATGTGGTCGGGATGCAGGTGCGAAAGCAGCACGACGTCGATCGACTTCGGGTCGATGCCTGCTGCAGCCATGTTGGGCAGGAGATGGCCGACAGGGCCGCCTGCGGCACCATTGCCAGCGTCGATCAGCACGAGCTTGGAGCCCGTGTTGATCACGACCGGATTGAACGGAACAGTCACCTGCCCCTTGGGCATGTAGGCCGCCTCGGCTGCCGCGAGCGCCTGGTCCTTGCTGACGTTGCGCACAAAGGCATCCGGCATCGGGAAGGTGCGAGCGCCGTCCGAAATCTGGGTGATCTCGAAATCGCCGAGCTTGGCGCGATAGAACGCCGGCGCTTGTTTTCCAGCAGGCGGGGAGGAGGCGAGCGCCGTTACGGGATGTGCCAACTGGTCGACTGCCAGGGCGGCGGTGGCAAGCCCGCCGACAAGTACGTCACGTCGCGTCAGAGCCATTTTTGCAGATCCTTCGTCGGGTTTCGTCAATTCAAGATTGCTTCGCATAGCAGCGTGCGAACCATGTCGCCATGCAGAAGTGGTGCATCGCAGCATGGAGGGCGGCACTACCTGAGCACACGTGCCCGTTCCCGGTCTGGCCACAGCAATGCAAGCCCCAGGGCGCCCGAGATCATCAGGATCACAGCCAGGATCTTGAAACCCAGCAGATAGCCCTCGAGCGGTGTGGCTGCGCCGCCGATGACGCGGCCCATGATCAGCGGCGCGATGATGCCGGCGAAGGTGTAGATGGCGCCGTAGATGGCGATCACGGCGCCGCGCTGCTTCACGGGCGTGAACTGTCCGATCATCGCGGGACAGACAACGTAGATCGAGCCGCTGATGCCGGAGCCGGCCACCAGCAATGCCACGCGGGCTGCAGCGCTATCGACGAACGGCATCATGAGAAGCAGCAGGCCTCCGACAATGAGGGGCGCGGCGCCGAGCACGCCACGCGCGAGGCGCGTAGAAGCACCGTGCGCCATCATCCGCTGTGACATCCAGCCGGTCAGGATGACGACCGTGGCGCCGAAAACCCACGGCAGGATCGAGATCAGGCCGGCATCCTTCTGCGTGAAGCCGAGGCCGTTGATGAGGAAGGGCGTGAACCACGTCAGCCCCAGCGACAGGGCCCAATAGGCACCGAATGTCGCCGCACAGCAGCCGATGAAGGTGGGGGCAAGCAGCAGGCGGCTATAGGGCACCTGGGGCATCTTGGATGCTTCGCCGAGAGGACGGTCCACGGGGGCGTCGGTCAGCGGTCCCTCGCGGCCCATGACAAACCAGGCGGCGACCCAGAACAATCCAACGATGCCGAGCGCGCCGAAGGCCCAGTGCCAAGTGTGATTGACGATGATGTAGTTCAGCGCGGGAACCGCCAGGATCACGCCGAATGCGGACCCTTGCGAGAGAATGGCTGTCGGCAGCGTGCGCTTCTCGTCCGGGAACCATTTGAAGAGCGCGTGCAAGGCCACGGCGAACGCCGGCCCCTCACCCGCACCGAGGATCACCCGACAGATGACAAGCGTCGTGAAACTCACCTCGAACAGCATCGGGAACTGGACGACGGCCCAGATCGCTGCGAGCACCAGCAGCACCCAGCGCGTCTCGACCTTGTTGATCACGAACCCGACGGCAATGGCCGAGATCGAGAACAGGAAGAAGAAGGAGGAGCCGAGGAAGCCGAATTGCTCGGGCGTGAGGCCCAGGTCTTTCGAGATGGGCACGCCGGCGAGGCCTACAACGATCTTGTCGGCAAAATTCACCAGCATGTAGAGGAAGAGAAGGAAGGTGATGCCCCAGGCGCCCCTCGGCACGTCATTGGACCGCGACACCATTCCCGCATTGCCCGCGGGTGGGCTCATCGTAGCCATCTCTGCGTCTCCATCCCCCGATGGACCCTTTTTTGCGGGCCCTGTCGGCGGGGAGGCTAACACGACTCTCGCGCAAGCGTCTTTCGTGCACTGCAATATGAAATGCGGGACGTATTCAGCTCGGGGCGGGGGGCTGCTAGCGCGCCAGTTTCCGCAGCATGCGCTTGAGTTCCGTCTCAGCGACGGCTTCGGCCGCGTCCTGCGGCGTGAACCAGGCCCGCTCTCGCTGGCGCCGCTCAGGCCAGTTGGATGCCTCTTCGGTGACTTCCAAAAGAAACACGGTCACCTCGACGGGGATGACATCTTTCTTGCGTCGTTTATCGTACCTGAAGCTACCCAAGGGCGCGGACTTGACCCGGCCGCGCACTCCCGCCTCCTCCCACGCCTCTTCCGCCGCCGACTCGTGCGCTTCCCGGTCGGCCCACGGCCAACCCTTGGGCACCACCCACCTGTGCGTCTCGCGCGACGTCACAAGCATGACCTTGATGCCGCCGGCTTCCTTCCGGATTGGCACCGCAGCCACCTGCCTGAACTTTGTGCGTTGGCTTCGCATCAGGAGCAGGATCGGCGAGCGGGATCGGCGAGATCGCCGGAGACGGCCCAGCCGGACCCTGTCCAGGCCAGCCCACACGCAAACGCCCCCAATCGCAGCCATGACGCCATTTCAGTCCCTCCCATCGGGCTTTACGGCCTTGACCCTGGATGCATGCAATAACAACAAGCTCGATGTCGCGAGCAGCGCGCCCGCTCCGGCGAAGACCGTGGCGCCGGACAGAATTGGAAACAAGAGCCCCGCTGCCAGCGGGCCGGTGCCGGCACCGATATCGCGCCATGTGGCCTGGCGGGCAAGGGCTGGAATGCGCTGGGGCCCAGGAAATGCTTCGGCGATGACAGGCACGGGCAGCGGCTGCAACATCGCCCGCAGCACGACGGTGCCGAGGACCGCGACCCAGAGGAGGATGCCGGACGAGCCGATCAACGCCAGAGCCACGGCACCCACCAGGGAGAGGACAATCAGCAGCGGCCGCGCCCCGAAGCGCTGCGCGAGGCTGCCACCCAGGGGCGCCAGCGCGATCTCCGAGGCATAGCGCAGGGCCATCGCGGAGCCGGCCGCCAGCACGGCAGCCTGGGGCACATTGTGCGCCGCAACCAGTGACAATCCGAAAACGAAGATGCCATCGAGCGCGAACCCCATCGCGAACGACCAGATGCTGATCGGCTCCGGTACTGCGAAGAGAGGGCCCTTCCCCTCGTGGACCTCCGGGTGGATGGGCAGCTTCAAGGCGAAAACCGGGGCGATGGCCGCCGCTGCAGCGAGCATGGCGAACACCAGGCGGGGACCGTGTGTCTGCGCCACCACCGCACCGACCATGAGCGCGCACATGGGCCCGATCGCAACGATGGCGCGCGCCCTGCCCGCGCGCCTGGCGATGCCCTCACGCGAGGACGCCGGCAGGGCCTGGTTGGCGATGTTCAAGGTGGCGAACGAGAGGCCCCAGACCAGCCGCGCCGCGAGCATCATCCAGAAGCCGCTGACGACCGCGTAGGAGAGCGTGGACAGGATCGCGCCTGCACAAGCGACAAGGCAGGCCGCGCGCGCCCCATAGGCCGAGTAGCTGCGCGATACCCAGCCATAGCCGACGATCCTGATGAGACGGTTGGCTGCGAGCAATATGCCGGCCTCGGCCAGGGACAGCCCCCAGGTGGCGGCATAGATGGGAAGAAGGAGATACAGAAGAACATCGCCCGGAAGCGCCAGGGACAGCGCGAGCGCCGCGTTCCGGGCTGAGCGGTCCGCCACTGCGGGCGTTACTTGCTGCGTGTCGATCACTTCCCCCGTCGCATCCTCGCGGTGGATCATCCAGCCGTTTGGCTTAGACCCGTTTGGGGTGGTCGTCCAGGCGAATGGGCGCAGATGCTCCCGAGAGTGTTGAAGATCCGTTGGCGCAACAGGCGCCTCGGGCCTCGACGGCGCATCAGGCGCCGTAGTGGCGCATCAGTTCTTCGCCGTCGGCGAGCGCCGCGGCCGGACCGCTGTGCACGATCCTGCCGTTGCGCAGCACCAGCGCGTGATCGGCAAAGCGCAGGGCCGCCGTTTTCTGCTCCACCATCAAAATCGCCATCCCCTGCTGCGCGAGCGCCACCACGGCCACAAGGATGCGCTGGATGGCCTGCGGGGCGAGGCCGAGGCTCGGTTCATCCAACATCAGCACGCGCGGCCCCATCATAAGGCCGCGGGAAACCGCGAGCATCTGCTGCTCGCCACCCGACAAGGCCCCGCCGAGAATGCCACGGCGTTCCTTCAACACGGGAAAGCGGGCGTATTCCGCCTCGAGCCGATCGCTCATCTGGCGCGGGCTCACGCCCGGCACGTGCTGCGCGCCGATCAGAAGGTTCTCCTCGACCGTCAGGTGCGGCACGATTTGCCGGCCCTGAGGCACGTGCACGAGGCCAGAACGCGCCAGGCGGTGCGCGTCGACGCCTGTGATGGGCTTGCCGTCGAAGACGATCTCGCCGCTGCGCACGTCCGTCAGCCCGGAGATGGTGCGCAGAAGCGTGGTCTTGCCGGCTCCATTCGCACCGAGCACCAGCACGAGTTGGCCCGCGGCGACCGAGAGGTTCACATCGCGCAGGATGGTGAGCTTGCCGATGCCGGCCGTTACATTCGTGAGCTGGATCATGGCGCGGCACCCGCGCTCTGCGCCGCGTCTGCCGGCGCGCCGAGATAGGCAGCGATCACGCGCGGATCGCGCTGGATCTCGGCCGGCGTGCCTTCCGCGATCTTCATGCCGTAGTCGAGCACCGTGATGCGGTCTGAGAGTTGCATCACGAAATCCATGTTGTGCTCCACCAGCAGTATCGTGGTGCCGCCGTCGCGAATGCGTCGCACCACTTGCGCGATCTCGCGGGCCTCCACGTCGTTGAGGCCGGCGATGGGCTCGTCGAGCAGCATCACAAGCGGGTCCTCGGCCATGACGCGGGCCATTTCGACGAGCTTGCGATGGCCGTAGGGAAGATCGTCGGACAAGGCATTCGCGAAGCGATCGAGATCGAGCTGGGCCAGCAGGGACATGGCCCGCTCGCGCTCTTGCTTCTCGAAAGTGCTGCTCGTCATCCAGCTGAGGAAACTCGCGAGGCCGCTCTTGGCCGGGGACACGCCGAGCATGACGTTCTCGATCACGGTGAGGCTTGGCACCAGCTGCAGGTTCTGGAAGGAGCGCGCGAGGCCCAGTCGCGCGCGCTGGTGTGCTGCAAGATCCGTCACGTCGCGGCCATCGAGCAGGACGCGCCCTTTGGTGGGTCGGTAAAGGCCCGAGATGCAATTGATGAGTGTCGACTTGCCTGCACC
>JBDHTJ010000083.1:0-21520 GCA_039808585.1 Hyphomicrobiaceae bacterium | reverse complement strand
CGGCGGCGACCACCTCAATCCGCCCCGCATCAAGCAATAGCTCCGCAAAAAGAAAACGGCCCTCCCGCGATAACGCGGAAGAGGGCCGCTTTTCGGTGCCTTGGCTCCAGCCTCAGGCGAACGCGAAGTCCGTCGATGCTAGGTGCTGGTTCTTCGTGTTCGTCAGCACGATCTTGTCGGTGGCCGCCCACAGGGTGCTCGTGATCGTGATCTGCGAGCCTGTATCGGCGATGGCGAGCTGTGCGAGGCTGGAAGCGATGCCCTTCAGGCTGATCTTGTCCTGCCCCTTCACGAAGTCGGTGATGGTGTCCTGCCCGAAGCCCTTGCGGTTGAACGCATAGGTATCTTTGCCGGCCCCGCCCGTGAACACGTCGTTGGCCCAGCCCGCATAGAACGTGTCGTTGCCGGTGCCCCCGAGGATGGTTGCGGCACCGCGACCGGCCACGAAGGTGTTGCCGTTGTTGTTGCCCACCACGGTGGCGGCGCCATCGCCCAGCGCCACGTTGTTGATCTTGGTCGTGGCACCGATCGTCGCGAAGGTGCGCCCGCCCAGCGTCGAGGAAGCGCCGCTCGCAAGGTTGATGTTCGCGGCCCCCGTCGTGGCTGCCAGGTTCATCCAGTTGTTGACGCCCGTCGGGTCGTTGATGGCGATGCGCGAGGGGTCGTACGCCTGCATCATGGCCACTTCGTCCGTGTAGTGGAACACGTGCTGGTTCGACACCGTCGAGCCGTAGACGTCGAGCGACAGGCTGTTGATTTTCGCCGCGTCCGCCGCCACCGTGTCCTTGAAGGTCACGGTCCACGTGCCGGCCGAAAGTTCGCCCAGGAACGCGCGCGAGTTCAGCGACCAGCTGAAGTTCGAGACGCTTGCGGCGGCGCCACCCTGGATGCCGAGCATCAGGGACTGCGTCCCCATCGGCCCGGTCAGCGACACCGAGAGATTGTTCAGGTTCTTCGTCGTGATGTTGAAGTTAAGGTTCACGTTCTCGATCGAGATGCTTTGACCGAGCTTGAAGGTGAAGCTCGTGCCGTTCACGCCGGAAGAGACCGCCGCCCCGGCCGCCGAGGCCGAAACACGCTGCTCATTGGCCGATGTGGCAGGCGTCGGTTTGAAGTAGCTCCACACCTCTGCCATGCGCACGGCCGCGAAGCCGTCGGCCAGGCCGAAGCCCACGTCGTTAGAGTAGTGATATCCGCCACCGTTGACGCCGATGGCCTTGTTGATGTCCCAGCCGTAAGCCATCTGGCCCGTCGCGGACTTGGTGAATGTCGAGGTCTCGACGTCACGTGCCGTAAGCGCCAGGATGTTCTGCACGTCGCGCCAGCCGAGCTTGGAATTGGCGCTCAGCATGTCTGCGACGAGCGCCGTGATCTGCGGTGCTGCGGCCGACGTGCCGTTGAAGGTATTGGTCACGTCGCCGGATGCATAGCCGGCCGAGCCGGTGCGGTCCGTCGTCATGATGTACTGGTTCGTGTTGCCGCCGCTGGAGGCGCCCACGAGCAGGGCCGAACCGCGGTTCGAGTAGTACGATACGTCGCCGTTCGAACTGATGGCCGCGACGTTGATCACATGCCGGTCCGCGCCGAACTGCGAGCTGTTGATATTGCGCTTGTCGGTGCCCCACTCGTTGCCGGCGGCGTGCACGATGTTCGTGCCCAGGCCTCCGCGCCCACTATCGGAAGCATACTTGAGCGCGCTCACGAACGAAGAGCCGAACGACGTGCTGGTGCTGTCGGCCCACTTGGAGGTCCAGCCCCAGCTGTTGTTCGTGACGTCGAAGTTCGACATCATGCGGATGGCGGTCGTGAAGTTGCTTGCCGCAACGCCCGAGAAGATGTTCACGGCCGTGAGTTTCGCGCCGTAGGCGAGGCCCGTCATCGTGCCGCCGTTGCTGCCGGCGTCCGCCGAGATGATGCCGGCTGTCGCCGTCCCGTGCACGCCGCTGCCGGAGCCCGAGAGAATGCCGGGGTCCGCTTTCTTGCCGTTGATGACGAGTTCCTTGCTCGCATCGTAGTTGGCCTTCAGCGCCGTCACGCTCTTGTCGATGCCGTCATCGTAGTCTGCAACGGCCACGCCCTGGCCATTGAACTGCGAAAGCACCGATTGTGCCTTGGCAGCGGAACCGCCGAACATCGCGGGAATGTACCACTGCCCGGTATTGCTCTGCGCGCTGTAGCCCGTCGTCTTTACGGCAGCAATCGCCGAAGACTCCATGCCGGGGGCTGCTGCCTCTGCCGCTGCACCTTGCTGTTGCGCCGACGTGAGCGCCTCGACATGCGCCGCAACCGGCATCCACTGGGCCGGCGTCAGCGCCGCATTTGTCGCATCCGCGCGGCTCGGTGCCGGCGTAAAGGACGCAGCCTCCGCCAGGTTCTGCGCAATGCTGGCAAGATTGCCGCCCAGCGCATCCACCACTTCCGGCGATGTTTCGCGCGTCACGTCGCGCAGGAAATGCTTGAGGTTTGAAACCGGCTCGCTGAGAGCATCATCGCCCTCCAGCACAGCCTCCAATACATCCGACGTAAAGCTGCTTGTCTCACGTGACATACGCACACTCTCTCGTTGAAACAGGGATCCAACACGAGCGAGAGCATGCACGATGCCCGTAAAAAGACGCGCGGGAAATTCCGTGCAATTTTAGGCATTAGCAGAGCATTCAGCATGTCGGGGCGTGCCCATCGGTCGTGCAATCGCAAGCATGCAGCAACCATGTCTGGCAGCTTTTGCAGCGCTGATGCGGCCACATGCTTCACGAGCGGCTAATGCATGGGGCCGCGCGTTTCGTTGCGATACGCAAGCAGCGCTCAGGGCTAACAAACGATGACTGTCGCGCGCCACCACGCGCACCGCGTGATGCTTTGCGGCGCGCGCCGAAAAGCTTCGGCATGCCGCAAAATTTACGCCCGCTTCACCATGACTGCAGCATGCCCTCCGCGCGCGGGCTTTGCCGTATCGAGGGTTCCGTTCAAACCGCCACCGGCAAGCTCACCTGGCCGCTGGTGCCAAAGACGCGGCGATAGCGGGCGATCTCGTCCGCAGGTCCCGTCGCCTTGGCCGGGTTGTCGGAAAGCTTCACGGCCGGCTTGCCGTTCGCTGCGATCACCTTGCACACGATCGAGAACGGATCGAGCCCGTCGTCCGGCACGAAGCCGCGGAAGTCGTTGGTCAGCAGCGTGCCCCAGCCATAGCCGATGCGCGTCCGCCCCTTGAAATGCGCGTGGATGCGTTCGATCGCTTCCACATCGAGCGCATCGGAGAAAATCAGCAGTTTGCGGGTCGGGTCTGCGCCCCGCCGCTTCCACCAGTCGAGCGCGATCTCGCCGCCGGTGATGGGATCGCCGCTGTCGATGCGCATGCCCGTCCAATTCGCAACCCAGTCCGGCGCCCGCTCCAGGAACGAGGGGGTACCGTAGGTATCGGGCAGCATGATCCGCAGGTTGCCGTCATAGTCTTCCTGCCAGTCGGCCAGCACCTTGTAGGGCGCCTTGGCAAGCTCCGCATCGTCCCGGGCAAGCGCAGAATAGACCATCGGCAACTCGTGGGCGTTGGTGCCGATTGCCTCCACCTCGCGCCGCATGGCGATCAGGCAGTTGGAGGTGCCGAGGAAATGCCGGCCAAGGCCTTCGATCAACGCCTGCACGCACCAGTCCTGCCACAGGAAACCGTGCCGCCGGCGCGTGCCGAAATCCGCAATGCTCAGGCCCGGCAGCGCCTTGAGACGCCCGATCTTCTCCCACACGCGTGTCATCGCGCGCGCATAAAGCACCTGCAGTTCGAATTTGCCGAGCCCCTTGGTGACAGCGCGACTGTGCAGTTCCATCAGCACCGCCAGCGCCGGCACTTCCCACATCGTGGTCTCGATCCACGGCCCCTGGAAATGCAGCTCGTACTGGTCCCCCTTCTTCTCCAGGTGGTAGTCGGGGAAGCGGAACCCCTCGAGCCACTGGATGAAGTCCGGCGCGAACATCTGCCGTTTGCCGTAGAACATGTTGCCGCGCAGGAACGTGCTTTCGCCACGGCTCAGCGACAACGTGCGGATGTGATCGAGCTGCTCTTTCAATTCGCCGATGTCGATCAGCTTCGCAAGCTTGACGGAGGTAGAGCGGTTGAGAATGCCGAAGGTTACCTGCACGTCCTTGTAGCGGCGGAAAATAGTCTGGGCCATCAACAGCTTGTAGAAATCCGTATCGAGCACCGAGCGCACGATCGGATCAATTTTCCACGTGTGGTTGTAGACCCGTGTGGCGATGTCGGTCATTGGGCTCTTCCGGAGCTGTCCTTTTGCGGCACGACCGCCGCGCTGCCTTTGGCACGCCCAAATTGCCGATCATCGAGGCGCGATGGCGGTCACAGCCTATCCCTTGCCCCGCACCCGGCGCAAACAGCCAACTGCCAACTCTGCCTTTACCAGCCGGTAACCCTGTTTTGGCACTCCTGCCTTGACAGTGCTAACAAGCATTCCTAAACCACCTTGCGCAAGCGGCAGCGCGTGCGCCTCTCGCCATCTGGCGCAGGGCGTCCAGTGCAGCCGCCGTTGAACAGCCTTCAAATCCCAAAGAGGTATTGCGATGAAGTTTCGCCCCCTGCATGACCGCGTCGTTGTTCGCCGCGTCGAGGAGGAAGCCAAGACCAAGGGCGGCATCATCATTCCCGACACCGCCAAGGAAAAGCCGGTCCAGGGCGAGGTGATCGCCGTAGGCCCCGGCGCCCGCGACGAGGCCGGCAAGCTCGTTCCCCTCGAAGTGAAGAAGGGCGACCGCGTGCTCTTCGGCAAGTGGTCCGGCACCGAAGTGAAGATCGATGGCCAGGATCTGCTCATCATGAAGGAGAGCGACATCCTGGGCGTCATCGAGGGCAAGGCCAGCGCCCGCGCGGCCGCCTGATCCACCACATTCCCAATGAACAGTCGCCGGTTGCTGCAATCGGCAAAGAAGGAGTTAGCCAATCATGGCCGCCAAAGACGTGAAGTTTTCCCGCGATGCTCGTGACCGCATGCTGCGCGGCGTCGACATCCTCGCCAACGCCGTGAAAGTCACGCTCGGCCCCAAGGGCCGCAACGTCGTGCTCGAGAAGAGCTTCGGTGCACCCCGCATCACCAAGGACGGCGTGACGGTCGCGAAGGAAATCGAGCTTGAGGACAAGTTCGAGAACATGGGCGCGCAGATGCTGCGCGAAGTCGCCTCCAAGACCAACGACATCGCCGGTGACGGCACCACCACGGCGACCGTCCTCGCCCAGGCCATCGTGCGCGAAGGCGCCAAGGCCGTTGCAGCCGGCGCCAACCCGATGGACCTCAAGCGCGGCGTCGATCTCGCCGTCGCGAAGGTCGTCGACGAGCTGAAGGCCAAGGCCAAGAAGGTCACCTCCAACGACGAGATCGCCCAGGTCGGCACCATCTCCGCCAACGGCGACAAGGAGATCGGCAGCATCATCGCCCAGGCCATGAAGCGCGTCGGCAACGAGGGCGTTATCACGGTGGAAGAGGCCAAGAGTCTCGAGACCGAGCTGGACGTCGTCGAGGGCATGCAGTTCGATCGGGGCTACCTCTCGCCCTACTTCATCACCAACGCCGACAAGATGCTCGTCGAGCTCGAGAGCCCCTATATCCTCATTCACGAGAAGAAGCTGACGGGCCTGCAGGCCATGCTGCCCGTCCTCGAGGCGGTTGTGCAGTCGGGCAAGCCGCTGCTGATCGTCGCCGAGGACGTCGAGGGCGAGGCGCTCGCCACCCTCGTCGTGAACAAGCTGCGCGGTGGGCTCAAGGTCGCGGCCGTGAAGGCCCCGGGCTTCGGTGATCGCCGCAAGGCCATGCTCGAGGACATCGCCATCCTCTCCGGTGGCACGGTCATCAGCGAAGATCTCGGCATCAAGCTCGAGAACGTCACGCTGAACATGCTCGGCAAGGCCAAGAAGGTCTCCATCGACAAGGAGAACACCACCGTTGTCGACGGCGCCGGCAAGAAGGCCGACATCGAGGCGCGCGTGAAGCAGATCAAGGCGCAGATCGAGGAAACCACCTCCGACTACGACCGCGAGAAGCTGCAGGAGCGTCTGGCCAAGCTGGCAGGCGGCGTGGCCGTCATCAAGGTTGGCGGCGCCACGGAATCCGAGGTCAAGGAGCGCAAGGATCGCGTCGATGACGCGCTGCACGCCACCCGCGCAGCCGTCCAGGAAGGCATCGTGCCGGGCGGCGGCGTCGCCCTGCTGCGTGCCAGCCAACTGCTCGAGGGCCTGAAGGTTGGTAATGACGACCAGAAGACCGGCATCAACATCGTGCGTCGCGCGCTGCAGTCGCCGGCTCGCCAGATCGTGCAGAACGCAGGCGTCGATGGCTCCGTCGTCGTCGGCAAGATCCTCGAGAACTCCAAGTACGCCTACGGCTACAACGCCCAGACCGGCGTTTACGGCGACCTCGTCTCCGAAGGTGTGATCGATCCTGCGAAGGTCGTGCGCACTGCGCTGCAGGATGCGGCCTCCGTCGCCGGCCTCCTCATCACCACCGAGGCGATGATCGCCGAGCTTCCCAAGGAAGCCGCGCCGGCAATGCCTGGCGGCGGGGGCATGGGCGGTATGGGTGGCATGGGCGGCATGGGTGGAATGGACTTCTGATCCCCAAGCCCTTCCCGATACGCAGAAGGCCGGAGCACCCGCTCCGGCCTTTTGTTTTTTGCGCAACCGCCGCGCAGGCGGGGCTTGGGCTCATGTCATGCCGCGATAGATCTCGGCGAGAGGCAGGATAATGCCAAGCGCCTCGACCTCGATGACGCCATCGAGGCCCTTGATCTCCGTTGCAATCTTCGCAAACGCGCCCGATGCATCGCGCTGCCACACCCACACGATCGCCTCGTCCTGGCTCGCCACGATGTAGCATTGCAGCGACGGCAGCGAGGTGTACTCGCCCACCTTCACGTTGAGATCGCGGCCGGCGGAAGATGGAGACAGCACCTCCAGCAGCAGCGCCGGCTGCGCAGTGGAAACCGCATCCGGTACGAGGCCGGCCGCAGCCTCGACGAGCGCGTCTGGGTAACGAACATCGTCGCCAATCTCCACCGCGAAATCGGCGGTGGTCACGGCCCACATGTTCGCATCAAGCCGGGAAATGAAACTTGCGATGAACCTGGCACAGACTTGTGCGTGTCGCCGTGTACTTCCAGCATGCATGACAATAGCGCCGTCCTTCAGCTCATAGCGTCCCTCCTGCGCTTGCACCCAAGCCAGGAAGGCCGCCTTGTCGAGCTTCGCGCCAAACGGCGCGGCAGGTTCTTCCGAAAAACCGATCATGCGGGCGAGATTAACAGCCCTTTTCGCCGCAACCAACGCCCTCTGTCGCCGTGACGACTGCTCCGCGCACCGCCATCATGGTCAAAGCGCCAGACGCGGCGAGGAAACCGGCCATGCCCAGCGACGGTCTTGAAGCCTGTGCGCCAGGCACACCCTGGCCGTGCCCGCTGTTATCAGCCTCTCAGGGTGAGTGCTAATAATCGTTGCCTCTGAGCAACTTAGTCGTAGCTTCACGCCGTGAGCGGCCTCTGAAACCCGATGACATCGCCGAAAAGCGGTCCATTATTTGCTGCGTCATAAGGGTGCGTATCGAGTGCTCGACATCGAGCGTTTACGCGAACGACCAAGGCTACGACGAGGGCCTGCTTCGTTGCCCCTCGTCCCAAGATGAGGTGACATATGACCGATCGGGGCTTTGCCGCTCAGCTTCAAGGCTTCAGTCTCACGACTGCAGAAATTCTCTACCGCATGCCGGATCATCCCTCGCTCCTGCAGAGCTACATCTGGCAGGACTACGACATGCACCCTCGCTTCCCGCGCCTGAAGACGTTCCTGGACTTCTGGTCCGCCAACCTCGAGGGCAAGCTCTACAAGATTGTGGTCGCGCACAAGAAGCTCCTCGGGCCGGCGGAACTCAAACTGGTGAGCGGCGAACTGCGGCTGCACTGACGGCCGCAGCCCTGCCTCGGGCGCCGATGCGTTTACCTTTCGTTAACCATTGGCGCCCACGCTGGCCGATGTGCACTGCGTCGGCAGCGGGGAATGGCCATGCGCCTCTTGAATGCGCTTTCGCGCGCACGCTCAGGCTCGAATGCAGCGCCTGAACTCGACAGCCTCGAACATGCCGAAAGCGTGCTGGCCCGTCTCAGGAACATTGCCGAGCTGCAGGCCAAGGCGCGAAGCGAGATCGAGGCCGCCGAAGCAAGCCTCGACCAATCCTTGGGCGAGTGCCCCACGCTCGACGATGCGGCACAGGAAGCCACGCTCGCCTCCTTGCGTCGGCGGGCCTGACGTTTTCGGCCTTCACCCGAGCTTTGAAACATGCAGCGGCGGCACCCGGTCTTTCCAGGGCATCGCCTCTTCCAGGGCCATCGACAGCTGCAGCAACAGATGCTCGTCCGCCGGCTTGCCGGCAATCTGCACCCCGATCGGCACGCCCGTGGAGTGCATCGCCAGCGGCAGTGACATCGCCGGCGTGCCCATGATGTTGTGCGGGATGGTGTACTGCGTCGGCGCCCGGAAGATCTCCTCCGCGTTGTTCGTGGCGCTGACCCCCGGTTTCGAGAGATTGTAGCGTCCCCACGGCTCCGACACCCGCGCGTTGGTTGGCGAAAGCCAGATGTCGTACTTCGTATAGAACTGGCCGAGTTTCCTGCGCGCCACGTTCGCCGCTGCCATGGCCGCCATGAAGCGGGCCGTGGTGATGCCTTTCGCATACTCATAGAGCGAGTAGATCACCGGCTCGAGCGTGTCCGGCCCCGGCTTCAGGCCCGTCTTCTTTCCGTAGCTGTCGAGCCGCAGGTCGAAGGCGTAGAAGAAAAGATCCTGCATTGCGTCCAGGGTCTGCGCGCCGCCCATGTCGGCATGCGCCACCTCGACGATGTGGCCCTGCTCCGCCAACACCTTGCCGGTTGCCTGCACGGCCGCTGCCACCTCGGGGTCGACTTTCGCGCCGACGAGTTCGTCGAGTACGATGCCGACACGCAGCCTTGGCGCCTTCTGGCGCGCCAGCGCCGAATACTTTTCGCTGGGTCGCGGAATGATGAATGGGTCACCGGGCTGCGGCTTCGACACCCAGTCGAGCATCTCTGCGGCATCCCGCACCGTCTTCGCCTGGATGAAGTTCACCGAGTAGCCAAGCCCGCCCTCGTCCACCACCGGCCCGATCGAGACGCGCCCGCGTGAGGGCTTCAGGCCCACGCCGCCGCACCAGCTGGCCGGGATGCGGATCGATCCGCCGATGTCCGAGCCATGGCTGATCGGCACCATGCCGCCCGTCACGGCCGCCTGCGCACCGCCACTCGAGCCGCCGGCCGAATAGCCCTTCTTCCACGGGTTCGAGGTGTTGCCGAACATCACGCTCTCGGTGGTCGGTGACATCGAGTATTCGGGCGCAGCCGAGCGACCCATGATGTTCACGCCCGCCGCTTTCAGCTGGTCCACGAAGTAGGTCCCGACCTCCACGGTCATGCCCTTGCACAGCCTGGAGCCGTACTCGATCTTGCGGCCCTTCTCGTGCCCGAACACGTCCTTGATGAGAAACGGAACGCCGCGGAACGGCCCATCGCCAAGCGTTTTCTCATCGAGATCCTCGATGCGGTCCGGATACGTCTCCACAACCGCGTTGAGTTCAGGATTGGCAACCGCGATGGCCTTCGCCGCGGTCAGCGCCAGTTCTTTCGGCGTCACCTGTTTCTTGGCGACCAACTCGCCGAGCCCCAGCCCGTCGTACTTCGCATATTCGCTCAAGTTCATCGCATACCCCCGGTATGTCTGGATAACATTGCCGCCAGCATGCAGCAGCAGGCCCGGCCGCACAACCAGCGCTGCACGCAAGGCTGCAGTTTCTGCAAAGCTGCCCGTAGGGCATGGACAATCCGGCACGCAATCGAGCGGCAGCGCGCCAAACGGCAATGTCAGACAGCGCCTGAGATAGTCCGGGGCGTCTCGGCCATGCGCGTTGGCTCGGATGCCACCTCACGCGCGCATGCGCCGAGAATGATGAGGCAAGGCTCCCCCTGCGGGAGGTGCTGCAACGCCTCTGGCAGTTCCGACACCGGCGCCTGCACCTGCTGGCGCCGAGGCGTCGTCGCGGCCGCCACCGCCAGCGCCGGTGTCGTAGGCGACACGCCCGCCGCCAGCATGCGGGGAAGCATCTCGGAGAATGTGCGGGCGCCCATGTAGAACACCGTGGTCATGTCGGGGTGCGCCATGCTTCCCCAATCGTGCTGCGGCGCGGCGCCTGATCGCGCGTGCCCCGTCACGAACTGCAGGCGCTGCGCATGCCGCCTGTCCGTGAGCGGCAGCTGCAGCTCTGCTGCGGCCCCCAGCGCAGCCGTCACCCCGGGCACGATCTCGACCGGAATGCCGTGTGCGCGCGCAATGCCGATCTCCTCGGCTGCCCGTCCAAAGATCATCGGATCGCCGCCCTTCAGCCGCACCACGCGCTTGCCAGCCAGCGCGAGCTTCACCATCAGCGCGTTGATCTCATCCTGCCGGCAATGTGCTCCGCCGCCCGTCTTGCCCACGAGCATGCGCTTGGCTTCCCGGCGTGCAAGCTCTTGGATCTCGGGCGCCACCAGCCGGTCGTAGAGCACGACATCGGCCGATTGTAGCGCCCGCAGCGCCTTCAGCGTCAACAGTTCGGGATCCCCGGGCCCCGCGCCCACCAGGACGATGCTTCCATTCTGATCGGGCATGGCCTCGATGGCGCTCGTGAGGTCCTGCTCCGAGGGCGCGCGTCTCGCCTGCAGCGCCCGATCAGCAAACCGGCGCCACACCTCGCGCCGGGCGTGTCCCATCGGCAGGCGTGCCTTGATCGCCTCCCGCAGCCTTTGCGCCGCCGCTGCCCAATCTGCGAGCGCTGGATGCAGAAGCGCCTCGATGCGCGCGCGGATCGCTTGCCCCAGCACCGGCGCCACGCCCGCTGTGCTCACGGCAACCACCACCGGCGACCGGTTCACCACCGTGCCGAAGCTGAACGAGGAAAGTGCCGGGTTGTCCACGATGTTGACGGGAATGCCGGCGGCCCGCGCTGCCGCAGCGAACGCTTCGGCCTCTTCACCCTCGATGGCGGCAACGGCGAGCGAAGCCCCAAGCAGATCCTCCGCCTGCCACTTGCGCGCATGCACGTGCATCTCGCCTGCAGGGGGCGCCGCCGCGAGCGCCATCAGGTCCTCGTGCGGCGCCTCCACGAACACGTCGAGGCGCGCACCAGTGGCGACAAGCAGTTCAGCCTTCCATGTGAGCGCGTCCCCGGCGCCTGCCAGCACCACACGCTTGCCTTGCAAGGCGTAGAACACCGGCAAAACCGAAAGCGGTCGCATGCGCATAGGCCTGGTTTCCTGCGGAGCGACGATGTGCATGCTGCTACTCCGCCGCGATGCCGAGGGCCGATTGCGCGTCCTGCGATACGAGCATGCGCTTGAGTTCGGGCAAGCAGGAGCCGCAGTTCGTCCCAGCCTTCACCGCCGCGCCGATCGCTTGCGTGCTGCGCGCACCAGCGGCGATACAGGCGGCAATGCGATGCCGTCCCACCTGGTGGCAGGCGCAAACTGTGGGGCCCTCATCCTTGGCATCCACCGATCGTCCGGCCAGCAATGCACGCCGCTCGCCCGCTGCGATGCTGGCCTTGTCGAAGCAGATTTTCAGCCACTCCAGCGCCAGTGGCTCCGGCTTGCTCGCCACGAAAAGCAGGGCCTCGAGCCGGCCGTGCCGAAGCACCGCCACGCGGAACCGGCCGTGCCGTTCGTCCGCGAGGAAAAGGCGCTCGCCCTCTGGCAGCACCGCCTCGCTCCAGGCTGCCCACGCCTCAGGCCCGCTTTCCAGCGCAAAGTATGTAACCCTTCCCGCGGGCATCGTGCTGCGCGCCCAATAGGTGGTGCCTTGCAGGACGGGATTGCCGCGCGTCAGCAGCACCCCATGCCCCTTGGCGTCCACGGCCGTGACGCGCGCCGGCGTTGCCTTTGCGTCGGGTTGCCCGGAGTAGGGATCCGTTAGGGCATGCACCAGCGCTCCGACCCGCCCTTGCGAGCTGTTCTGCGCCGACCAGTGGATCGGTACGAACAGCGTTGCAGGTGTCTGCGCATCACTCAGGCGGACGCGGAGGGTCGCTGCCCCCTGCGCGGTCTCGATGCGTGCGAGGTGCCCCTCCTGCAAGTGCAGCCGGCGGGCATCGCGCGGATGCACGTCCACATAAGGCTCGCCCGTGTGCAATGCCAGGCGGGCGCTCAGGCCCGTCCGCGTCATCGTGTGCCACTGGTCGCGCACGCGGCCCGTGTTGAGCACGAACGGCCAGGCCTCGCTGCACCGCGCATCGCTGACGGCGTGCGGCTTCACGGCAATGAACCGCCCGCGGCGGCTCGGCGTGAAGAAGTCCCCGTCGGCGAAGAGGCGCTGGGTGCCCGCCTGGCCATTCCGGACCGGCCATTGCACGGGTTCGAGCTCGTCATAGTCTCGGGCCGTGATCCCAGCGAGCCCCGAGATGTCGAAGGCGCGCGCACCGGCGTTCTCGAACCCCGAAAGGCCCGCATGCTCGCGGAAGATCTCGGCCGCAGAGGCATAGCCGAATGCCGCGCCGAAGCCCAACCGGCGCGCCACCTCGCACATGATCCACCAGTCTGCGCGGCTTTCGCCGACAGGCGTCATGAAGGGCCGCTGTCGCGAGATGCGCCGTTCTGAATTCGTGACGGTGCCGTCCTTCTCGCCCCACGCGTGCGCCGGCAGCAGCACCGTCGCCTGCGCGGTCGTGTCGTTGGCGATGACGTTCTCCGACACCACGAGCATGTCGAGCTTGCCGAGCGCCGCGCGCGCGTGATCGGCAGCTGGCAGGCTCACCGCCGGGTTCGTCCCCATCACCCACAGCGCCTTGATGCGGCCTTGCGCGATCGCATCGAACATCGCGACCGCCTTCAGCCCTTCGCCCGCAACCAGGTTGGGCGCGTTCCAGAAGCGGCGCACGATATCGCGCTCGCCCTCCGAGAAGTTCATATGCGCGGCCAGCATATTGGCGAGCCCGCCCACCTCGCGCCCGCCCATCGCGTTGGGCTGCCCCGTGAACGACAATGGCCCGCTTCCGGGCTTGCCGATCCGCCCCGTCGCGATGTGGCAGTTGAGGATGGCATTGACCTTGTCTGTGCCATGCGCCGACTGGTTCACGCCCTGCGAGTAGCACGTCACCACGTTCGCGGTGTCCGCCCACAGCGCGTAGAAGGCCTCGATGTCATTGGGCGCCAGCCCCGTGGCGGCTGCCACCTGCGACACGAGGCCGGCATGGAAGCGCGCTGACGCCAGCGCCGCCGCAAATCCTTCCGTATGGTCGCTGATGAAGCGCCAGTCGAGCGCGCCATAGTCCGACAGCCAGCACAGGAGGCCGTTCCACAGGTACACGTCGCTGCCGGCCCGCAGGCCCAGATGCAGGTCGCATCCTTCGCTCGTGGCGGTGCGGCGGGGATCGATGTTGATGATCTTGAGCCCGCGCTCCTCCCGCGCCTTCTGCAGGCGCTGGTAGAGAACCGGGTGGCACCACGCGGCATTGGAGCCAGCGAGGACGACGACATCGGCAAGTTCCAGGTCCTCGTAACACTGCGGCACGACATCCGCGCCGAAGGCCCGGCGGTGTCCCGCCACCGACGAGGACATGCAAAGTCGCGAGTTCGTGTCGACGTGCGGCGTGCCGATGAAACCCTTCGCCAGCTTGTTCGCGACGTAGTAGTCCTCGGTGAGGAGCTGTCCGGAGAGGTAGAACGCGATCGCCTCGGGGCCATGCTCCGCCCTCACGCGTTCAAAGCCCTGCGCGACATGGTCGAGCGCCACGTCCCACGACACGCGCTGGCCCCCGACCATGGGGTGCGCGAGCCGCGTAGCCGGCCCAAGCGTATCGCCCAGCGCCGTGCCCTTGGAGCACAGCCGGCCGAAGTTTGCCGGATGCGCGTCGTCGCCCGAAACCTTGAACCCCTCCGCCGCGAGCCCAACGCGAACGCCACATCCCACGCCGCAGTAGGGACAGGTGGTCCGCACGCCTTCGCCGGTTGCTGCGCAGCTCTTTTGCATCAGTAGACATCCGCCTGATAGCGGCCCTGCGCCTTGAGGCTGGCAAGGAACGCCGCAGCCTCCGCCTCGCTCTTGCCCCCGTGCGTCATCGCCACCGAAACCACGGCCTTCTCCACGTCCTTCGCCATGCGTTTCGCATCACCGCACACGTAGAAATGCGCGCTCTCATGGGCGAGCCACTGCCACAGCTCGGCCCCGGCCTCCCGCATCCGGTCCTGCACGTAGACCTTGTCCGCACCATCGCGCGACCATGCCGTGGAAAGCCGCGTCAGCGTGCCATTGCCGAGAAAGCCCTCGATCTCGTCGCGATAGAGGAAATCGGTCGCCTCGTGCTGATGGCCGAAGAACAGCCACGCCTTCCCCCGCATTTCCATCCCCGCGCGTTGCCACAGGAACGAGCGGAACGGCGCGATGCCCGTGCCCGGCCCCACCATCACGATCGGCGTCGCCGGATCATCCGGCAGCCCGAACCCGTGCGCCTTCTGCACGAACACCTTCACCCGCGATCCCGGCCGCAGCCGGTCGGAGAGGAACGTGGAGGCCACGCCGAGCCTGCGTCGTTCCGAGATGTCATAGCGCACGGCGTCGACAGTCAGATGCAACGCGCCCGGCGTCGCGCGTGGCGAAGAGGAGATCGAGTAGAGCCGCGGCTGCAGCGGCTCGAGGCATTCGAGAAACGCTTCCGGATCAGGATGCACCGGCGCAAAGCGCTCCAGCGCCTGCAGCACGTCCATGGTGGCTGCGTCGCCGTCGGGATCCTCGCCCTTGGCCAGCATCTTGGCTTTGCGCCGGCGGTCTCCACCCGTGATATAGCTGAGCAGCTCGAACAGCATGTCGGGGGCAAGGCCCAGCGCATAATCCTCGAGCAGCGCCTCGCGAAAGGTTTTTCCCTCAACGGGGAAGTCCGCAGGCGCCCGCATTGCGCGCAGCACCGCATCCACCAGCTCCGGATCGTTCTGCGCGAAGAGGCCGAAGCTGTCTCCTGGCGCATAGTCGATGCCCGAGCCGGATATGTCGAAAGCAACATGCCGCGTGTCCTTGTCGGACGCAGCGCCATTGAGGCGCCTTGCGCCGAGGAAAACCGCCTCCACCGGCATCTCGCGGCAATAGCCCAGCCGGCTTTCAGCTTTCACTGGCGGCGGCACCGCCTGTGGCGCGCCCGCTTCAGCGGGTGTCGAAGCCGCAGCAGCCGGCGCCTCCTCCATCAGCTTCTTCAACATGCGGCTTGTTTCCTTGCCGCCCGGCGCGCACAGGTTCAGCTTCGTCTCGCTCCCCGCAGCGATGGCCGCCGAGTAGCTTTCGCAGAGATAGCCGCACTGCCCGCAGTCCTGCTGTGCCATCGCGGCGTAGAGCTGCCGCTTCAGCGGCTTGCCGTCGGCAAGCTTCATGCGCTCGTCGATCGGCATGGCCGCATCGTGCCAGGGCGCGCCGTCGTCCTCCTCGCTGCCGATGGCCTTGGCGGCGGCGCCCGGCAGCTCGCCCGTGAGCGGCAAGGCGCGCGCCTCGCTCTCCAGCGAAAGCAGGCCCGCAAAGAAGCCGTTCAGCCACGACCGCTGCTCGGGCGAGAACGGCGCGCCTTCCGGGATCACCGGCACCTTGCCCACGGGTGTGCTGCGTGCCTCCTGCACCGTCATGGCGCACTCCCGATGTTGCCGATCATCGCTTTCAGCGTGTCGATCTCGTGCCGGTTGGCGAAGGCAAGGAATGTCTCGTCCGCGCCCGCCCGATGCGCGAGGTAGGCTTCGAGTATTCGCTGCACCAGCCGGGGCAGATCCTCCACCCGCGTCTGGGGAAACATCTCGCGCGCGATCTTCGCGTCCGGCCCATAGCCGCCGCCGATGTGCACGTTGAAGCCCTCGACCGTGTCGTCGCTGTCCGGCGCCACCGGCACGCGCGTGGCGATCAGCCCGATGTCGCCGATGTAGTGCTGCGCGCAGGAATTGGGGCATCCCGTGACATGGATGTTCACCGGCGTATCCATGGCCACGCGCGCCTCCACCCACGCGGCAATGGCAAGCGCCGTGTCCTTGGTATTGGCGAGGGCGAACTTGCAGCCCGTATTGCCCGTGCATGCAACGAGGCCGGCCCGAACCGGCGAAGCCTTGGAGGTGAGCCCCAGGGCTGCGAGCGCGCTCTCGACCTGGCCCGCATCCCCGCGCGCAATGCCCGACAGGATGAGGTTCTGCCACACCGTGAGGCGGACATCGCCGTCACCGAAGGTTCGGGAAATCTCGGCGAGGCCCCGCATCTGGTCGCAGCTCATGCGCCCGACGGGAAGCGCCACGCCAACCCACACCAGCCCGTCTTGCTTCTGGGCATGTACGCCGATGTGCGCTTGCCGATCGGCCCTTGCCGGCTCTGCCACGAGCGCATCGGGAATGCGGGCGAGCTTCCACCCAAGTTTGTCTTCCACCGCCGCGAGGTATTTCTCGAAGCCCCAGGCATCGAGCACGTATTTCAGCCGCGCCTTCTTGCGGTCCGTGCGGTCGCCGTGATCGATGAACACGCGCACGATGGCGTCCGCAACCTTCACGGCCTGCTCCGGCCGCACGTAGGCCCCCGTGGGGCGTGCAAAGTCCTTGTGCCCGGTGATGCCGCCGAGGCCGAGGCGAAACCACACGCCAGGCGCAACGCCGTCTGCACCGTCTCTCACGCTCACGGCGGTGAAGGCGATATCGTTGGTTTCTTCCAGCGTCGGAATGGAGCCGCCGCCATCGAAGGACACGTTGAACTTGCGCGGCAGGCCATAGAGCGAGCGGTCGTTCAGGATATGGTGATGCCACGCCTTCGCGAGCGGGCGTGTGTCGAGAAGCTCCTGCGCATCGATGCCGGCCGTGGCCGAGCCCGTGACGTTGCGGATGTTGTCGGCGCCCGAGCCTTTGGGGTTCACGCCCAGCTCCGCAAGGGCCTCGATCAGCGCCGGCCCGTTCTCGGCCTTGATCTCGCGGATCTGCAGGTTTGCACGCGTGGTCACGTGCGCATAGCCGCCACCCAATCGCTCAGCGACATCGGCGATGCCCGCAAGCTGCCAGTGGCTGAGAATGCCGTTCGGCAGGCGCATCCGGCACATGAAGGCGTTCTGCACCGGCGCAACGTAGTAGAGGCCATGGAAGCGCCAGCGGAAATTGTCGACGCCTTTGGGGAACTGCCCCGCCTCGGCGTCTTCCTTCAGCCGCGCATAGGCATCAAAGGGATGCTCTTCACGCTTGGCCTTCTCTTCCGGTGAAAGCTTCTTGCCCTGCGCCTCGAAGCGCGCCATGGCCTGCAGATGCTGTGCATCTGGACCGGCAATTGCGCCCTCTGCACCGGCGAGGCCGCCGAGCGGCTTCAGCCCTGCCGCCGCGCGCGAGGCCTGCACGCCCGAAACGAAGCCTTCCAGATAGCGCTTCTGCTCCTCGGAGAAGTCCTGCGCGCCCATCACGCCGCCTCCGCGTAGGCACGCCCGAAGGCAAGGTCGTGCCGGAAGCGCGTGACGTTGGCGCCCGAGGCGATGAGATCGGCATACCACAGCGCGTCGTGCGTATCGCCCACCAGCACCGCGCCCGCCAATACGCCATCGCGCAGCACGAGCTTGCGGTAGGAGGGCAGGCCGTCGTCGCGCAGCACGATGTGTTCGGCGCCCTGGCCCTCGAAGTCGCCGGCCGAGAACACCGGCACGCCGGAAACCTTGAGGTTTGTCGCCAGAAGCGAGCCGGGGTAGCTTGCAACACCACCCGAAAGTCTGGCAGCCAGCACGCGCGCCTGCGCGTAGGCAGGCTCGACCAGCCCGTAGCACACGCCGCGATGTTCCGCGCAATCGCCAAGGGCGAAGATGCCCGGAACACGGGTCTGCATGCCGTCGTCCACCACGATGCCGCGCCCCACTTCGGCGCCGGCCGCCGCGGCAAGCATCGTCCGCGGCCGCACGCCTGCCGCCATCACCACCGCGCCACAGGGGATGATCTCGCCGGCCTTCGTCTCGATCGCTTCGACGCGGTTTGTGCCGCGGATCGCCTTCGTTTCGGTTGAAAGCAGCACACGGATGCCCTTGCCCTCGAGCGCCCGTGCAAGCAACGCAGCGCCCTGCTTGTCGAGCTGGCGCTCCATCAGCCGGTCCATCACGTGGACGAGCGTCACCTCCATTCCGGCGCGCGCAAGCCCATAGGCGGCCTCGATGCCGAGCAGGCCTCCGCCGATCACCACGACAGGGGCACGCCCGCCCCCGAAACCGCGCATGACCTCGACGTCGGCAACCGTGCGAAAGGTGATGACGCCATCGAGGTTACGGCCCGGCAGGGGCAGCACCACCGGTTCGGCGCCTGTTGCAAGCACGACCTTGTCGAAGCCGAGCCGCCGCCCATCCGAAAGCGCCACGCTGCGCCCTTCGACACCCTCTGCCCGCACGCCCGCGAGCAGCGTGAAGCCATGCTGTGCATACCATTCGCGCGCCTGCATGCCGATGTCCTGGAGCCCCACCTCTCGCGCGAGCAGCGAAGAGAGAAGCACGCGGTTGTAGGCAGGCTCCGGCTCATCGCCGACGACTGTCACCTCATGCCGGTCGGAGCCGAGTGTCACCATTTCTTCCAGGAGCCGCAGGCTCGCCATGCCGTTGCCGACGATGACGAGGCGCTCTTTCGCTGCTGCCGCAGACATCGGCGGTCCCCCTGCGTTCTCTTATTCGGCAGCCTGCAGCGCGGGCGCCTTGTGCCGCGCGTAGAGGAACTCGATCACGCGCTGGCGGCAGCGGATGTAGGTCTGGTCCGCGACGAGCTCGAGCCGCTTGCGCGGCCGTGCCATCGGCACCTCCAGCACCTCGCCGATGCGCGCGGCCGGGCCATTGGTCATCATCACGATGCGGTCGGAGAGAAGCACCGCCTCGTCGACGTCATGCGTGATCATCAGCACCGTGTTGCCGAGCTTGCCGTGGATTGCCATCACGCTGTCCTGCAGATGCGCGCGCGTCAGCGCATCGAGCGCCCCGAACGGCTCGTCGAGCAGCAGCACCTTGGGTTCCATGGCGAGCGCGCGCGCAATCCCCACCCGCTGCTTCATGCCGCCCGAGATCTCGGACGGCCGCTTGTCCTTGGCATGGCCCATCTGCACGAGTTCGAGGTTGTGCATGGTCCAGGCGTGGCGCTCCTTGCGCGACTTGCTGCCGGAGAACACCTTGTCCACGGCCAGCCGCACGTTCTCGTAGACCGTCAGCCACGGCAGCAGGGAGTGGTTCTGGAACACCACGGCGCGGTCGGGGCCGGGGTCGGAAACCTCGCGGTTCTCCAGCAGCACCGCCCCGGTCGTGACCGGCGTCAGGCCCGCCACGATGTTGAGCAGCGTGGACTTGCCGCAACCCGAATGCCCGATGATGGAAACGAACTCGCCCTTCTCGATCGACACCGAGACGTCGGACAGAACCTCGGTGGTCTTGCCGCCGCGCACGAACGTCTTGTCGACGTGGTCGATGCGCAGATAGGGATGCGTCGGAGCAGAAGCCATTTTCGTCATCCTTCTCAGTTCGAGGCCGTGCCGCGGGTTACGAAGTGCGCCAGCACCGCCACAACGCGATCGAGCAGGAAGCCGATGCCGCCGATGTAGGCCAGCGCCACGATGATGTCGGGCAGCCGCGACGAGTTCCACGCGTCCCAGATGAAGAAGCCGATGCCAACGCCGCCGGTCAGCATCTCCGCCGCGACGATGGCGAGCCACGAAAGGCCGATGCCGATGCGCAACCCCGTGAAAATGTACGGCGCCGCGGACGGGATCATGATCTTGGTGAAGAACTCGTAGTGGTTGAGGCGCAGCACCAGCGCCACGTTTCTGTAGTCCTGCGGGATGTTGCGGATGCCGACCGCCGTATTGATGATGATCGGCCACACGGAGGTGATGAAGATCACGAAGATCGCCGAAGGCTGGCTGTCGCGAAATGCAGCCAGAGAGATCGGCAGCCACGCGAGCGGCGAGATCGTGCGCAGCACCTGGAAGATCGGGTCGAGGCCGCGCATCGCCCACACCGACTGGCCGATGATGGTGCCGAGTGCGATGCCGACCAGCCCGGCAAGGCCATAACCGATCGCGACGCGCTGCAGCGACGTCAGCACCCGCCATCCAAGGCCGATGTCCTGCGGTCCGGCCACGAAGAACGGCTCCGTGATCAGGTCCTTCGCCTGCTGCCAGATGACAGTCGGCGGCGGCAGCGAGGAGCCGGGCTTCGAGCACACCAGCTGCCAGATCACCATCATCAGCGTAAGGGTGATCAGCGGCGGCAGAACGGCTGCCGAGATGTCCGTGATGCGCGGCCAGACCTTGGTCGCGAAAAAGCTGGCCTTCGGGGCCTTGAGCCTCACGACCTCGGCGGAGGTGACGGCCGCGGGCGTGGCCCGTGCCGTCTCGCTCTTGAGCACAGTCATGTTCATGGGATTTCCTGTTCTCGATGGTGCAGCAGGTGGCGCGGCAGCCGCAGGGGCTGCCGCTGCAGGACTCACACGTCCGCGCGCTTGATGGAGAGCGACTTGAGGTAAGCCATCGGATCGGCGGGATCGAACACCTTCCCGTCGAAGAACGTCTCCTTGCCGCGGCTATCGCCCGAGGCAGCGTCGGCGATGCCGAGGGTCTTGGCCGCATCGCTCCACAGGTCGGAGCGGTTGGTCTTGGCGACGAGCGCCTTGATGTCGATGCCGGGTTCGAACTTGCCCCAGCGGATGTTCTCGGTGATGAACCAGGTGTCGAGGCTCTTCCAAGGATAGGAAATCTCGCCGCCCTTGCCCCAGAACTTCATGTAGTGCTTGGTGCCCTTCTCGACGCGCCCGCGGCCGTAGTTGATGTCACCCTTGATGCGGCCGATGATGTCGGGCACGGGCACGTTGAACCACTGCCGCTTGCCGATGATGGTGGCCATCTCCTCCTTGTTCTCCATCTTGTCGCACCACTGCTGCGCCTCCATCACCGCCATCATGATGGCCTTGGTGGCGTTGGGGTTGGCGTCGACCCAGTCGGCCCGCATGCCGAGGATCTTTTCGGGATGGTTGAACCAGATCTCGCCGGTAGTGGCGGCGGTGAAGCCAATGTCCTGGTTGACGAGCTGCTCGTTCCACGGCTCGCCCACGCAGAAGGCGTCCATGTTGCCCACCTTCATGTTCGCCACCATCTGCGGTGGCGGCACGACGATGGTGGAGACATCCTTGTCGGGATCGATGCCGGCCGCCGCAAGCCAATAGCGGATCCAGAGATCGTGCGTCCCGCCGGGGAAGGTCATCGCCACCTTCACTTCCTTGCCGCTGGCCTTCTTCTTCGCGAACGCCTCCTTCAGGGCGGAGCAATCGGTGCCGACCGTCAGATCCTTGTACTCGTTGGATACGGACAGGCCCTGGCAATCGGTGTTCAGGTTCAGCAGCGTGTACATCGGCAGCGGCTGGTTGTTCTGGATCACCTTGCCGGTGGTGTAGAGATGCGCCTTGGGCCGCAGGATGTGCCCGCCGTCGATGCCGTTGGCCT
>JBDHTJ010000082.1:0-21562 GCA_039808585.1 Hyphomicrobiaceae bacterium | reverse complement strand
TGAGACAGGCACCGTCCGCTGGGCTTATAGCAATGCTCGATGCTGAGCTTGCAGCATAGCCCGCAAGCTCAGCCTGAATTTTTCGGCTGCGACAGTGAGGCCCGTTCTTCAGTTCCAGAAGAAGAAGGATGAGCCGCCGCCCTCCCAGCTGTCGTACTTCTCGCGCTTGGGCTGCGGGGCACGCATCTTCAAGGCACCCTGTGGTTCGTTGCTCATGACGACCACGAAGTCGGTATCCTTCCCGGTCTCGATGCTGGGCGCCTCATCCGAGATGATGAGGGAGGAGCCCGGAACGAGAAGCTCTGCCACGCGCTCAATGGCATCAGCCGGCAGCTTGATGCGCTCCAAAGCTGCACGCGCACCTTCGACGTCAGCCGCTACGGATTCCCCGCGGCGCTTATGGGGATGGGCTGGCGGACGATCGTTCGGCTTCACCGACGGCGGCGGGGCCTTCGGGATGTCGGCAAGCGTCTTGTACATGGAGACCACGCTCCAGCGCATGTCAGCCGTGCCCTGGTCCTTGAAGTCGAGCGCGGTGTACACGAAGCTGCCAATCGCCTGATCGGCATCGCGGATCGAGACGGGGCCTTCCATCACCGGAAGGTTTGCCTGGCGGACATAGAAGCGGCGCATCTTGCGGCTGACGAACACGGAAACCGGGGAGAGCCTCCGAGTGGCTTCCTCGGCATCATCATTGGCGCGATCACGCGCGATCTCCGCCAGGCGCAGTTCCTCGGCTGCACGCTCCGAAGCTTCCACTTTCGCTTGGTTCTGGCTGCGCGCCTTCTCAAGATCGGCGCGGGCCTCCGGAATCCGTTGCTCCGCCTTTTCCTTGGCGTTCTCTGCCGCCGTAATGGCTTCAGGCTTTGCCTTGGGATTGTTGCGGGTGGCCTCGAGTGCCTTCGCGGCGGCCTTGGCCTGGTCTTCGGCGCGCGCAAGGTTCAATTCTGCGCCCTTGATGCTGCGGATGGCCATCTGCGCCTCCCCAGCCTTGCGCTGAGCGTTCTGCTTGGCTTCGATGGCCCGGCGATTGAACTTCTCGACGTCAGCCGACTTGGCTTTGGCGATGGCGCTCAGTTGGCCGAGGTAACGCTCCGCCGTGGGCGAAGGGGTCAGCACGTTCTCGAAGGCGAGGTTGCCGAGGCGCGAGATCGGCAGCTCACCCCGGGTCGACGCGCGGATGACTGGCGGCAGCACGGGATCGACGTTGGCCTGCAGGGGGCGGGGCTTAAACAGCGCCGGATGCTCGAAATCCTGGGGCACGATGTCGTCGCGCGTGAGAATGACGCGCATGCCCATCTTCGTCACGTCGAAGAGCTGCTGGGCGAAAGAGAGAGGCAAGCGAACGCAGCCGTGCGAGGCAGGATATCCCGGCAGGACGCCGGCATGCAGGGCGATGCCGGTCCACGTGATGCGCTGCATGAAGGGCATAGAAGCATCGTCGTACAGGTTGGAGTGATGCTCCGGCTTCTTTTGCACGATGGAAAAGATGCCAGAAGGCGTGTCATAGCCAGTGGCACCAGAGGAGATGGGTGACTGCATCAGCCGCCCGTTGGTGCCATACACGGTGATGCGCTGCTCGTTGAGCGAGACAACGGCGAAGATGGGCGGCTGCTGCGCCGGCTCCTGCACAACGGGGCGGCGCTGGCTGTAACTGTAGTCGCCACCCCGCCTCAGGGCCTGGGCCTGCGCATCATTGACGCTGGAGCCCAATGACGCTGCCAGAGCGAGGGTGGCAATGCCTCCCAAAATTGCAGAGCGATAGCGTTGCACCATCATTGATCCACCTCAGATAAGGCTCGCGCCCCGTCTCCTAAATGCGCAGTGCGTAAGTCTGGATCCCATGCCCCTGCGCCGCACTCAATTCAAACGTTCGAGATCGCAGCTTTGTTTTCTGGCCTCAGAGCGAGCGTGCCACCCGGAAGCCAGCCTGGTTCACCTTCAGGTCGGGGAAGGTGGCGTAGCGATAGGCAGCGCGCAAGGCCGTAGGATGATAGTTCCATGAGCCTCCCCGCAGAATGCGCAACTCGCAATTCTGGCTGGTGACGGCAGATCCGTCCGTCGGCGCGCCTTCGTAGCTCTCCTTGTAACAGTCCTCGACCCACTCCCACACGTTGCCGTGCATCTCGTGAAGCCCGAAGGCGTTGCGCGGCAGCGTGCCGGTGTCGACCGTCTTCTGGCGGTACAGCCCACCGTTCGGCTTGCCGTAGCTGAAATTGGCGTCGTAGTTCGCCTGCTGGTAGTGGATCGTGGGACCCGTCGAAAACGGGGGCGGGTTGGGGTTCCATTTGGTCTGGGCCCTGGCCGCATATTCCCATTCGGCTTCGGTGAGAAGGCGATAGGTCTTGCCGGTCTTCTTGGAGAGCCAGCCCACGAACTCCTTGGCGTCGCCATAGGAGACGTTGATCACCGGGCGGCGGCCGCGCCCCCAGCCGTTGTCGTCAGGCTTGGTGGTGCAGGCATTCTCCTTCACGCAATCGTCCCACTGCGCGAACGTCACCTCGAATTTTCCGACCGCGAACGGCTGTGCGATCGTCACCTTGTGCTGCGGCCCCTCGTTTTTGCTCCGGCCGCGCTCGGTCTCCGGCGAGCCCATCATGAACTCGCCTGCGGGCACGACGACCATCTCGGGACAGTTCGCGCAGTCCTTGAAGGTAGTGCCGGCGCGGGCGTTGTCAGAGGCTGCAAGGCCAGGCAATGCTGCCGCAGCCGCGCCAAATGCAATAAAAAACAAGGGGATGTGTGGTTTCACGGTGCGGCCCATGCTAGCGTCCTGGCGCGCCAATATACTCAGAATGACCGCGTAATGAAGACGGAGGGCCTTATTTATTTCTTGGCCCTATCCATCCACCTCTGCGCAGGCCATTGTTCCAATAACCGACGAGCTAGCGCCCGCGTTTCACGCCGGCCTCGGGATAGAGCTTGTAACGCAATCTGGGCTGGCGAAAGGACGCACTGGGATTGACGAGGACATTGTCGGCCAGCGCTTGGCGGCCGATCAGCATGCGGTATGTCATCGTGTGGCGATTGGTAAGGGTGATCTCAATCGGCCACTCCCTGTCGCCAATGCGCAGTGACGTCTGGATCACGTAGCGCTGTTCGCGCTCGCCGTTGGAGCTGCGTACCTCGCGCCGATCAACCAGTGGGGCGATGCAGGTGATCTCGATATCGTTGCGGCGCGGAATAGGATGCACGCCAAAGCGGACCTTGCGCGCCTTGGCCGGTCCGAAAGGCTCGATGAAGACAGCGTGCAGGGCAGATGTGCGCGCGCCCGTATCGACCTTGGCCTTGATGGCGGGGAGGCCGAGTTCGGGCAGCGCCACCCATTCTTCCCACCCGAGGATGAGCGGTTCGACCGGCGGCATGCTTGACCTTGTGCGAGAGAAGGTAATTGCCTGCAGTATGCCCGTTGCGGCGGCGCTTGCGCAATCCGCAAGGTGCGGCAGGCGGCCTTGCTGAAGAGCGCTCGTGAGGGCATGCCTCAGGGCGCTTTTCCCAACGTGAGACTTCTTGGAGCGATACGAACGGCAAAAGAAGCAGGCGAGCATGCGGACGAACGAACTGGACATCCTGATCGTCCCGGGTTGGACGAACTCCGGGCCCGACCACTGGCAGAGCCGGTGGGAAGCGAAGCTGAGTACGGCCCGGCGCGTGGACCTGGGCAGCTGGGAGCATCCGGTATTCACGGAGTGGACGGAGCGGCTCGTCGAAGCGGTTGCAAGGGCGACGCGGCCAGTTTTGCTCGTCGCACACTCACTGGGCGTGCTGGCCGTGACGCATGCCGCTCCCGCCTTCGAGCCCGGGAAAGTGAAGGGCGCGTTCCTCGTCGGGCTGCCCGACCTCGAGCAGGAAGCACGGCCGCCGGAAATCGATCCGCGCTTCGTGCCGATCCCGCGTGTGACACTCCCGTTCCCGAGCGTGCTGGTGCACAGCTCTAGCGACCCCTACTGCACGGCTGTGCGTGCACACGAGTTCGCCCGGCTTTGGGGGTCGGAAACGGCGGATGCGGGTGACGCCGGGCACATCAACACGGCCTCGGGGCACGGACCATGGCCTGAAGGGCTGATGCGGCTTGCCGGATTTCTGAAGGATCTGAGCTAGTGCAGCGCGCTTGACGCTGGGTGCCCGCTCGCGGCCGACGTCGTCACCAAGTGTTGTTCTACACGGCTCCAGCATTTGCTCTCCAGCGTGCCGAAAGGGATCGCAAATGTCGGCGCCGGAACACTAGCGCCGTCTGGTTCCGGTGGAATAGTCTGAAAGAAAAAGAACAACGTGGAGGACCCCATGGACCTTGGCACGCTACTGCCGCGCCATGCGCGCACGCGTCCCGATCACACCGCGGTGGTGTTCGAGGACGAGCGGCTTACCTACCCCGCCTTCAATGCACGCGTGAACCGGCTTGCCAACGCCCTGCTGGGCCTGGGCCTCGCCAAGGGCGATAAGATCGCGACGATCCTGCCCAACTGCCTCGAGCAGCTCGATGTGTATTGGGCTGCGGCGAAGACGGGGCTCGTCGCGGTGCCACTCAGCCCGCTTCTGCAGGAGGCCGGGATTGCGGCATTGCTTGCTGACAGCGACGCAAAGATCGTCGTTTCGACCAGTGCTTTCCTGCCGACATTGCACCGCGTGCGCGCGAAGCTGCCGCACATTCCTGCCTCCAACTGGGTGATCATTGATGGCGCGCCTGAGGGCTTCACTTCCTATGCCGCGTGGACGGCGCGCACGTCCGACGCGGAGCCGCCGCGTTCCCGCGTGACGCGCGACGATCCCTACAACATCATCTATTCGAGCGGCACGACGGGCGAGCCCAAAGGCATCGTACACTCGCATGCCGTGCGGGGCGGCTATGGCACGATGTTCGCGCTCGCCTTCCGTATGTCGCCGGAGAGCGTTTGCCTGCATCCAGGCTCGCTGGTGTTCAACGGCGCGTTCCTCGACATGCTGCCGGCGATGACGCTGGGGGCAACCTACATCGTGCACGCGGCGTTCGACGCCGAGAAGGTGATCGCCGAGATCGAGCGTTCGCGCGTGACGCACGTGATCCTGGTGCCGTCGCAGATCATCGCCATCCTCAACAGCCCGGCATTCTCGGCCAGGAAGCTCGAGAGCATCGAGATGATCCAGTCGGTCGGGGCGCCGCTGCACCTCGAATACAAGGAGAAGCTGAACCAGCATCTGCCAGACCGTTTCCACGAGATCTACGGCCTGACGGAAGGCTGCATCATGACGATGCTGGATCGCTACGATGCGGTGCGGAAGCTGGGTTCGGTTGGGCCGCCGCTGCCCTTCTACGAGCTTGCCATTCTCGACGAAAAGGGGCGCGAGCTGCCAACGGGCGAGGTGGGGGAGATCTGCGGCCGGGGGCCGTTGCTGATGAGCGGCTACTACAAGAGGCCGGACCTCACAGAGAAGCTCGAGATCAACGGCTGGTGGCGCTCGGGCGACGTCGGCTATGTCGATGCCGAGAACTACCTGTATCTCGTGGATCGCAAGAAGGACATGATCATCTCCGGGGGCGTCAACGTCTATCCCCGCGACATCGAGGAGGTGGTGACGCAGCATCCGCAGGTGGCCGAGGTGGCGGTGTTCGGCGTGCCGCACCCGCATTGGGGCGAGACGCCGGTGGCCGCGGTTCTGTTGCGGCCAGGGGCGAATATTGCGCACGAGGACCTCAAAGCGTGGGTCAATGCGCGCGTGGGAGCCAAATACCAGCGGATCGACGCGGTAATGGTGTGCAAGACGTTTCCACGCAACGCGGCCGGCAAGACATTGAAGCGCACGCTTCAGGAGGAGTACGCCCTGCGCGCCCAGACGTAGGCGGTGCGAAGGATGGACGCGGCCGGCTTGCCTTGCCTCAGGCGCGAAACTCCATCGCGCCATCCTCGAGGCGGCCGAAGTGCAGCATGAGGATATCGAGCGCATAGTTCTGATAGAGGCGCCATGGCCGCTTCGAGCCCTGCTTCGGCATCTTTGGCGCAGCGCGCGCGACGTAACCCGAAGTGAAATCGACCCAGGGTTCTGGCGTCACGGTCGGGTCGGTGAGACGCGGCGTGCAGCGGCGCCAGCCTTTGCGATCCATGAGATTGATGAGCCTGCAGACATACTCGCAGGTGAGATCGCACTTCAGCGTCCAGGAGGCATTGGTATAGCCCACGGCGAATGCCAGGTTGGGCACATCCTTGTACATCATGCCCTTGTAGCTCATCAGCTTCGGCAGTTCGACCGCCTGGCCATCGACGGAGAGTTGGGCGCCGCCCAGCGGCTGCAGATCGAGACCCGTGGCGGTAACGATCAGATCTGCGGCGAGATGCTGGCCGCCTTTCAGCGTGATGCCCGTCTCGTCGAAGGCATCGATCTCGGCGGTTTCCACGGAGGCCGTGCCGGAGCGGATCGCCTTGAACAGATCGCTGTCCGGCACCAGGCAGACGCGTTGATCCCAGGGGTTGTATTTCGGCGTGAAATGCTTGGCGACATCGTAGTCGGGGCCGAGTTCCATCTTCACGCCGCCGACGATGAGGTTCTTGATGCGCTCGGGCTGCCGCTTGCAGAGGCGGTAAATGTACATGCCGCGAAGCACGTTCTTCCAGCGGGTGATCTGGTAGGCGAGTTTTTCAGGCAGGCGGCGACGCAGCTTCTGGGCGATCTCGTCCTCCGATGGACGCGAGACGATATACGTCGGCGAGCGCTGCAGCATGGTGACGTGCGCGGCCTTCTTGGCGAGTTCCGGCACGAGCGTCACGGCCGTTGCACCGGAGCCGATGACCACCACGCGCTTGCCGGCGTACTCGATATCCTCGGTCCATTTCTGGGGATGGACGATGCGGCCCTTGAAACGGCCTTCGCCGGGAAACTCCGGACGGTAGCCTGCCTCGTAGCGGTAGTAGCCGCTGCACATGAACAGAAAGTTGCAGGTGTAGCGGACGATACTCTTCTCGCCGCCCTCTACGCCCTGCTCCGCCTCGACCGTCCAACGCGCGTCCGCCGAGGACCAGCTGGCGCGCTTCACGCGCGTGTTGAACCGGATCTTCTTGTCGATGCCGTGCTCGGCGGCAGTGTCACGCACATACTTGAGAATAGAGGGGCCGTCGGCGATGGCTTTCGCCTCGGTCCAGGGCTTGAAGGAGTAGCCCAGCGTATACATGTCGGAATCGGAGCGGATGCCGGGATAGCGGAAAAGGTCCCATGTGCCGCCGATGCTCCCGCGCCCTTCCAAAAGTACAAAAGACTTGCCGGGGCAGCGTTTGGTGAGGTGGTATCCGGCGCCTATGCCAGAAAGACCGGCGCCCACGACGATCACGTCGAAATGCTCTGCTGGCACGGTTGTTCGCGTCCCTCTCCTCGTCGGCGTTCGCCGCTATTGCCCTTACCGCTGAAGGTATAGTATCGGCGGACACAAAATACAGACAAATCGCGGCACGGGAGATACCAACAATGACGACGATCCACGGCGCCGCAGCGGTCGTTACGGGAGCCGCAAACGGCATCGGCCGAGCACTTTCCCTGGAGCTCGCAGCCCGCGGGGCCGAGGTGGCAATTGCAGACCGCGATGCCGCGGGGCTCAAGGATGTCGCAGCGGAGATCGCTGACAATTATCCCGTGAATGTGACGACGCATGCCGTCGACGTCTCGAGTGCGCCCGAGATGGAAGCTTTCGCGAAAGCCGTTATTGCCGCGCATCCCAAGCTCAATATCGTGGTGAACAATGCGGGCGTGGCGCTGTTCGGGCAGTTCCACGAGGTGAGCCAGGCCGACATGGAATGGCTGATGGGCATCAACTTCTGGGGGGTGGTCTATGGGTGTCGGGTGTTCCTGCCCCACCTCGTAACCCAGAAAGAGGCACACATCGTCAACACGTCCAGCATCTTCGGCATCATCGCTCCGCCGGGCCAGGCATCCTATGCGGCAGCAAAGTTCGCGGTGCGCGGCTTTTCGGAATCGCTGCGGCACGAATTCGAGATGAACAAGAGCACGGTTCGGCTCACCGTGGTGCATCCCGGCGGCATCGCCACGCAGATCGCGCGTAACTCGCGGGTCGGCGCCCTCGTGCGGGACAACGAGCGGCGCGCACAGGGCATCGAGCGGTTTGAGGCCATGGTGCAGACGAGCCCGGAGGATGCTGCGCTGCGCATCATCGCCGGCATCGAGGGTAACGAGCCGCGCGTGCTGATCGGCAGCGATGCCCGGAGAATGGATTTCCTGCAGCGGCTGAAGCCCGGGACCTATTGGGCCACGATCGCCAAGAAGATCGAGCGGAACATTGCCAAGGGACTGAGCCGGCCCAAAAGCCGGTCTCCTTGGACAACCGGCACGCGGTCCGGGACGAAGGCGCCATGAGCTGGCAGGCCTGGGCACTCGGCGGCGCGTTCCGCTTCTTCTTGAAACGGCAGTCCGACAAGCCGCTCAATCTCGAGATGATGCGCAAACACATGCGCAATCCGCCCAAGCGGGCACTGCGCGTTCCCGACGACATGAAGGTGACGCCGGTCAGGGAGGCTGCGCTGGACTTCGATGTTGTCGATCGCGTGGATGCCGTGGCCGGGGCCAGGCCGCGGGCGCTCGTCCTCTATCTCCACGGTGGCGGATACTTCTATGGCAGTCCGCAAACGCACCGTCAGATCCTGATCGGCATGGCGAAAGCGGTCGATGCGCAGGTGTGGGGGCTCGACTATCGCCTGGCGCCGGAACATCCCTTTCCGGCCGCGGTGGAGGATGCGCTGGCAGCTTATCGGTTGCTGTCGAGCAAGCATCCCGATGTGCCGATCCTGCTGGCAGGGGATTCTGCAGGCGGCGGCCTATGCGTTGTCACCGCGACCTGTGCGCGGGATGCAGGCTTGCGGGCCCCGCAGGGGATCGTCGCCTTCTCGCCATGGACGGACCTCGCCGCCACGGGCAATTCCCTGCAGAGCAACGCCAGATCGTGTGCCATGTTCACGCCCGGCGGGATCAGGCGCGGAGCCGGCGTCTACCTGGGTGATGCCGACGCGCGGGACCCGAGGGCCTCGCCGCTCTATGCGGATCTTGAAGGCCTTCCCCCCATGCTGCTGTTCGCGAGCCGGCACGAGGTGCTGCTCGACGATACGCTGCGGCTTGCCGAGAAGGCGAGGGAGGCGGGTGTCGCCGTCGACGTGGTATTGCGCGACCGGCTTCTGCATGTCTGGCCGATCTTCGTGCATCTTCTGCCCGAAGCGCGGGAGGCGATGGGTGACGTCGCTGCCTTTGCCGGCAAGATCGGCCTGCGCTGAAAGAGAAACCCTTCCCTTTCAGCGGTCGCGGACTACGGGTTGCCGCGGACGGCGGCCGGGCCTACTCTCGGACCAGATAAAGACTGCCCAGGGATGGAGACGCACGATGAAGCTTGGCCTTTTGATGGGATATTCGGGCCGCAAGATCAGCATTCCGGTTGAGGGGATACGGCAGGCCGAAGCCATCGGCTACGACAGCGTCTGGACCGCGGAGGCCTATGGCAACGACGCGGTGACGGCAGCCACCTGGATCCTGGCACACACCAAGAAGATCAAGGTCGGTACCTCCATCATGCAGATGCCGGCGCGCACGCCAGCCATGGCGGCGATGACGGCGATGTCACTGGCGCAGCTTTCGGGCGACCGGTTCATCATCGGCGTCGGAGCTTCAGGCCCGCAGGTGGTGGAGGGATGGCACGGGGTGCCCTACGGCAAGCCCGTCACGCGCCTCAAGGAATACGTGCAGATCATGCGCAAGATCTTCGAGCGGCAGGACGCGCTGACGTTCGATGGCAAGGAATATCAAATTCCCTATCGCGGGCCCGGCAGCACCGGCCTCGGCAAGCCGCTCAAGAGCATCGTGCACATCGAAAAGCCGATCCCGATCTATGCTGCCACTCTGACGCCGGCCGGCGTTGCCGCCGCCGCTGAAGTTGCGGACGGCTTTTTCCCGGTGTGGATGGACCCCGAGCAGTACAACGTCTTCGCGGAGCCGATCGAGAAGGGCTTTGCGGCGGCAGGCGGGGGCAAGTCTCTCGACACCTTCGCCGTATGCCCGTTCGTGACCGCGGTCATGGGCGACGACGTGAAGGCCTGCATGGCCCCGATCAAGAGCAGCATGGCACTCTACATCGGCGGCATGGGTGCCAAGGGCAAGAACTTCTACACCGATTATGCCACCCGTCTCGGCTTCGGTGAGGCAGCGGCAAAGATCCAGGATCTCTACCTTGCCGGCAAGAAGGAGGAGGCGACGGCGCTGGTGCCGGATGCGCTGGTCGATGCCTGCCATCTCGTGGGGCCTGCCGAGCGGATCAAGGAGCGCTGCCAGCGCTGGATCGCGGCCGGCAAGAAGAAGCAGGTGCACAGCATGCTGATCCGCGCCGACAACCCGAAGCTGCTGGAGCTGCTGGCGAAAGAGATGCTGTAGCCAGGGCGCAGATGCCCTCCCGCCCTAGGACAAAACAGTGCGCAAGCGCTCGACCTGCGAAGACACTAGAAAAGGTGTGGGGGGGGCTTGCAAGGCGCCGACTTCGCCTTTCGTGGCAGGCTGGGGTTGGCGGATGACAAACGGCGCGGCGGGGTGAGATGATACGGCAAAATGCGCTTCTTGGCGCCATGGCCCTCGGCTGGATCGCAACATGAGCACGCTTCACATTACGCATCCCTGCTTCGTCGATCACGACATGGGACCTGGGCATCCCGAACGGCCCGACCGCATGCGCGCCTTGGATCGGCTGTTCGCGCACGAGGTGTTCTCGCCTCTCAAGCGCGAGGAGGCGCCGCTGCGCGAGGACGTCGAGGACGCGATCACGCTTGCGCATCCCAAGAGCTATCTCGAATGGATCAAGGGTGTGCGGCCCGCAGAGGGGGAGCCGCCTGCGCAGCTCGATCCCGACACGGCGCTGACCTCCAAGTCATGGGAGCCTGCGCTTCGGGCCGTCAGTGCGGGGCTGCTCGCGGTCGACCGGGTGATGGACAAGACGTCCGGCATCAAGAACGCCTTCTGCCAGGTGCGTCCGTGCGGGCATCACGCCGAGGCGGAGCGTGCAATGGGCTTCTGCTTTTTCAACAACGTGGCCATTGCGGCGCTGTATGCGCGCAAGAAGTATGGGGCACAACGGGTGGCGGTGGTCGATTTCGATGTGCACCACGGCAACGGTACGCAGGACATCTTCTGGTCCGACAAGGACGCATTCCTCGCCTCGACGCACCAGATGCCACTTTATCCCGGCACGGGCGACTGGAACGAGGTGGGCGTCGGCAACATCTTCAATGCCCCGCTCAGGCCAGGGGATGGGGGCGATCCGTTCAAGGAGGCTTTCAACACGCGGGTGCTGCCGGCATTGCGCAATTTCGCGCCGGACTTCGTATTCATCTCGGCGGGATTCGACGCACACCAGGATGACCCGCTTGCCAATCTTCGCTTGACCGAGCCGGATTTCTTCTGGGCTACCAGCAAGATCGCAGAGATCGCCGACAGTCTTGCACAGGGTCGGCTGGTGTCGATGCTCGAAGGGGGCTACAACCTCAACGCCCTCGCCCGCTCCACCGGCGTGCACGTGCGGGCGCTGATGCAGGCGAGCTCGTAAGGGCCGGCTGCGGCTTACGAAAGACAATGCGCAGGTGATCATGAGCATGGCGAAGCCAGCCGCCAATCAGGCAGATATCAAGGCCATGTCGTTCGAGACGGCGTTGAAGGAACTAGAGACCATTGTCGGCCGTCTGGAGAAAGGCGATGTCGCGCTGGAGGAGAGCATCTCGATCTATGAGCGTGGCGAGGCGCTGAAGGCGCATTGCGACAGCCTGCTGAAGCAGGCCGAGGCGCGGGTTGAGAAGCTCACGCTCAACGCGCAGGGCGAGCCCACCGGCAGCGAACCATTCAAAGCGCAGGAGTAGCGTCAGCCTTCTGGCCGATTGGCCGCTCTGACCTGCACGGCCTCGTTGGGGGCTTACAAAGGCTTCACCGGGAACAGGCCCGATGCCTCGCTCATGATCAACCTGGGAACCCCGCTCATGCGGGGCCACCACTGACACCACTCAGAACGCCGTGCGCAGCCGCGTGCCGATGATTGAGACAGGGCCGCGATCCGTGTTGTAGGCCGGGTTCTGGATGAATTGGTAGTCGAGCGTCGTGCGCCAGGAGCCCACCGGAAAACTGTAATAGGTTTCCAGGATGCGCTCGCCTGACGGCCGCGGCAGTTGCCCGTCGCCGATCAGGATGCCGAGCCCGCCGGCATTGAAGAACTCCTGGTGCACCTTGGAGATGCCGTTCACGACGCCCGCCACGCCGATTGTATCGTTGGGCCGCCCCCAGGATTTGCCATTGAATACCAGGCCCGCAGCAAGCGTCTTGTCGATGTCTGTGAAGGCGAACGGCTCCTTGCTGCCATCAGCCCAGCCCGCACGTGCGAAGAAACCGATCGTCGGCGTGATCTGCTGCTCGAGGTTCATGCTGATGCCGGTGCGCGATTGATAGCGACGCACCGCACCGATGTCCGCGGGCTGCGCCGTGGCATTGGCAAGCGCGATGGCATCAGAGAAGCGCCCCATCCGCGCCTGCGTGGAGAAACCCGTAATCGCAAGCTTGCCCGGGTTGCCCGAGATCTCGTATCTGCGCTCCACTTCGCCGATCAGCTGGAACTGCTGGAAGGTGGGATCGAGTTCCGTCGAGTTGGGCACCTTCGGAAGGTCGAATATGCCGAACCGCCACGTCCACCACTTGGTGTAATACTCAGCCGCAATGCCATAGGTGTAACCCCAGGCATCAGCCGCATAGTCGAATGTGCCCGTGTCGATCAGCGACCAGTTCAGGAAGTCGACGCGCGGATCATGGGCGTACTTGTTGGCGTCGAAGATATCTGGCACCCCGAACTTGCCGAGTGTGACGACGATGCGGTTCTCGCGCTGCGTCCCGGCCAATTGATTGGGCCCAGCCTCGATCTTCTCGCTCTCACCCGACAGGTTGAACGTCTGACGCACGAACGTGCGATGCAATCGCGCATAGGGCTCCGCTGAACCCAGCTTGTATGCCTCTCCACTTGCAAATCCTGCGAGACCCAGGGTGCCCGAAACACCGAAGCCCTGATCGATCTCGGGGTTGATCCACACCTCGGCATCTTTCCAGGGCCGGAACCCCACGTAGAACGTGGCGTCCCACGTCTGCCGCGTCTGGTTCGGGATCAGGCTGTTGGTGCCGACATAGGGCGAACGGAACGGCAGCACGTACTGCTGCACGTACGTCATCTGCCCATGCACGCTCCAATCCAGACCACTCGGCGGCTTTAGCGTGAAGTCACCTTTGGCGACATCGCTGCCCGCGAATTGATAGTTCAGCCCGAAGCGGACGCTTTGCAGATTGAGATCCGAGGCGAAGCGCTGGTTGCCCTGCGGGAAGTACGTGCTGGCGCTGCTGAAACCCGTGTAGAGGTACTCGAAGTTGGCCGTCCAGCTGGCTGCAACCGGCATTTCGACGCCGCCCCCAGCCACCCAACCATTGCGCACGAAGTCCTTGTGCTCGCGCGTATCAGCGGTTGCGGTTCCGCCGGCAGGCGTGCCGGAATTCTGCGTGCGGGCGAAGCTGTCCCAGGCCAGCGCATAGCCGCCGGTGCCGTACCACAACCAGTTATTGTGGATCACACCGACCCGCGCCCGCAGGGTGGCAACGAGTTTAACTTTTTCCGCGATGTCCGCGTCGCCGACGTTGGCAGAAGCAAAGCTTGCCTCGCGCGACAGAAGGCTCGGCGCCTGCGCATCGGCAGTGACGCCCAGCACCAGCCCATCGGGTGATCGCCAATTGTATCCACCCTGCAGCGACAGGGCGTAGCTTCCCGTCCCCTTGAAGGCATCGAAGTCACGCGCGTAGCCGAACGTGCCCTCTGAGGCATCCCCCGCCGGACCATTGCTCGACCACCCCGACGAGCCCCACAACTGCCCGATGCTGCCGCCGAAGTAGAGCCCCGACCAGCCCTTGGCGCCGTCCTTGTTCGGCTCGGTCGCTATCGCGCTGCCGGCCGCTGCTCCCTGGACTGCAACCACGATGAGCATAGCGCCAAACGTCGCGCGCCGGCTCGATGCCGCGCGCCTGGACCTCTGGCCCCTTTTCGCTCTGTCGCTCATATTGCCAATCCTCATCCCCAGTCGCCATGAGAGCACCCGGTCGCCCCGCCCCCCGGCTGCCTGCACGGTCGTCGCGAGCCCCCAGTCACTTGGGGCACCCCCGGACACCCGGGTCACCTGGGCACCCGGGGCACCTGGGACACCTGGGACACCCTCGCCACTCCGATAACCCTCTGCCCGCCACCCTAATCGCGTTCACCCTGACAGCTTATGACGGAGTTGCGAATGATTATCAATTGCAAACATCAGGAGCGTCTGGGTACGAGGCAATTGCGGTCGCCCCGCGCTCCCGATTCTTTCTTCCCGAAGAGTCTTACGCAGGCAGGCAGGCCCGAGCCTGGAATTGCGTGCGAACCCGGACCCGCCCACGCGTTCCGGAGGTCCCTGTATTCGCGCTGCAACGCCTTGAGCAGAGCCACAGCGCTGATCGGTAGCCGAAAAAAAATCGGCCCGGGCAAAGCGCGCCCGGGCCGACCTGAATGAACAATCACTGCCGAGTACGACGGAAAGCTACTTCATCGTCGGAATGACGAACTCCGCCCCTTCCTTGACACCCGAAGGCCAGCGCGAGGTCACCGTCTTGGTCTTGGTGTAGAACCGCACCGAATCCGGCCCATGCTGGTTGAGATCGCCGAACGCCGAGCGCTTCCAGCCGCCGAAGGTGTAGTACGCGAGCGGTACCGGGATCGGCACGTTCACGCCTACCATGCCCACGTTCACCTTCGCCGCGAAGTCACGAGCTGCATCGCCGTCGCGCGTGAAGATGGCAACGCCGTTGCCGTACTCGTGGTCGTTGGCAAGCTTAAGGCCTTCCTCGTAGGTCTTAGCCCGCACGACGGAGAGAACCGGGCCGAAAATCTCTTCCTTGTAGATGCGCATGTCCTTCGTCACGTCGTCGAACAGGCATCCGCCCATGTAGAAGCCGTTCTCGTAGCCCTGCATCTTGAAGTTACGGCCGTCGACCTTGAGCTTCGCGCCTTCCTTGATGCCGAGATCAACGTAGTCCTTCACCTTCTTGAGATGCGCCGCCGTCACGAGCGGGCCGAAATCCGCGTCCGCCGAAGTAGACGGTCCGATTTTCAGGCTCTCCACCCGCGGAATGAGCTTTTCGACGAGCTTGTCCGCCGTTGCCTTGCCCACCGGCACGGCCACCGAAACGGCCATGCAGCGCTCGCCAGCGGAGCCATAGCCGGCACCGATCAGGGCATCGACCGCCTGGTCCATGTCGGCATCCGGCATGATGATCATGTGGTTCTTGGCGCCGCCGAAGCACTGCACGCGCTTGCCGCTGGCGCAGCCGCGTCCATAGATGTACTCCGCAATCGGCGTCGAACCCACGAACCCGATGGCCTGAATCACCGGGTCGTCGAGGATCGCATCCACCGCTTCCTTGTCGCCGTTCACGACATTGAGGATGCCGGCCGGCAGCCCCGCCTCCATGAACATCTCCGCCAGCATCATCGGCACGCCCGGATCACGCTCGGACGGCTTCAGGATGAAGGCATTGCCGCAAGCGATAGCCGGAGCGCACTTCCACAGCGGGATCATGGCCGGGAAGTTGAACGGGGTGATGCCCGCCACCACGCCCAGCGGCTGGCGCATGGAATAGATATCGATCCCCGGCCCAGCACCTTCCGTGTACTCGCCCTTCATCAGGTGCGGAATGCCGAGGGCGAACTCCACCACCTCCAGGCCGCGCTGGATGTCGCCTTTGGCGTCGGCGACGGTCTTGCCGTGCTCGCGAGCCAGCACGTCGGCAAGCTTGTCGTAATCACGATTGGCGAGCTCGAGGAACTTCATGAGCACGCGGGCGCGGCGCTGGGGGTTCGTCGCGGCCCAGGCAGGCTGTGCCGCCTGCGCATTGGCCACGGCTGCAGCGACGTCTGCTTTGTTCGCCAATGCAACCTTGGCCCGCACTTCGCCGGTCATCGGCTCGAACACGTCGCCGAAGCGCCCGCTCGTACCCTTGACCCTCTTGCCGCCGATGAAGTGGCCGTACTCGAGCATGTCATCCTCCGCCTTCGATCTTTGAATTGGTGTTGCGCTACCACCCCCTCGCGCGGGGAGCAAGGCGACAAGCCGGCAATCGAGGGTCCTTGGCACCAAATCTCCCTCTCCCTCCCCGCAAGGCAGCCTCCCTTGGACCGGCCGCATTGGCATACCAATCATTGCGGTTCGGATTAACTGCCGGCTGATCCCGCGCGGATATGCGCCCGAAGTTTCATGGATAAGCGCTGGAAGCAATGCTATCTTCCAGCACTTGCATAGCTCCCGGGGCTCACCGGGATCTGCCGTCGAACATGAGACCGCCGGGAAAGGCGGCGCTAGAAAAGGGAGGGAGGCTCGTGTCGAAGCCTCAAGCGGTGCACGATCAAGGCGCCGGTGTGGATGCGTTGAAAGCGCTCGACACCGCGCCCAAGCTCTTGTTGCGCAATCGAAATATCTATCCAGACCGCCCCGCCATTCGCCACAAGGACTTGGGCATCTGGCAAAGCTGGACGTGGGCCCGGTTCGCTGACCTGGTGATGACCCTGGCGATTGGCCTGCGCAAGATGGGCTTCGAGCGGGGCGATACCGTAGCCGTCATTGGCGACAACCGTCCGAAGCTCTACGCCACCTTCGCAGCCGTGCAGAGCCTGGGTGGCATCGCGGTGCCGATCTACCAGGACTCCGTCGCCGACGAGATGTCCTACGTCCTCGCCCACGCCGAGGTGCGCTATGCCGTCGTTCAGAACCAGGAACAGGTCGACAAGCTGATCGCCATCTCCGATCAGCTCCCGCACATGCAGCGCGTCATCTACGAGGAAGAGCGCGGGCTTTCGGCCTACGATCATAGCCGGCTCCATGCCTTCGACTTCGTCCTAGATCTCGGCCGCAAGGAGCTTGCCGGCAACAGCGGGGCAGCTGGCTGGTGGGAGGACGAGATCGCCAAGGGGAAGGGCAGCGACGTCAGCGTCATGCTCTATACCTCGGGCACCACAGGCAGGCCCAAGGGCGTGATGCTGACGCATGACAACATCGTCATCTCCGCCAAGAACGGCAATGCATTCGACCACTTCACGCCCGACGACACGCTGCTCGCGTACCTGCCGATGGCATGGGTCGGCGATCACATTTTCTCCTACGGGCAGACGCTCGCAGGCGCGCTCTGTCTGGCCTGCCCGGAGGGGCCCGAAACAGTAGTTGAGGATCGACGGGAGATCGCGCCCACCTATTTCTTCGCTCCACCCCGCGTATTCGAGAACCTGCTGACGCAGATCCGCGTGCGCATGGATGATGCCTCCCGCCCTAAGAAGGCAATGTTCGACTACTTCCTCAAAGTGGCAGATCGCTGTGGCGAGGCCATTCTTGACGGTAAGCCGGTCGGCGCGAAGGATCGTTTGCTCTACTGGCTCGGCAACGTCTTCGTCTACGCACCCTTGCGCAACCGCATGGGCTTCTCGCGCCTTCGCGTCGGCTACACGGCTGGCGAGGCCATCGGGCCCGAACTCTTCCGCTTCTATCGTGCGCTTGGCATCAACCTGAAGCAGCTCTACGGCCAGACGGAAGCCAGCGTCTACATCACGCTGCAACCCGATGGCGAGGTCTACTCCGACACCGTCGGCAAGCCCGGGCCGGATGTGGAGATAAAGATCAGCGACACCGGCGAGGTTCTCTACCGAAGCCCCGGCGTCTTCCTGAAATACTTCAAGAACGACCAGGCCACCGCCGAAACGAAGACGGCCGACGGCTGGGTGCACACAGGCGACGCAGGCTTCTTCGACCAGCGGGGTCACCTGAAAATCATCGACCGGGCCAAGGACGTGGGCCGGCTCAACAGCGGCGCGCTCTTCTCGCCGAAGTACCTCGAGAACCGCATCAAGTTCTTCCCCGAGGTGCGCGAGGCCGTCGCCTTCGGCCATGGGCGCGACTACGTCACCATGTTCATCAACATCGACCTCGTCTCCGTCGGCAACTGGGCCGAGAGGAACAACGTCTCCTATGCAAGCTACCAGGAGCTGGCGGGCAATCCGCGAGTTGCCGAAATCATTGCAGGCCGCGTGGACGAGCTGAACAGGGCCCTCGCGCAGGAACCGCAGATGGCTGCTTCGCAGATCAAGCGCTTCCTCATCCTGTTCAAGGAACTCGATGCGGACGACGGTGAGATGACGCGCACCCAGAAAGTGCGCCGCACCTTCATCGCCGAGCGCTACGCCCCGCTCATCAAGGCCCTCTATGACGGCTCCACCAGCGCCAGCATGTCGACGGAAGTGACGTTCGAGGATGGCCGCAAGGGCATGCTCTCAGGAAACGTGCGCGTGCTGGATACGAAGACCTATCCTGCCGCTGCCGCTGGCCCTGTGCGGGAGGCTGCCGAATGAAAGCCGACGTAAACCCCAAGCCGCTCGCCAAGGACGCCTCCAGCCTCGCCAACGGCGATGTCATGTTGTCTGTCGCGAACGTGTCGTTGTCCTTTGGCGGCGTGAAGGCGATCCGCGGCGTCTCGCTGGACATCCGCAAAGGCGAGATCCGCGCCATCATCGGCCCCAACGGCGCCGGCAAGACATCTATGTTGAACGTCATCAACGGCTTCTATCATCCCCAGGAAGGCACCATCACCTTCAAGGGCCGCCAGCGCCGCGCCATGCGGCCTTACATTGCAGCAAGCCAGGGCATCGCCCGCACCTTCCAGAACGTCGCCTTGTTCAAGGGCATGTCGACGCTCGACAACATCATGACGGGCCGCACCCTCAAGATGAAGAAGGGCATTCTGCAACAGGCGCTCTACTGGGGCTTCTCGCAGCGCGAGGAGATCCAGCATCGCGAGGCTGTGGAGCAGATCATCGACTTCCTCGAGATCCAGCACATCCGCAAGACGCCTGTCGGCAAGCTGCCTTACGGCCTCCAGAAGCGTGTGGAACTCGGCCGCGCGCTCGCCACCGAGCCCGAGCTGTTGTTGCTTGACGAGCCCATGGCCGGCATGAACCTCGAGGAAAAGCAGGACATGAGCCGCTTCATCCTCACCGTGCGCGACACGTTCAACACCACAATCGCCCTCATCGAGCACGACATGGGCGTGGTGATGGACCTGTCCGACCGCGTGGCCGTGCTCGACTACGGCCGCAAGATCGCGGACGGCACGCCGACCGAGGTGCAGGCCAACCAGGCCGTGATCGACGCCTATCTCGGCATCCCGCATTAGGAGCGCGAATTTCGTGGTTGCATTCGGCCAGTTCCTCGAGATCCTCATTGGCGGCCTGCTCTCGGGCGTTCTCTATTCCCTTGTCGCCCTGGGCTTCGTGCTCATCTTCAAGGCCTCCGGCGTGTTCAACTTTGCGCAAGGCGCCATGGTGCTGCTTGCAGGCCTTGCGCTCGTCCGCAGCCTCGACTTCTTCGCCGCGCACGGCGTTCCCGTTTGGGCGGCCATCTTCCTCGCGCTTGTTTTCGCGGGCCTGGTTATGGCCGCCACCGCCTGGCTCGTGGAACGCTACGTGCTGGGCCCGCTCGTCAATCAGGACGGGCTCACCCTCTTCATGTCGACGATCGGCGCCACCTTCATCATCGAAGGCGCGGCGCAGATGATCTTCGGCTCCGATGTCTATCCCCTTCGCCTCTTTCCCACAGACGCCTGGTTCCTGTTCGAAAGCCTGTTCCCCGGCGGCATCCTCGTGAACAAACTCGACGTCTGGGGCGGCCTCATTGCCGCAATTCTCGTCGCAGGCCTGGCCATCTTCTTCCAGCGCACGAAGACGGGTCGTGCCTTGCGTGCCGTCGCCGACGACCACGCAGCCGCCCAGTCGGTGGGCATTCCCATCAGCTGGATCTGGTTCGTCGTCTGGCTGGTCGCGGGGCTCGTGGCGCTGGTGGCTGCCACCGTCTGGGGCACCAAGCTCGGCGTGCAGTTCTCGATCACCTTCCTCGCCTTGAAGGCCCTGCCGGTGCTGATCATCGGCGGCTTCACCTCGGTGCCCGGCGCCATCATCGGCGGTTTGATCGTCGGCGCGGGCGAGAAACTCGCCGAAGCCTACCTCGGTCCCCAGATCGGCGGCGGCATCGAATACTGGTTCGCCTACGTGTTGGCACTCGCAGTGCTGCTCGTCCGCCCGCAGGGGCTGTTCGGCGAGCGCATCATCGAGCGGATTTGAGGAGGCGTCCCCGTGCTTTATCGTGAAGCGGGCCAGTTCAAGACCACGTACGCGGCCGACATGGCGGTCTTCCCGATCCGCCAAGACCGGATCGCGCTCGCCATTCTTCTTGCCGTCGCCTTCATCGGCGTGCCGCTGCTGGCACAGGTCCAGGCCTGGCCCTTCCGCAGCGACTATCTCTTGCGCGCCATCCTGATCCCGTTCCTGATCCTGTCGCTCGCCGCCATCGGCGTGAACATCCTGATAGGCTATTGCGGACAGATCTCGCTGGGCTCCGGCGCCTTCATGGCCATCGGCGCCTATTCTGCCTACAAATTCGCAACCGGCGTGCACATCCCGCTGGAGTGGTTCAACACGGCGATCAGCATACCGCCCCTGCCCGCCCTCGTTTCCATCCTGCTGGGCGGCCTCATGGCGGCAATCGTCGGCATCCTGTTCGGCATTCCAAGCCTCCGAATCAAGGGTCTCTACCTCGCGGTTGCCACGTTGGCCGCCCAGTTCTTCTTCGACTGGGTGTTCATCCGCGTGAAGTGGTTCGTGAACTACGCAAGTTCCGGCTCCGTCTCCGCACCCGACATGTATTTTGGCCCGCTGCACATCAACACGCCCATCGAGCGCTATATCCTTTGCCTGGCCGCCGTGGTGATCTTCGCGGCACTCGCAAAGAATCTGGTGCGCGGCAACCTGGGCCGGCAGTGGATGGCCATCCGCGACATGGACATCGCCGCGGAACTCATGGGCATCCGCCCGCTCTACGCGAAGCTCTCCGCCTTCGCTGTCTCGTCCTTCATCGTCGGTGTCGCTGGCGGCCTGTGGGCCTTCGTCTATCTCGGCGCCTGGGAACCTCTGGCCTTCGACATCAACCGTTCGTTCCAGCTGCTGTTCATGGTCATCATCGGCGGCCTGGGCTCCATCCTCGGCTGCTTCCTCGGTGCCGCCTTCATCCTTGTGCTTCCGATCATGCTCGATCAGGTGCCCCACGCCCTGGGCATTCCGATCTCCGTCGAGACAGTGTCGCACTTGGTCTTCATCGTGACTGGCGGTCTCATCTGCTATCTTTTGATCGTCGAGCCGCACGGCTTCGCGAAGCTGTGGTCCATCGCGAAGGAGAAGCTGAGGCTGTGGCCCTATCCGTATTGACCACATGACGCATTGGGCGGCGCGCAAGGCAGAGCGGCGCGTACGTCGGCGAAGACAAGATCAAGAACACCAAGGCTCGCAAACGTGAAAAAACCTCCGGCAATGCGACCGGAGCAATGGAGGAGAAAACGAATGATCCGCAAATTCCTGGCGCTGGCCGCTGCCGCCGTGGGCATGACCGCCCTCGCGGAGCCGGTGCTGGCGCAGAACGAGCAGTTC
>JBDHTJ010000081.1:0-21587 GCA_039808585.1 Hyphomicrobiaceae bacterium | reverse complement strand
AGGGCCGCAAACACGAGCGTCGAGACCGGGGTTGGCGGCACTACGAAGTACCAGGCGAGCACCAACGAGCGCGTCATGTAGATGATGCCGAGGAGCGCGAGCTTGTTCCAGCGCCCACCGGCCCAGCCGAAGAAGAGGCTGCCAAGCACATTGAAGCCGCCGATCATGCCCAGCGCCTGCGCGCTCAACATCGGGTCCATGCCGCAGATTGCAAGGTAGGAGGGCAGGTGCGTGGTGAGGAAGACGAGCTGCATGCCGCATACGAAATAGGTGCAGCTCATGATCATGAAGGAGGGCTCGCGCATGGCGTGCTGCAGGGCCTGCAGCGCGGTGCTGTCGTCGCGGCGGGTGGGGGCCTCCGAGGCTGCCATCCGGTCAACGCGCCCTGCAATGAAGGCGGCGGGGATCATGATGCAGGCAAGCGCAAGGAAGGCGAGGGCGCCCATGCGCCAGCCGAAGCCCGTCGACACCCATTGCCCGATGGGGGCCGAGATGAGGGCGCCGATTGATCCGGCCGCCGAGAGCACGCCTAGAATCATGCTGCGTTGCGCCGGCGACACGATCTTGGCGCCGACAGACATGGCGATGGCGGACGCCGTACAGGAGAGCCCGATGCCGATGAAGAGGCCGGCGCCCAGCGCTACGCTCAGGGCACCTTGCGCCAGCGCCAGGATCAGCACACCGGCCGCGTAGCACAGCGCGCCCACCGTCATCACCGCGCGGAAGCCGTAGCGCACCGTCATGCCGCCGGCGAGCGGCTGCGTGAACCCCCAGACCAGGTTTTGCGCTGCAATGGCGAGGGTGAAATCCGCCACCGAGACGCCGATGTCCCGCGTCAGCGGCTGCATCAAGAGGCCGAGGCTCTGGCGGATGCCCATGCTGAATGTGAGCATCGTCGCGGCCGCGAAGATGACGAGGAGGACAGGGCGGGATAGTCCGAGCATGGGGGGCTCACAGGGAAGACATTGTTCCCCCTGCAGTGCCCTGCGCCGCGCGTGGCGTCAACGCAGCCCGACGCATAGCTTGCGCCGCACCCGCCCGCAGGGCGCACACCAGCCTACGGAAACCCGGACGGGCGTACCTTGTTCGGCTGGCGGTCGACCGGTCGTTAAGAGGCGCGACAATGCACTTTGCTTCTTCCCCCTCTCAGAGTGCGGCGGCGGCCCATGATGCGCCTTGAAATGCCCGGTTTCTCTCCGCTGGCATTTCTCTGCCGTCGGCTTTGTACCCGTACCGCTGGCTTTTCCCTTCACCGACCGCACGGGGGACCGCAAGTTGGAACTCCGCTAAATCTTTGTCACCAGCAGCACGATGCCGGGGTGCGCAAGATCTGCGATAACTTCTGCGCTCGCTACATCGAATTGGGAACGTTGCAAAAGGCCTTTAAGATCAGCTGCGGAGCGGTGCTTGATCTGCCAATCGAGCGTCTCCTTCAGAAGCGCCGAGCTGCTGTCATCTGGCCCTATCGCACCCATGAGCAGGATCCCGTTGGGTGATAGGCGTTGATGGCACCAGTTCAGGAGTGCAACCGCCGTGTCGTCTGCGAGCACGTCCAGCAGTCCGCAGCTGTATATGATCTGTTGCGGCTCGAGCCCTAGGTCATCCCGTCCAGTGGCAAGGTGCAGAATGTTGGCGTGGAGCGCCGTGACCCTATCCGTGCAATGAGCCTTGTCCATGTGGGCGTTGAGGACTGCAACCGCTTCGCGGTCGACGTCAACGCACGTGAAAATCGCGCGCGAAGCCAAAGTTGCATCTTCGAGGAGTTCGAACACCTCAGGGGCTGCGCCGGCGCCCAGGCAGGTGACGTGAACAGGGGCAACGCGCCGATCGATTTCACGGCGCAGCGCGTCCTTCATCATGTGCCCGCGCCCCCGAATGGCCCGCACTGTGGGGTAGTTGAGCAGGGCCGCGTCGATTATTTTGCCGGTGCGATCGGCGCCGTTGGGTTGCGCCGCATGGATCATCTCAAGGGTCGCATAATCGGTCGCGTAGCCTCTCGGCCTCGAGATGCAGCGCAAGCCGATGGCAGAGCGCGAGAAGATGGGACGCAGGTCTTGACGCACCGCCTCTGCGGTCCCGGCCGACATTGCAGTCCCAGCGATTTCCTTGTCGAGAGCGTGTAAGGCGCTTTCGAAGGAGGGCGCTGCGTGCTCACCCTCCTTCTCCACGGCCGCGACGGCGTCTTTGAGCTGAGCCAGACATCTCGCGATACTATTGCCGTCGAGCGCATCAACCCCCGCATGGGTCCGCAACTGCTGCGTGGTCTTGCGCAGCCGTTCCGCCAGGACTTTCGCAATGCCGCGGAGAAAGTGCGCCGCAAAGACAGGATCAGTGCGAAGTTTTGCATCGAGCGCGGTCGTCGGCAGACGCAGTACGCTGGCCATCTCGATGGCGCGGACGCTGCCAGAGGCAGGCTTGGCATCCAGCCATGAGATCTCCCCGACCACGTCGCCGGGTTGCATCCGTCCGACGTGCACGATACTGCCATGCCCCGAATAGACCGTGATCTCCAACTGGCCATCGGCGACGAAAAAAATATGCGAAGGCGGTTCTCCCTCGCGCAGAATCACATCGCCTGCCTCCAAAAGCACCAGCTCTGCTGTCGCGAGAAGCCATTGAACTTCCAACGGCTGCATTTGCTCGAACACATCGAGAGCTTCAAAAGACATCGACATTCTCCGTCGGGACTTGGCTTCACCCATATGGGCGGGCGACAGACCGCTGTGGTTCTCACGCGGGTAGTTACGGCGGTTATTCAGCAACCTTCGCGCAAGGAACGCAAGAACTCTTGCAGCGTAGAGCAGCTGCCTTGGGGGGTGTCCATTCCTCATGATCATCGATAGGGCGAGACCAGCTCGTGCCGGAGCGGGCGCATTACCCAAGAACGGCGCCGGATTGAATGCGCCAGGCTGCAAGCAACATTTTTGTCATCGTAGCGTGAGAGACGAAAAGATTGGGATCTATTGCCAAATGGCGTGGCCGGCGCCAGCTTATGTGCCTGACCCTTGGAGGCGTGCTACGGCGATGAAGCTCACGATCAACGAGCAGGTGCACGACATCGATGTCGAGCCTGAGATGCCTCTCTTGTGGGCACTTCGAGACGTCGTCGGCCTGTCCGGCACAAAGTATGGGTGTGGCGCAGCGCTTTGCGGTGCATGCACGGTTCTTGTTGACGGTGCGGCAGTGCGCTCCTGCCAGATGGCCGTGGGCGATGTAACCGGCAAAGTCACGACAATCGAAGGCCTTGGCACTCCGCAGAAACTCCATCCGGTGCAGGCCGCTTGGATCGAAATGCAAGTAGCGCAGTGCGGCTATTGCCAGTCAGGGCAGATCATGCAGGCGGCATCCCTGCTTGCGCAGAATACGTCCGTCACCGACAACGATATCGACGACGCTATGTCTGGCAATCTCTGCCGCTGCGGCACCTATCCCCGCATCCGCGATGCCGTGAAGCTTGCTGCGCGCAAAATCGCGGAGGGCAAGTAGCATGGGTCGCGCAGCAAAGATCGCCCGCCGCAGTTTTCTCGTCGGTTCCGTCGCAATTGTAGGCGGTGTCGTATTCGGAACGTATCTTGTGAAGCGCCGTCCGGATAACCCGCTGAAGACCTCATTGTCGAAGGGTGAGGTGGCCTTCAATCCCTGGGTCAAGATCGACGCCAATCGGATCACTCTGGTTACACCTCATGCCGACAAGGGCCAGGGTGTAGCCTCGATGCAGGCGGCCTTGATTGCGGAGGAACTGGACCTGGAGGCGGGTCAGTATGACATTACTTTCGGCACTCCTAGTGCCGCCTACTGGAACACCGCTCTTGCTGATGATGCGATGCCGTTTGCGCCGTCCGACCACAGTTTTATCGCCGAGACTGCTCGCAGCGCCGGTTCCGCGTTGTTCAAGGTTCTGGGCATGCAGATCACGGGGGGCTCCAGCGCAGCCCCCGATAGCTTCGACAAGCTGCGTGTCGCTGGTGCCGTCGCCCGCGAGACGTTGAGGCTCGCTGCGTCGAGGCAGACCGGCGTGCCGGTCGAGCGCCTGCGCACGGAGAAGGGTTCGGTGCTGCTGCCCGATGGCAAGGCCATACGCTATACCGAACTCGCATCTGCTGCATCGCAAATAGAGCCGGTGACGAACGTTGTCCTGCGCCCTGCAAATCAATGGCGCCTGCTCGGCAAGCCGATGCAGCGGCTCGACATCGTTGCCAAATCGACCGGAACACTCAGCTACGGCATCGACTTCAAAAGCGCAGGCATGGTCTACGCTGCAGTACGCACTAATCCCCGGCAGGGCGGGAAGCTGTTGCGCTACGATGCGACACCGGCAACCGCGATGCGTGGCGTGCAGAAGGTGGTCCCGATTACGAATGGCATCGCTGTCATCGCCGACAATACCTGGCGCGCCATGAAGGCTGTCGAGGTGATCAAGTGCGAATGGGGACCTGCGCCCTATCCGGCCGAACAGGCGGACCACTGGCGCGCCATAGAGAGCGCTTTCAAGGATGCGCATCTCGACAAGGTGTGGCACGACAAAGGAAAAGTGGAGAACTCACTCACGTCGGGCAAGGTCGTGTCTGCTGAGTATCGCTCGCCCTACGTTGCACACCAACCGCTAGAGCCGCTCAACGCCACCGTGCGCGTCACGGACCGCGCGGTAGAGGTCTGGACCGGGCATCAAATACCACGCATTGCCCAACAAATCGTGGGCCGTATCACTGGTCACAAGCCCGATCAGGTCGTGCTGAACAATCAGTTCATCGGCGGGAGCTTCGGCCACCGGCTCGAATTCGACTGGCTGAAACAGGCGGCCGAAATCGCCAATCAAGTGCGGGGCGTGCCGGTAAAGCTGACGTTTAGTCGAGAGGAAGATTTCGCGCACGATTTCCCGCGTCCTCTCGCCATCGGACGCGCGCGCGGCACGGTCGCCCCGGGGAGAATTGAGAGCATTGATTTGCAGATCGCCTCGCCCTCGGTCACGGCATCTCAAATGGGTCGTGCCGGCATTCCGGCGATGGGACCCGATCCGCAAATTGCCGCCGGGGCCTGGACGACGCCCTACGCGATCGAGAACTTCCGCCTGCGCGCATACAAGGCTCCGGAACTCGCCCCGGTTTCATCCTGGCGTTCCGTTGGTGCGGCCGCTGGAGGCTTCATACTGGAGTCGTTCGTGGATGAGCTCATTCATGCGGCGGGGGCCGATCCCCTCAAGGAGCGCATTCGCCTGACGCCCGATCTGGTCGCACGCAAGGTGCTCGAAGCCGTTGGCGAGATGTCAAGTTGGGGTGGCGCGTTGGGGGCAGGCCGAGGGCGCGGCATCGCTTTTGTCGAGAGCTTCGGCGTGCCGGTAGCCGAAATCGTCGAAGTGAGCGCCTCACCGAAGGGCATCAAGATCGAAAAGGTATGGATCGCATGCGAAGTCGGCCGAGTGCTCGACCCGGTAAATTTTGAGAACTTGGTTCAGGGTGGTGTCGTGTTCGGACTTGGGCACGCCATGAACTGCGCCATCACCTTCGCCGACGGCAAAGCTGAACAAACCAACTTCGACGCGCACGAAGGGATGCGCATTAATCAATGCCCGCAGATCTTTGTGAGAGGCCTTGAGAATGGCAGCAGGGTTCGCGGGATCGGCGAGCCTCCGGTTCCCCCCACAGCCCCAGCACTCGCCAATGCCATATTTGCCGCTACCGGGAAGCGACTGCGGGAATTGCCCTTCCATAAGCAGGTCAAGTTCGTTTGATCTGGCGAGGACGAGCGAAGAACGCTGCCGATAAGATCTTGCCGCGCACTATCAGGCCAGCTCGCGTATCTGGTAACAGATCATGCCGCAAGGCCTCTACAGTCGACCTCGGGAAGGTCTACCTGTGACCAGGGGCGCGGACCGAACGCTCGTCACCGAAACGGACTGGGAGGGAAATATGCTCCGCCTTTACTACGCGCCTCACACCTGCTCCCTTGCCACGCACATCGCCCTCGAAGAGGCGGGCGTCGCCTACGAGCTGCGGCGCGTCGATTTTGCCAAGGCGGAACAACTGTCGGAGCCGTTTCTGAAAATCAATCCAAAGGCGCGCGTGCCGGCCTTGGTGACCCCGCGCGGTACACTCACCGAAACGCCAGCCATGCTCGCGTTCGTCGCACAGAGCTATCCAGGCGCCGGGCTTGCGCCTTTGGACGATGCGTTTGCTTTCGCCGAAGTCCAGGCGTTCAACAGTTACCTTTGCTCCACGGTGCATATCGCGCACGCGCACCGCATGCGTGGCTATCGATGGGCCCGCGAGCCCGCATCAATTGCGGACATGCAGAGAATGGTTCCGAAGGCCGTGGGAGACTGCTTCGCTCTCATCGAGCACACGATGCTGAAGCAGCCGTGGGTCATGGGAGAGGCCTACACGATTGCGGATGCCTACCTGTTCACGCTCGCCCAGTGGATGGAAGCCGATGGCGTGGAGTGCGCCCGCGTTCCGCGCGTGGTCGACCACCGACGCCGCATGCTGGATCGGCCGGCCGTGCGAAAGGCCATCGAGATGGAACTTGCCTGATGCCCGCCCTCTCGGGCGACGGCCGGGGGAGCCATAACGGGGATGGGGAAAAACAGACCGTGGGCACGCCATAGGCTGAGGCTCACTTCTGACCCAAAGTGATCAACAACGTCGTGCTCGATTGAGCATCGCGCCACAACCCCCATCTGCACCGCGCCTGCCGCGTCTCACGGCTTCAGATAAGCCCTGGCAACGAACGACTCGTGATAGTCGGTCGGGCACTCGGCGACGGCTCGCCGCAAAAGCTCTTGCCCCTCCACGCTCGATGTCGGCAACAGATGCATGCCGGCAATAAAATATGCCTCGCACCGCTCACCCTTCTTCTCGGCAACCTGCATCAGCTGTTGAAGGCTGATGCGGTCGACGAGATATAGGAACGCCGGATAGGGCCACTTGTCCGAGCCCAGTCGCAAGAAACCCTTCTCCAGTTCGGCTTTATCCGTCTCGCCAAGCTGGCGCCGCGCTAGGTGGATGAAAAGAAGATTGTAGGGATCCTCCTCCAGCTTCTGGGCCTTGCGCAAACTCTCGAGGGCGCGTCGGTTGTCCTTCATCGCGACCTGGAGCACGCCGAGCGTCTGCTGATAGCCATATTGGTTCGGATTGGACTTGACGAGATCCGCCAAGTCCTCTGCCGCTTGCTTGTACTTTCCCATTTGTCTCAAGATCAGGGCGCGCTCCACGAGAAAGTACGGGTTTTTCGGCAGCTTCGCGAACGTGCGTGCAATCTCGGCCTCGGCCTGGTCGTAGCGCTTCAGCAGGCGCAGCGCGCCCGCGCGGATGAAGCTGTCGGCGCCCGAGTCGTGACGACGTGCGACATCGTCCGCAAGTTGCAGCGCCCGATCGGCCCACCCAATCTTGATGAGGGCGTTGCCGAGCAGCAGGCGCGCGGCCAGATTGTCGGGCCGGAGGGCCAGCAGTTGGCTGCAGCCTCGGACGGTCTCCATACCGAGTTCCGCATTGCACCAGCTCGCCGCATTGGAGACGAGTTGCTCCTCAGGCTCCCCGGTGATGAAGGTTGCGACAAAGTCCTCGGCCATGAAAGCCGACGCCAAAGCGACCTTGCGCTTCGCGGCTGCTTCCGCCGCAGCATCCACCGCCGCATGGAGCGCGGCTCGAGCCTCGGCGACCCGCGTCGGGGACCCTGCTGCTTCGGCGACACGGATCCTCACACGCAGCGCCGGCAGGTGGCCCGGATCGATGAGAAGCGCCCGCACGAGCGCCTTGTCCGCCTCTTCATATCGTTGGGCGGCGACAAGGGCCTCGGCCTTCATCGTGTAGACGTGCGGGGATGTCGGGGCTCGCAGCATGGCCGCGTCCAGGTCGTCCGCCGCCGCCTCTGTCTGACCCAACCGTGCGCGCAATGCCGCTCTTGCCAACAGTGTTTCCGCGCTGGGCTGCAGGACGAGCGCGCGCTCGAAGTCCGCCAGAGCTTCGTCGACCCGTCCGAGTGCGGCCAGAATGCTTGCGCGGTTGTGGTAGGCGGCGGCGAACTGCGTGTCGGCACGCAGCGCGGCGTTTGCATCCTCGAGAGCGCGCTCCGTGAAGCCAGCCTCGTGATAGATCTGGCTTCTGGTGTTGAGGCTCATCGCGTGCGTCGGCGCCAATTCGAGGGCCGCGTAAAGGTCGTTCAGCGCGTTCTGCGGCTCTCCCGCATGTCGCCATGCCAGGGCGCGATGGTAGAGTGGGAGTGGATCGTCGGGCGCGATCCTTTGGGCGCGCGTGAAGTCGGCGATTGCGGCCGGCAGGTGACCAGAAGCTGCATAGGCCAACCCGCGCCCCAGGTGGGCATCGGCTTCCATCGGGTCGATGGCAAGGACTTGACCGTAGGCCTCGACAGCTGCCTTCAACTGGCCCAGGGAGCGGTGAGCGAGTGCCTTGCGCATCAGGCCCTGCTCGTTCCGCGGATCGAAGCGCAGCACCATGCGATAGTCATCGATCGCGGCTGAGAATTGCCCCGCGATCATGAAGACGTCGCCGCGCAACAGGAACGGCTCAGGTTGCGGTCCGGCGATCCGCGTGATGGCCTCGGAGGCGTCATCGATCGCGCCGCGCAGCAGCCCGGCCCGCCGTCTCACCTCCGCCCGATGCAGAAGCGCCTGATAGGACGCTTCGCTCGCCACACGGCCATCTGCAGCCTGCAGCTGGGAGGCACATGTACTGGGAGAGTTGCACGATCTCGCAGCCTGCGCCCGGGCGTTAGACGGGTGCAACGCAAGGAGGGCGAGGAAGATCGCGGCGGAAGTTATCGATGAAGCGTGCATCGAAGGGATCATCTCTTGGGCACCGTTGGCACGGGGACATCTGGCGCCGGACTGTTCACGCTCGGAGGCGGCATCTTCACCGAGGGCGCAATCGACGTCGGCGGGCTCTGAGCGGGCACTTGGGGGGATTGGGCGGTCGGGGCGGTCGGCCCTGGGGGCTGAGGAGCCTGCCCCGGCGGCTCACCTCGGCGTGGCGGCACGGTCGTTGCCTGGCTTGGGCCCGGCACGGTCGGTTTCTGCACCGCCGGCGGAGTTGGAGACGGCATCGGCTCTTGCGACCTCGTCGGCGATGGCACCGACGGCGTCTGCACTGACGGCGGGGTTGGCGGTGGCACCGTGACGCCTGGTTTCTGCGGCTGCAGCACCGTTGGCTGCGTCGGCGCAGCGGCCACGTCGGGCGCCTCGAGCAGACGATCGACGGCACGTCGATCCTCGAGCCCCCAGGGCATCGGAGGCTCGGGCGGACGCTCTTCCTCGGCGATGATATCCGCCATGCTGCATCGCTGTTCGAGACAGGACTTGGCGGCGTCCATGGCTTCGCGGCATTCGGCTGGAATGGGTGTCGCCGCCGCTGCGGTGAGTTGCCCCCTCACGGCGCGCCGCGCGATATACGCGCAGAAGGCTTCATCGGCTTGCGCGGCTGTCGGCACCGCGGTATCCGGCGGCGGACTCTCGGCCGGTGCGGCGAGCGTCAGCGGCGCCGGAGCCAACGTCTGCGGATCCGGCAGGAAGTCCGGCATTGCGTCGATCGCCCGTCGCAGGTGCTCCCGCAGGCTCTCCCTGGAGGGCGCCTCGGCGCTTCCCGGCGCGCAGGGACGACCGACCTGCACGCCCGTCGATACCTTGGGGCGCGGCGACATCCGCGCGTCCCAAGCATTGAGAAAGCGCCTCCGCGCGCATTCGCTCAACGCCTCTGAACTCTGGCCCGCAGCACCAGTCTCCTGGGCGCGACAGAGCGCGCCGATCTGCGGCTCCGCATCCATGACAGCGAGCCCGAATTCGTAGCGTCGGCAGGCCTCTTCGGCGTCGGTCGCACCGTTCGTGCACCGGTTGCTGGCCCGAACGACGTCGCTGATGTCCTGGGGCGTGCATGACAGCCTTTCCGCATCGACGCCGTCCACCAGGCGAACCTCCTGAGGGCCGCACGCGTCGCCCAGCAGCTGCTCGAGATCGAGAGGAAGCTGATGCTCTTTGATGATGCTTCTGACGGCCGTGATGATCTGAGCGCGCGCCGGGTCTCCTGATTGGAGGCGGGCTGCGGCGGCGACAAGCGCCTCGATGTTCGTCCGGACAGACGGCGGCAGCGGTGGCCGGTTCGCAAGCGCCGCGTTGGGTCTTGCAGAATTCCTAAGCGCTTGGGATTGCGAGGCCCAGTGGCCCGGACGATGCCGAGGGGTCGGCATGACCCTGGGATCGCCATTCCAGATGTAATAGGTTTCTCCTTTTCCCTGACCGAGCGCCGTCCGCTCCTCTTGCCGCCGTTCCAGCCGCTTGTCCTTGGCAATTTCTTGCTGCGCTTTCTTCAGCGCGGCGGCGCGCTCGTCGTCGAATTTCTTCTGCAGTTCCGGACCAGGCCGACATTTGCGAGCGACCATGTCGCACTCGTAGCCATCCTGGCAGTATTCGGTAACGACCTGATTTCCCCTCTGATACGAACCGCAGATCACCTTTGCCGGGACCACGATCGCCGGCCCAGCGCGGAGAGGCCAGGCGTGCCGGGGACTGGCCTCGGCTAGGGTCCCGCCACAGGCGAGAGCCGCGACCAGAGCGATAAAGGTGATCTGTCTCATGAGTGGCGTCCCCGATCGCCAAGGTATCGCGAGCAACCACAGAGCCCGGTCGCAGGGCCTTTGCAAAGACCGCCCGCCAAACTAAAATGCCTTTACATGCAACGTGGGGCAAGTCGCATGCAGGCATTCCGCGTCCTTTCCATTTTTATTCTCGGTCTCGTGGCAACCGCGCACGATGGTCATGCGCAATGGACTGAGTCCTGCTCGATTGCAGGAGGCGGTGCCTCATACGAGGATAAGATCTGCCGGTGCCCCGAGGGCACAAAGAAGATAAGGCGGAGCGACCGCGATCTCTCGACGTTCGGACGCGACTCCGGGATCCGCAGCTTCGATTGCCGCCCAACGCATCAGTTCCAAGTGGCGTGCATTGCAGCGCGGTCGATATCAGGGAAAGCGTGCACAGGCGAGATCGTCGTCACGGCGGTCAACAACTGCGATGCCGCGCGCACGCTGCGCATCTGCATCGAAATCAAAGGCGGCGGGCTGAGTTGTGCTTTCAGTCCTGTCGCAACCCTCAAAGGGCAAGCGTTCACCCATCGCGCCTGCAACGCCCAGCGTCTCTACTCGGTCGGCGTGAAGTCGGGCTGAATTCGTTGTCATCGTCGGCCTCTGGCCTCGACGTAAATGGCCATAGACATCCAGCACTTTGCGCGGAGATGATACGGTAAGCCCTGTCGCGGCTTTCGGCTGGCGAGGCCGAGCGCTACGCCGAAGAATTTCCGCGCCGAAAATTGGTTTTCTCAAGGGGTCGGTGGTTGCCGACGCCCGGCGGGCGCCCTAGTCTCGGGTCGACCCAGGACTTCTTGGGGAATTTTGATTGAGTGGAGACGTGAATGAAGCGGTTTGCACTTGTTGCGGTGGCGCTGCTTCTGGGTCTAGGTCAGAGCGGGCTAATGTCCAAGGTCGCAGCGCATGAAAAGGGGCCGCCAGCCATCATCAGCCAGGCGCAGCCATCAGCCTCCGAGATGGCGGTGGTGGCCGCTTCCAGGATACTGTTCTTGCATCACTCTGTCGGAGCGGACATCATATCCGGAATGCGCTCCCTCGATGCGGGGTCCGGAGGACAGGACCATCTACGGGTCGTGCCGCTGGAACGGATCGATGCAACGGGAGGCGCGGCGCTCATCGAGTTCTCTGGTGGAGAGAACGGGCGTCCAGATTCAAAGATTGATGCGTTCGTAACTGCAGTTCGATCGCTTCCGCCGAAGGGCGTGGATCTCGCGCTCATGAAGCTTTGCTTCGTTGATTTCAATCCCAGGACAGACGTAGCGGCGCTCTTTCGCACGTATCGCGTTGCCATCGAAGACCTTCAACGGGACCGACCGGATATCAAGATCGGTCACGCTACCGTGCCCCTCACGGTTTACCCGCGCGAAATGAAGTGGCGTGCCTTCCGCCTCATTGGCAAGGAGGTCTGGGAGGACGAGTCCAATGCCAAGCGCCAGGAATACAATGCGCTCCTAAAGGAAAAGTTTGCAGGCTCACCTATTCTGGATATCGCCGGGCGCGAAGCTCAGCGGCAGGATGGCCGCGAGGAGCTTTTCGTGCTTCGTGGCCGCAAATATCCAGCACTCGACCCGCAGAAATCGGACGACGGCGGTCATCTTAACGCGCTTGGTCAGCGCGTTCTCGGAGCGGCGATGATGCGATACATCGCAGATGCGGTCGGGCCATCCCGGCACTGATCGCAGCGGTATGTCCCGGATCGCGTTCAGCTGAAGATCAGGACGGATCCCTGAACGGCGACGACGAACAGGGCGAGCTTCCATCCGTTGTCCGCACCTAGGCGACATTCTTCCACGCGCTGACAAGGAAGGGCCGACATGAACGAACGGGCACGCGCTAAGTTTTGGTTCGGCCTCTTGGGCAGCATCGCTTGTTGTGCAGGGCTCGTTGTCATGCAATTGCAGTAGAGCCATCGGGACGGCATGCTCAAAAAAGGGGGCCGGGGGCGTACACGGCTGCTGCTTGAGCCGCGTCGTTCGCTAAGGCGGCGGTAATTAAAAGATTTTCCGCGGACGAGTTGCGCTTGGGGCTTTCGCTCCTTCAGCGCTTTCAATTTCAGCCGTGGGGCCAACTGTCGGCCTGTGGTCTGTTGGCGTGCTGCCCAGCGCGATCAGACAACTCTTCCGAGTGCCGCCTTCGATATTCTTTCTCCCGGCGGCAACGAAGCCCGTGCCCGCCCATTTTCAGTGCAGTGGAATCCTGCTCCCGAAGCGGCAGGCTAGTCATCGCACCACATGCGGGTGAGGTTGGCAGCGCAGCGGGCGAGGAGATCTGCGTCTGGGGTCTTGCCTTCGCGGTCAAATAGGCGTCGGCGCGCGGTCTCGAGGTCGAACAACAGTTCGCGCTGCGCCGCGTCGCGGATGTAGCTCCGCACCCAGCCCACGGCCGCAAGCCGCACCCCCTTCGTGATGGGCGCCACGCGGTGCAGATAGCTCGCAGGATAGGCAAAGACGCTGCCAGCCGCCAGCTTGATCGCCTCCTCGCCGAGCGGTGTATCGAGCACAAGTTCGCCGCCCTCGTAGGTTTCGGGATCGGAAAGGAAAAGCGTGAAGGACACATCGCTGCGCCGGCCTTCGAGCAGGGCATCGTCGACGTGCAGTCCATAGGCGTGCCCAGGTTCATAGCGCGAGAACAGTGGGCCCATGATGTGCCTGGGGCGGCCAGCCAGCATGAATGTCGTGTTCGCCCGCAGCCGTGCCTCGATTTGCGCAGCGAGTGCCTGCAGCGCGTCATCGGGTGTGGCTTGCAGGTTGTCTTTCACGAGACGCGCCGTCCATCCGGCCGTCGCCTTTCCGTCGACGAACCTTGCCCGGTCCAGCGCCTCGTGGACTTGCGCAAGATCGTCGGAGGACAAGATGTCAGCTATGGCAAGAAGCATGCGGGCCTCATAGCATGGGGCGCCCGTGTATAGCCGATGGCGCCGGCTGGGACGGCAGGACAGTTTGCAGCATAATGGCATGACGGAGCGGGGCTGGCGCGAGGGCGAAAAGCGCAACGATCCGTTGGGGCAGGGGGAAGACATGGCCAAGCTGACACGCAAGATCTGGATCGGCATCGGCGCCGCGACCATTGTGGCGACGGGGGCCACCGTGCCCGCAGCCGCCCAGCACGCCCATAGCTCCCAGGAAGTGAAAAAGCGCCCCGCCGCCGAGACGCCGGGCAAGTCCGCCACGGCAACGCCCGCCGAGGGTGGCGAATCCTATCTCACCGACGGCGGCCCCAGCGACACCCGCATCCGCTTTTATCGCGACGTGGAACTGGTCCGCGGGCATCTGGCCGTGGGTCAGGAATTGGTGGGGCTCGGCCAATGGGACGAGGCGCTGCCGCATTTCCTGCATCCGACCGAGGAGCTTTATGACGGCCTCGAGAAGTACATCAAGCTTCACAACATCCAACCCTTCAAGCGCGAGTTGCTGGCCCTGGCGCAGGCGGTGAAGGCGCAGAAGCAAGGCGCCTACGAACAGGCACTGAAAGTGCTCGACCCGAAGCTCGATGCGGCCATCGCCGCGGTTCGGCGCTTCATGAACCCGCCGGCTGGCTACATGATGAAAACGGCCGCGGAGCTGTTGAAGGTGGCACAGAGCGAATACGCGACGTCGATCGAGAACGGCCGCTTCGTGAAGCCGGTCGAATATCAGGATGGCCGCGGCTTCATGCTGCGCGCCGAGAAGCTCATCACTGCAGCGGCCCCCCTGGTGAAGAAGGCTGACCCCGAGGCGCTGGCGCGCGTGGAGAAGCAGTTCACTGCGCTGAAGAAGGCATGGCCCGCGGCGATACCCCCCGATGCGCCCTTGATCGAGGCCGGGGCGCTTTCCGCGCTTGTGTCCGATGTCGAACTACATGTCTCGCGGTTCTGAGGGGCGGCGATGATGTCCTTACGCTGCGCAGCGGGAGGTATGTCGCTGTTTCTCGTGGCGGCCGTCGCCGGCTTCGTGAGCGCAGTGGCCGTGACGCGCCTCACGACGGCGCTCGGCCAGAGCCCGGACCGCAACGCCCGCATCGAGGCGATGAAAGCTGCCTTCGCGCGCCCCGATTTCGTGCCGCAGCCGCGCGACAACGCTTCGACGCCTGCGAAGGTGGCGCTAGGCAAGCGCATATTCGAAGACCCGCAGCTTTCCTCCAACGGCAAGATCGCCTGTGCCAGCTGTCACGACGAGAAGCTCTCGTTCACGGATGGCGAGCGCCTGGGTAAGGGCGTCAGCGGCAAACGCCTCGCGCGGCATTCGCCCACGCTCTGGAATGCCGCTTTCAGCCCGTTCTTATTCTGGGATGGTCGTGCCACGAGCCTGGAAGACCAGGCGCGGTTTCCCGTGGCACATCCGGACGAAATGGGCGCCTCGCTCGAAATCGGGGCAGAACGGCTGACACGAATTGAAAGTTATCGGGCGGCCTTCGCTGCCGCCTTCCCTGAAGATCCACGCATCGACGCCGGCACCTTGGCCAAGGCCATCGCCGCCTATGAACGAACGCTGATCTCGCCTGCGACGCGCTTCGACAAATGGATCGCCGGCGATGCGCAGGCTCTGAGCGAGGCCGAGGTGCGCGGCTTCGAGCTTTTCAACGGCAAGGCGCGCTGCGTTGCCTGCCACAGCGGTTTCGCCTTCACCGACCACGGCTTCTACGACATCGGTTTGCCGACGAACGACGAAGGCCGCCACAAGATCATCGATATTGCATCCGCCCGCTTCGCCTTCAAGACGCCGACGCTGCGCGAACTGGCCTGGACTGCGCCCTACATGCACGACGGGTCGATGGCGACACTGGAGGAGGTTGTGCGCCACTATGAGCGCGGCGGAATCCGTCGCCCTTCGCTCAGCCCTGACATGCCGCGCGACCTGAAGCTTTCCGATGCCGAGCGCGCGGACCTGCTCGCCTTCCTCGACACTTTGTCGAGCGAAAGTGCGCCGCAACCTTCCGACGAAGCCTGGGTATTGGCGGCAAGCGGGCAGACCCGCACACCTGCCGCGCTGAACGTGAATACGGTGCGGCAGGCCGACAAGCGCTTTGCGCCCACGCACGTGGCAATCGGGCGCGCCGATGCCCTGACCATTCTGAATGACGACACCCGCACTCACAACGTGCGAATTTTCGACCCGCGCTTCGACTTCAATTCCGGTGCACAGGAGCCGCGCCAATCGATCGTGCTGCGTTTTCCCGAACCCGGCACCTACGACGCCTTCTGCGGCATCCATCCGACCATGCGCCTCACGATCGAGGTTCGATAGCGCGCCGCGCGCAGCTGGCGCTCATAGACGAACCTCAGCGTTCGAGCGCCACCGCCATGGCCTGACGGGTTTCGGCCACGTCGTGCACGCGAAGGATCTGGGCGCCCTGGCGGACGCCTTCGAGCGCGGCCGCGAGAGAGCCGGCAAGGCGGTTCTCGGGTGGCGGCGCCCCGAGCCGCTTCATCAGGTTGGCGATGAAGCTCTTGCGCGAGGCACCGAGAAGCACGGCGGTGCCGAGGCCGTGCAGGATCGAGAGGCCGTGGATCAGCGCGAGATTGTGCGACACCGTCTTGCCGAAGCCGATGCCGGGATCGACGATGATCCTCTCGCGGGGGATGCCGGCCGCCTCGCATGCCGCAACGCGTGACGCGAGATAGTCCGTGACGTCGAGCAGCACGTCGTCGTAGGTGGGCTTTACCTGCATCGTCTCCGGCGTGCCGAGCATGTGCATGAGCACGACCGGAACGCCAGATTTGGCCACCACGCCGATGCTTGCGGGATCGTGCATCAAGGCCGACACGTCGTTGATCATGTGCGCGCCGGCGTCGAGCGCGCGCTGCATCACCAGGCTGTTGCGCGTATCGATGGAGATGCGCGCGGTGGTGTGCCTGCGCAGTGCCGTGATCACGGGGATCACGCGATCGCATTCCGCCTGCGGGTCGATCGGTTTTGCGCCGGGGCGCGTGGATTCGCCGCCAATGTCGAGAATGTCGGCGCCTTCCTCGGCAAGCGCGATGCCGTGCGCGATGGCCGTATCGGTGTCGAAGAACGCACCGCCATCAGAGAAGCTGTCGGGCGTCACGTTGATGATGCCCATGATGCGGGGCCGGTCGAGGCTGAGGCCTGCGATATCGCCGCGCTGGGCAGAAATGTTGGCCGCGAGCGCTGCCAACGCGGGATCGCTGCGCCTGGCGAGTTCCGGGGCCGAAACGATCTCGCGCCAGATGGCGCCATCCCGACGCACGATGACTTCGGCTGCCGCAAAACCCACAGCCTGCCCGCCCACGAAAAGACCGAAGGGGGCTGTCGTGGCGCTGGCCTCTGGTGGCAGTGGCGCCAGGGGGCGAAGGTAATGACGCTCCATGTCGGCTTTCTTCTGTCCTTTGAAGCACGCGCAAATCCGTGCCCGCGGCTTCAGGTCGTGCCGGGGGCGAGAGCTGAGCCCCGCCCCCGGTCAACACATGCTCAGGGTTCCGCAGTGCGGATGCCGGCGGGGCCACCCTTGGTCTTGATGGAGCCCACCTTCTGCAGCGAATTGCCCGTGCCGCCCGAGAAGCGGATGACGGAAATTTCCTCTTCCGCCATGCACTGCAGAAGCAGGCTGCGATTGTCGTTCTTCCAGGCGATGCCCTGGCACCAGCGGCCAACGGCAAGCTCGCCATACTTAGTGAGCTGCGCTCCATTGCGCGCCCACACTTGCAGGCGCGCTGCCGCGTTGAAGAACGGCGACTTCGCCGCGAGGTTCGACCCGTTGTTGACGATCACGGCGACATACTTGCCGTCTGGCGATACCTTGAGGCTTTCCGGCGTCATGCCCACGGCCACAGTGTTGACGACGCGCGGGGGGCTGGCCTTGAGGTCGATCACGCTCATTGTATCGGCGTCGCCATTGGTCATGCCGACGTTGGCGACGAAAGCAACCTCGCCCGTCTTCACGATATCGATGGGGTAGGGCCTCAGGCCTGCCGTGATGAAGCGGTCGGTTTTGGTGACGGTAGTGCCGTCGATCGCGAGCACGGCGATCTTGTGGTCCGCATCGAGTGTCACGAGCGCCATTTTGCCATCCGGCGTGATGGCGATGCCGCTCGGGCCTGACTTTTCGCCACCGACCGTGACCTTGCCGGCGACAGTCACGGTCTTGCCGGAGATGGTGAGCACCGAGACGGTCCCTTCGTTGCGGTTCGCGACGAGGGCGAGCGTGCCAGCCTTGTTGAGGGCGATGCTGGCGGCACCCTTCCCGACTTGCAACGTTGTGAGCACCTTCGGCACGGGCGGCGGGTCGTTCTTGCCGAGCCCGACAGCGCTCTTGAGGCGGGCCGACAGGGTCTGTGTCAGCGGCGTGAGGTCGAGAACCGTCACCTTGTCGTCGGGCGCGGTTTTGCTCGGATCGGTCGGATCGAGCGCCATGTTCGAGGCGATGAGCGCGAGATCCTGCTTCGGCGTGACGGCGACATTGAAAGGAGGCCCAACAACGCTGTTCGGTATGCTCGACAACTCGGCCAGCACCTTCGGAGGGTTGGCGCCGAGATCGATGACCGTGACGGTGTCGGGCGGCGGGCTCTTGACCACCTCGACCTTGCCGTCGTTGAGTTTCATCTTGTTGTCGTTGGCGGATACCGCGATCTGCGCGGATGCCGTGGCGGGTATACCGAATGCCGCCAGGGCCAGCACTGCAATCACCGATCTCGATAACATTCTGCCTCCCATATGTTCTTTGTCTCCCCAAAGACCTCCCCGGGGGAACACTCCAGGTAGCATCATCAACCACACACGGCCAGTTGGCAGCCTCAAGGCAGCTAAGGAAAAACGCAACGTATCAAGGAAGTTCATACACGCCCCGGTGACCGGAATGCGCCAGCATGCTACAAGGAGGCGCGGAAATTTTGTGATGCCGGAGTAGCGCGTCAATGTTTACCAAGAAGCCTGACAAGGATAATTCCATCGATGCCGGCCGCCTCGGCATTCCGCCGCTGAAGGCCGGCGCTCCCATCGCGCCTCCGCAGGTGCCCAACGGCCGCGCTGGTATGGCACCGCGCACCGGCGCTCCCTCGGTGATAGGCGCCGATCTGACCATTACCGGCAACCTCGAATCCAAGGGCGAAGTGCAGATCGATGGCGACCTGCAGGGCGACGTTCACGCCCAGCGTATCGTGATCGGCGAGCGGGCTCGCATCACCGGCTCACTCATCGCCGAGGACATCGTTGTCCGTGGCACCGTGCAAGGCTCCATTCGCGGCAACAGCGTCACGTTCCAGGCCACCAGCCACGTTGAAGGCGACGTGTTCCATAAGTCGCTCGCGATCGAGCAGGGGGCATACTTCGAGGGCAAGTCGCGCCGCTCGGACGACCCGATGTCGGTGCCACGCAGCAATGGCATCATGCCGCCCCCGCAATAGCGGACGTCTCCCCGCGAGAGCTTCATAGCTTCAGGCTGGCCTTGCGGGCTTCATACAGCAGCAGCGCTGTGGCAACGGCGAGGTTGAGGCTGTCGAGCTTGCCGGCCATGGGGATCTTGACGAGATCGGTACACGTGGCCTTGAGCTGATCGCTGAGGCCCGGCCCCTCGCTGCCCATCAGCAGGATCGCCGGTCGATCGAACGGCTGCGCGCGGAAGTCTTTTCGCGCATCGAGATGCGTGCCAACGATCAGGCCCTTCCAGCGCTTGGCGAGGCCGGCAAACTCCTCCGGCTGCTGGCGCACGAGCGGCATGTTGAAGATCGAGCCCATGCTGGCGCGCACGGCCTCCCGCGAGAACGGATCGACCGTATTGCCGACGAGAATGATGCCGCTGGCCGCAACGGCGTCGGCGGTGCGAATGATGGTGCCGAGGTTGCCGGGATCACGCACCGCTTCCAGCGCCACCCACAGCGCGTCCCCGGCCGGCTCTCCCACAAAGGCGGGCTTGTGCCAGCGCTGCTCGAACACGCCCAGTACGGACTGAGGGTTCTCCTTCGCGGCGATCTTGGCGAGCACGGCTTCCGAAACCTCGAGACATTCGGCGTCGGCCCGCATGGCCCACTGCACGAGATCCTTCGTGACGCCGCCGGATGCGGCGCCCGCAAGGAACACGAGCATCTTCGGCACCCATCCCGCCTCGCGTGCCATGATCAGCAGGGAGGCACCTTCGGCGACGAACAGGCCGGTGTCGCGCCGCGCCTTTCGCATTTCCAACGAGCGGATCAGTTTCACGCGCTCGTTCTGCAGACTGGTGATGGCCTTCGGGGTGGGATCAGGCCGTCGCATCGGAGGCCTGCCAGCGCGTGAACATGGATGTTGGAAGAAGGCGGCCCGCGCTCTCTTCGATGACGGCAAGCTCACCGCTTTCCAGGGTGCCCGGCCGCCCCATGCAATCGGCCACCAGCGCGTGCGTGGCAAGAGCAGAGGCACGGATGGCATAAGTTGTGAGCACCAGTGATGCCTGGCCAGGGGCGAGCAGCTGGGCGCAGTCGCGCAGAAGCGGTGCCAGATCGCGGAACACGTCCCACACCTCGTTGTCCGGTCCTCGCCCGAACTTCGGTGGGTCGACGAGGATGACGTGGTAGGTGCGGTTGCGCCTTGCTTCGCGGGCTACGAATTTGCGCGCGTCATCCAGGATCCAGCGGATCGGCGCCTCGCCCATCTTGGAGGCAGATTGGTTCTGCTTGGCCCAGCCGATCGCCTTGCGTGAGGCATCCAGATGCGTGACCTCGGCGCCCGCATGTGCCGCGATGAGCGAGGCTGCTCCCGTGTAGGCGAACAGGTTCAAGATGCGCGGCCTCTCCCCCCGCACCGCCTTGATGCGCTCGATCATCCATTGCCAGTGCGGCAGCTGCTCCGGAAAGATGCCGAGGTGGCGGAAGTTCGTGAGGCGGCAAAGGATCGTCACGCCCAGCACCTGGATCGGCCACGTTTCGGGAAGCGGCTTGTCGAACCGCCAGCGCCCGGCGTCATCCTCGTCTTCCTCTGCTTTCGACGGCTTGAATTGCGCGTTGGAGCGCAGCCATACCCCCGGTTCGACCGCCTGCTGCCACATCGCCTGCGGCTCGGGCCGGTCGACGACGAAGCGGCCGAAGCGCTCGAGCTTGCGGCCGCCGCCGCTGTCGACGAGCGCATAGTCGGCAAAGCCCGGTGTGGCGAGAACCGTGAGCGAAGGCGTCATGGCCGATCCTCGTCGAGCAGCACAGCCATTACGAGACTGTCGTAATAGTGCCCATCGATCTTCACATCGCGCACTAGCCGGCCTTCGTGGCGGAAACCGAGCTTCTCGTAGAGCCGGATGGCACGAGGGTTGTCCGCCCGCACGTGAAGCTCGACGCGTATGATCCCGCGCGCGCGGGCCTCGTCAAGAACCGCAGATATGAGACGCGCGCCAAGCCCCTTCTCGCGATAGGCGGGGGGAAGGCCGACCCCGAGCCTGCCGGCGTGGCGGGTGGTGGGGCGGTCGAGGCGGATGACGTCGCACCACCCGACCACGCTGCCACCGTCGAGCGCCACGAACTGGATGTTGGGGCCCGGCATGCTCTTCAACACGAAGGCGCGCACGTTTTCGAGCGGCGGCGCTTCGAGAAACAACAGGTAGCGCTTCTCGCGCGCAACCTGATCGAGCAGGCCATGGAAGCCTTCGACATGCTCCTCGCGGATGGGGACTATCTCGATGGGCACGGCCGCCGTTTCATTCCGCCGCCGGCTTGATCGCCTGCTCTTCGAGCTCGTTGTCGATCTGCAGCGCCTCGGTCAGCCGATTGTAGGCGCCGCAGAGGGCAATGCGCAGCGTAAGCTCCACGATCTGCGCGTCGGTGAAGTGCTTCTTGAGATTTGTGAAGACGGCATCGCGAATGCGGCCCGGCTCATTCGACACGCGCACCGCATAATCCACTACCGCGCGATCCACCTCATTGAGCTCGGGATGGTCTGTCGCCGGCAGCGAGGCGATGGCCTCGTCCGACAGGCCCTCCACTTTCAGCTTCGGCTTGTGATGGGCGACGCAGTAGCTGCACTCGTTGAGTTTTGAGACGACGACGATGGCAAGCTCCACATAGCGCCACTTGATGCCGTTGCGCGCCTTCAGCTCCATCAGCA
>JBDHTJ010000080.1:0-21754 GCA_039808585.1 Hyphomicrobiaceae bacterium | reverse complement strand
GGCAATGCGACCGGAGCAATGGAGGAGAAAACGAATGATCCGCAAATTCCTGGCGCTGGCCGCTGCCGCCGTGGGCATGACCGCCCTCGCGGAGCCGGTGCTGGCGCAGAACGAGCAGTTCATCCCGATGCTCGTATACCGCACCGGTGCCTACGCACCCAATGGCATCCCCTTTGCCAATGGAACCGCAGACTACTTCACGCTTATCAACGAGCGCGACGGCGGCATCAACGGTGTGAAAATCATCTTCGAGGAGTGCGAGACCGGCTATGCCACAGACAAAGGCGTGGAATGCTACGAGCGCTTGAAGAGCCGCGGACCCACTGGAGCAGCCTATTTCTCACCCCTTTCGACTGGCATCACCTTCGCCCTCACCGAGAAAGTGTTTGCTGACAAAATTCCTCTCCTGACACTCGGCTACGGCCGCTCGGACAGCAAGGATGGAAGCATATTCGCTTGGAACTTCCTTCCATTGGGCAGCTACTGGACCGCTGCCGACGCCGCCGTTCAACACATCGCAAAAGAACTCGGCGGCAAGGACAAGGTGAAGGGCAAGAAAATATCGCTTGTCTATCACGACAGTCCCTACGGCAAGGAACCCATTCCGGCACTTGAGGAGATGGCGAAAATCTACGGCTTCACTTTCAAGGCACTTCCTGTCACGCATCCCGGCGTCGAGCAGAAGTCGCAATGGCTTTCGGTGCGGCAGGATCGGCCGGACTACGTGCTGCTCTGGGGCTGGGGCGTCATGAACTCTGCTGCAATCAAGGAAGCCGCAGCCGTCGCCTATCCGCGGGACAAGATCATCGGCGTTTGGTGGTCGGGTGCAGAACCTGACGTGCTACCCGCGGGCGAGCAGGCCGCCGGCTACAAGGCGCTGCTGCTGCAGCATCCAGGAGGCCGCTTCAAGGTGCACGACGATATCGAGAAGTACGTGATCAACACGGGCAAATCCGCCGGCAAGGATACGTTTGCTCAAGTGCTTTACAACCGCGGCATCCTCAATTCCATGCTTGGCGTCGAGGGCATTCGTACGGCACAGAAGAAGTTCGGCAACAAACCCCTCACGGGTGAGCAAGTGCGTTGGGGGCTCGAAAACCTCGACCTTACTGCCGATCGCCTGAAGGAGCTGGGCTTCGAGGGAATGATAAAGCCCATGAAGCTGACCTGCTCCGACCACTCCGGTGCCGACGAAGCCCGTCTGCATCAGTGGGACGGCAAGGAGTGGAAGATCATCTCCGACTACTACAAGGCGGACGCAGCCATGCAGGATGCGCTGGTGAAAGCCTCCGCACAGCAATATGCGAAGGAAAAGAACATCACGCCGCGTGACTGCTCCAAGGAGCAGTGAGCATCATTTGACGGAGGCGGCGCTCGTCGCCTCCGTCACTCATGACAAGCCGGACCCGCCCGGAGAGCCAAAGTGTCGAACGAGCCCGCAGCCAAACCCGAAGCCGCCACGCCGATCCTTTCGGTCAAGAACATCGAGGTGATCTACGATCACGTTATCCTCGTGTTGAAAGGCGTCTCGCTCGACGTGCTGAGAGGCGGCATCGTTGCGCTTCTTGGCGCCAACGGTGCCGGTAAATCCACCACCCTCAAGGCCATCTCCAACCTTATCCGCGGCGAGCGGGGCGAGGTAACGAAGGGCCGTGTCGAGCTGAAGGGCGAGCGCGTCGATGGCCTCACCCCCAATGATCTCGTCCGTCGCGGCTGCGTGCAGGTGATGGAAGGCCGCCATTGCTTCGGCCACCTGAGCGTGGAGGAGAACCTGCTCACGGGCGCATTCACCCGCCGCGACGGCCGCAAGGCCATCGCCGACGAACTCGAGAAGGTCTACGCCTACTTCCCCCGCCTCAAGGAGCGCCGCACCTCGCAAGCCGGCTACATTTCCGGCGGTGAGCAGCAGATGGTCGCCATCGGCCGCGCGCTGATGTCCAAGCCCGATCTCATACTGCTCGACGAGCCCTCGATGGGCCTCGCGCCGCAGCTCGTCGCCGAGATCTTCGAAATCGTGAAGCGGCTCAACAGTGAGCAGCACCTGTCCGTGCTCGTCGCCGAGCAGAACACCAACATGGCGCTGAAGTACGCCACCTACGGCTACATACTCGAGAACGGTCGCGTCGTTATGGACGGCGATTGCAAGTCGCTGCGCGAGAATGAAGACGTGAAGGAATTCTACCTCGGCGTCGGCGGCAGTGACCGCAAGAGCTTCCGCGAAGTGAAATCTTACAAGCGGCGCAAACGCTGGCTTGCCTGAAACACGCCACCACGAGAGCCTTATGACGCACTTCGATCAGCTCGAGACGCGCGATCCCGAGCAGCGCGAGCGGGCACAATTCGCCCTCATGCCCGATTTCCTGCGCCGCACGATCGAGCTTGCGCCAGGATGGGCGAGGCATCTCCAGGGCGTCGATCCTTCAGCCGTCGCGTCGCGCAAGGCGCTCGCCAAGTTGCCGGTCCTGCGCAAGTCCGATCTGCTCGAAATGCAGGCAGCCGAGCCACCGCTCGCCGGCCTCGCCACGGTAGCCCTGGGGCAGATGTCACGGGTGTTCCTGTCGCCTGGCCCAATCTTCGAGCCCGAAGGCCATGGCACCGATTGGTGGCGCACGGCGCGCGCGCTTTATGCAGCGGGCCTGCGCAAGGGCGACATCGTGCACAACACGTTCGCCTATCATCTCACCCCCGGCGGATGGATCCTCGATGCCGGCGCGCGCGCGCTCGGCTGTGCCGTGATCGCGGCCGGCCCCGGCAACACTGAGCAACAGCTCGATGCCATTCAGCACTTAAAGCCTACCGCCTATGTGGGCGTGCCGGATTACCTGAAGATCCTGCTCGACAAGGCCAAGGAAGCGGGCCGCGACGCAAGCTCCATCAAGAAGGCCGTCGTCAGCGGCGGCGCCCTGTTCCCGTCCCTGCGCGCGGAATATACCTCCCGCGGCGTCGACACGTATCAGGTCTACGCCACGGCCGATCTCGGCATCATCGCCTACGAGAGCGGCCCCCGCGAGGGCATGATCATTGACGAAGGCGTCATCGTGGAAATCGTCAAGCCAGGCACAGGCGACCCTGTTCCCGAGGGCGATGTCGGCGAGATCGTCGTCACGTCGTTCAACCGCGACTATCCCATGATCCGCCTGGCGACAGGCGATATGTCCGCCGTCCTTGCGGGCAAGAGCCCCTGCGGCCGCACCAACATGCGCATCAAGGGCTGGATGGGCCGCGCCGACCAGACCACCAAGGTCAAGGGCATGTTCGTGCGCCCGGAGCAGATTGCAGCCCTGGCCAAGCGCCATCCCGAGTTAGGCCGCATCCGCCTCGTCGTCGGACGCGCCGGTGAGCAGGACACGATGACCCTGAAGGCCGAGAGCAGCGACCGCTCTCCAGCAGCACAAGCGGCTGTCGCAGAAAGCCTGCAAGGCCTCACCAAGCTCAAGGGGGAAGTGGAACTCGTAGCGCCTGGAAGCCTTCCCAACGATGGCAAGGTGATTGCCGACGAGCGCACCTACACCTGACACGGCGAAAGACAGCCTGCCGGCCCGACAGCCCGAAGCCGCTGTCAGGCCACAAGTGCGCGCAGATCGGCGACAACGCGATCCGGCCGCAGATCGGGATACTCGTCCGGCGCATTGCTCCGGTTGATCCACACGCACCGCATCCCTGCAGCCTTGGCGGCGGCGATGTCCCAGCGGTTGGATGATTGGAACGAGATGTCGGAGGCACCGCACCCGAAGTGGTCCGTCGCGAGCTTGTAAACCGGCGGTGCCGGCTTGAAGAGGCCGAGCACCGCCACCGAGAGCACTGCATCGAGTGCCCCATCGAGCCCCGCTGACGACACGGCATCGGCAAGCATGTCCGGATCGCCGTTGGAAAGGATCGCAACCTTCGCGCCCCGCCCCCGCAGCTCCGACAGAACCTCCTTTACTTCGGGGTAGGCCTCCATGTGCCGGTACGCAGCCATCAGCGCCGTCCGCGTCCCGGGGCTGACATCAAGGCCATGTGCCGAGATCGCGAATTCGAGCCCGCGCTCGGCAAGTTGCCAGAAGGTGGCGCGGGCACCCACCATCGTCGCGTGCCATGTGTACTCTATGTGCTTCGTTCGCCACGTGTGCGAGAAACGCTGCCACTCAGGGCCGATAGCGTCCCGATGCTTCTCGGCTGCGGCATGCAGATTGAACAGCGTCCCGTAGGCGTCGAAAACGAAGATGCCGCTCATTTCACAGCCTTTCCGCGGATGAGGTGAATGATGCCGGAGAAATCGGCGCTACCTTCGCCCCAGGCGTTGTGCAACGCATAGAGCTGCGCAGCCATGGCCCCGAGCGGCGTCGTCGCGCCCGATGCCGCCGCCGCTTCCTGCGCGAGCTTCAGGTCCTTGACCATCAGGGCTGACGCAAAGCCGGGCTTGTAATCGTTATTGGCAGGCGAAGACGGCACGGGGCCGGGCACCGGACAATAAGTGGTGAGCGACCAGCACTGACCCGACGAGGTCGATGCCACATCGAACAGCGCTTGATGCGAAAGGCCCAGCTTTTCCGCCAGTACGAACGCCTCGCTCACCCCGATCATGCTGATGCCGAGGATCATGTTGTTGCAGATCTTGGCCGCCTGCCCGGCACCTGCATCACCACAGTGAACGATCTTGCGGCCCATCGCCTCCAGCACAGGCCGTGCCTTGTCGAAGGCCTCAGCGCTGCCACCCGCCATGAAGGTGAGTGAGGCTGCCTCTGCACCACCAACGCCACCCGAGACCGGAGCATCGAGCGAAAGCATCTTCGCCTGCTTGGCGAGATCATGCGCTGTGCGTGCCGATGCCACATCGATGGTGGAACTGTCGATGAACAGCGTGCCTGGCTTCGCAGCCCCGAGCACCTGGCCGAAAACCTCGAGCACGTGCCGCCCCGCCGGCAGCATGGTCACCACCACGTCTGCATCCTTAACGGCGTCTGCGGCGGAGGCCGCGCTCTTCACGCCCCGGGCCTCCGCGCGCTTCAGGAAATCGGCCACCAGATCGAACCCGATGACGCTGTGGCCCTTCTTAACGAGGTTGCCCGCCATGGGACCACCCATGTTGCCCAATCCGATGAAGCCGATCTTCGCCATGTCCAGTTCCTCCCAAGAACGTTTGATTGCAAGTTCCTGCACGCGTGCCAATGAAATACACAGCACTCAACTTCAGCGATAGATGGATTAGCCACGGTCTCATCGTTTCGATGGGCAGCGGCGGCAACCGCATGCACTCTCCTATCGGACGCAAACCTCGTCCATCAGCGAGCGCAGGAACTCTTCGCATCGCGCGACCTGTTCGAGCGAGATGAACTCGTCGGCCTTATGCGCCTGGTCGACGTGCCCCGGCCCGCAAATGACCGTCGGGATGCCCGCTTTCTGGAAATGACCGGCCTCGGTGCCGAACCCAACGCGGCGAACGACATCGGTCCGCGCATGGCGCTTGGCGAGTTCAATGACGGGGTCATGAGGCAGCGTATCGAGTGCCTCGGCACCTGGAACAAGATCCCAGCTGAACCCCGCATCGTTCGAAACCGCGAGCATTTCGGGCAGCACATTCGCTGTCACGAAGTCCTGGGCCTCCCGCACGATGTCAAGCGGGTCGACGCCCGGCAGGAAGCGGATGTCGAAATCGAATTCGCATCGGCTAGGGACTGTATTGACGGCAATGCCGCCGCTGATCAGGCCATGCTGTATCGTCGTATACGGGGGCGCCTCGAAATCGGCCGCGTACGGTCCCTGGTCCCGGTGTCGCCGTGCGATCCGCTTGAGGCAGGCGATAGCTTCGGCCGCGGCCTCGATCGCGTTGACGCCGGTGTGCGGCACGCCGGTATGCGCCGCAAGCCCCGTTACCGTCACATGGCAGCCGATCTTGCCCTTGTGGCTCCGCACCACCTCCATCATGGAAGGCTCGCCCACGATGCAGGCGCGTGGCGCAATCCCGCGGTTTTGCATGTCCGCGATCAGCCCCGGCACGCCGAGACAACCGACCTCCTCGTCGTAGGTGAAGGCGAATTGCACGGGCTCCCTCAAGCCGCGCCGCAGGAATTCGGGCGCCAGCGCCGAGGCGATGGCCACGAACCCCTTCATGTCGGTCACGCCACGGCCGAACAATTTCCCTTCACTAGCGCGAACCACGAACGGATTGCTGGTCCAGCTTTGCCCATCGACAGGAACAGTATCTGTATGTCCCGAAAGCACGATGCCGCTACCGTTCCTCGGCCCAATGCTTGCGAGCAGGTTCGCCTTGCGCATCTCCGCATTGAAGCTAACGGCGATATCCGCCCCGAGACTGGCGAAATGGCTGCGCAGGGCGTCGATGAGAGGCAGGTTCGAGAGTCTGCTGGTGGTCTCGATTGCGATCAGACGCTCGATCATTTCCAGCACGGCTGGGCTGGCGGTGCTCATGAAAGCCTCTGAACTTCGGGCGACAGATCTCTTGCTCGCTCCAGCCAGCGATCCTTAAGTAACGGATACCATTCAAGGCTACGCTGCCCCGCAGGCGTCGGCAACTGTTGAGGACGCGGCGTTTCGCAGACGCGCTCCGAACCCATTTTCCGAGCACCCGAACGCCGATGACATCGATGGCGCCGGTTAAGGTCACCTTTTCTTAACCCTCCGCATGACAAATGGCATCTAGGGAGAGGAATTGTGCCCCTCCTGCAGACATGCGATCGGGCGTGCCAATGAAAGCCTTCGTCTTCGTGCTGGCTTTGCTGGCGGTGGCCAAGGTGGGCTACCAGGAATACCTGTTCCGCATTGCGGCGCAGGAGGCGATGATCGCGGCCTATCGCGAGCGCGCGGCGCAGGCGTGCCAGAAGGACGTCCGCACCGCGCAACTGGGGATCAATCCGCTCTCGTGGTCGAACCCCGCATCCATCAAGCTGCAGATCGGCAAGAGCAGCGTTGATGTCTACTTCTGGCAGGTGGACGATCAGCGCTGGGCCGCCCGCTACCGCAATCCCTACCTCTTCCTGAACGCCGGCCAGCGCTATGGCAGCGTCCATTGCGAGTACGACATCGTCAACGCGCAAGCCGCTGTGTTCCGCATGTGACCGCGCTGGCCGGTCCGAGCAGCATGCCGGGAACGGTACGCTGCCGCAGGCATCAGGGCACTGCCGGATTGCACACGATTACGGCTTCGAGATGCCGTAGGCTTTCATCGTCTCGCCGATCTCGTCGAGACTTGCCGGATCGTCAATGGTGGCCGGCATCTTCCAGCTCTCGCCATCTGCGATCTGCCGCATCGTCCCGCGCAGGATCTTCCCCGAGCGCGTCTTCGGCAGGCGCTTCACCGTAACCACCGACTTGAACGCCGCAACGGGCCCGATTTCATCCCGCACCAGCTTCACCACTTCGGCCTCGATCTCTTTCGCCGGTCGGTTGACACCCGCGTTGAGCACGATGAAGCCCGCGGGGATCTGCCCTTTCATGGTGTCGGCGATGCCAACGACGGCGCATTCCGCGACGTCCTTGTGCTTGGCCACAACTTCCTCCATCTGGCCCGTCGAAAGCCGGTGCCCCGCGACGTTGATCACATCGTCGGTCCGCGCCATCACGTAGACGTAGCCATCCTCGTCCCGATAACCGGCATCCGAAGTGGTGTAGTAGCCCTTGAAGTCGGACAGGTAGCTCTTGCGGAAGCGCTCGTCGTTGTTCCACAGCGTCGGCAGGCACGAAGGCGGCAAAGGCAGCTTCACGGCCAGTGTGCCGGTCTCACCAGGCTTCACCTGCGCGCCTGCAGGATCGAGAACATGCAGCTCGTAGCCCGGCATCGGCACCGTCGGCGAGCCGTACTTCACCGGCAACGGACCAAGGCCCACGGGATTGCCGCAGATCGGCCAGCCCGTCTCCGTCTGCCACCAGTGATCGTAAACCGGCACCTGCAGTTTCGCTTCCGCCCACTTGATCGTTTCAGGGTCCGCCCGCTCGCCTGCCAGGAACAGCGTACGGAAGCCGCTCAGATCGTACTTCTTGATGAACTCGCCCTGCGGATCCTCTTTCTTGATGGCGCGGAACGCCGTCGGTGCCGTGAACAGCGCAGCCACCTTGTGCTGCGAGATAACGCGCCAGAAGGTTCCGGCATCGGGCGTACCGACGGGCTTGCCCTCGAACAGCACCGTCGTGGACCCATGCAGCAGCGGCGCGTAGACGATGTAGGAGTGCCCGACCACCCAACCCACGTCGGAAGCGGCCCAGAACACCTCGCCGGGCTTGATGTCGTAGTGGTTGCTCATGGTCCACTTGAGCGCCACCATGTGCCCGCCGTTGTCGCGCACCACGCCCTTGGGCTGCCCCGTCGTCCCCGAGGTGTAGAGAATGTAGAGCGGATCGGTTGCCTTCACCGAAACGCAGCCGGCCTTGCGCCCCGCCACCTTCGCCACCGCCATAGCCTGCTGCCAGTCGTGGTCCCGGCCTTCCGTCATCGCGGCGTGCGCCATTGGCCGCTGCAACATCAGCACGCTCGTCGGCTTGTGCTTTGAAATTTCGATGGCCGCATCCAGCAGCGGCTTGTAGGCCACGACCCGGCCTGGCTCGATGCCGCAGGACGCGGAAAGGATCGCAACCGGCTTCGCATCCTCCAGACGCGTCGCAAGCTCTGGGGCCGCGAAGCCGCCGAATACGACGGAGTGGATGGCGCCGATCCTCGCGCAGGCCAGCATCGCCATCGCCGCTTCCGGGATCATCGGCATGTAGATGATCACGCGGTCGCCCTGCTTCACGCCGATGTCCGTCAGCACGGCGGCGAGCGTTGCAACCTCGTCCCGCAACTCGGCATAGGTGAATGTCTTGATCGTATTGGTGACGGGGCTGTCGTAGATCAGCGCTGCCTGGTTGCCGCGCCCCCTCTCTACGTGCCGGTCGAGGCAGTTGTAGGCCGTGTTGCATTCGGCCCCCGCAAACCACCGCCCGTACTGCCCCGAATAGGGGTCGAACACCTTGTCCCACGGCCGGTACCAGTCGATCTCCTTGGCGGCGTCGGCCCAGAAAGCTTCTGGATCGCGCTGCCACCCCTGGTACACTTCGTGATAACGGCTTGCCATTCGGGCCTCCCTCGGCGCACGCCAGCGCGCACGCAGTTCGTTTGCAAATTTTGCCAGCAGATTCTGCCTCCGGCGGAGGCTTGGCAACGCTGCTTTGGTAAGGGGTACGGGATTTAGCCCGGCCAGCGACCCTCTGCCACGGGCGAAAGGCCCTTCACGTCATGCAGGTAAAGGTAAACCCAGGCCGTCACCGTCTCTCCGGATGCCAGCCGCACCTGCCGCTCCACCCGCTCGTATTGATCGCGATTGAGCTCGTGATTGCCTGGCACGATACCCTCGTACGCATCGAGCCAAACCAATGAGGATTGCGGGGTCTTCAGGCGATAGACCTCACCGTGGCAAACCCCATCGCCCTCGACGAGGCCTGGATACCAGTCGACGCGGTAGAGCACCCCCTTGATTGTCGCCGGCCCAAGGCTCTCGCCTTCTCGCATCAGCGCCAGCGCCTTCTCAGTGCGGGTGTGCGACATCAATGTGCCATAGACGAAAATGTGAGGGTTCATACGCGTCAGCCTTTGTCCTTGTCGCCCGCAATGAGATCACAGAAGACGAAACCGTCACGCCTGACAATGTCGCCCGTCCGCACATTCACGGGCTGCCCGAACATCGGCCCTGCATGACAGAAGGTATGGAACTCGCCGTTCTCTCCACACGGATCGACACCGGGGAGAGCCGCATCGGCGATATCGGCGAAATCGCCGCCCGCGAAACGCTCTGGTAGCCTTGCGGGATCAAGGCATGTCACCCGGGCCCGCACGCCCGCTGCGATCATATCCCTCGCCAGTTGCGCGGTCGGAATGCCCCAAACCGGAAACAGCGGCGTGATCCCGGTGCTGGCCAGCCGCGCTTCGCGATAGGCGCGGATATCCTCCAGATAAAGGTCACCGAACGCCATGTGCGTCACGCCGTTGGCGCCCGCCATCGCCACGAAATCCCCCATGATGCGCTCGTAGTCGGCATTGCTGCACGGATAGGGAATGTCGATCTCCGTCAGTGGCAATCGGGCTGCCGCGGCCTGCGCCCGCGCCAGCTCGCGGCGTACGCCGTGCATCGCCACCCGATCGAAAGCCGCGTTCACAGTCGTGAACAGACCGTCCACCGCCACCCCATCCTTCCTCAGAAGGTGCAGCGCCCAGGCAGAGTCCTTCCCCGTGCTCCAGCTCAAAAGTGTTTTCATCGTCCCCTTCCGCGGGAAGGCGCCCGGCGGTAACGGCTGAATGCCCTTTGTGCCTTCTCCTATCCCGCGTTAGGCTGCCCTGCAAAGGGAGGAAAACATGAAGACCTTCGAGAGCATCGCGGTAAGCCAGGACGGTTTCATCGCCACCATCGAGATTCGACGACCACCCCACAATTTCTTCGACATCCTCATGATCCGCGAGATCGCGGAGGCCTGCACCAGCCTCGATGACGATCCCACTTGCCGTGCGATCGTGCTGGCAGCCGCTGGCACCGCCTTCTGTGCTGGCGCCAAACTCGGCGGCGACAACGACATCGGCGATCTTCTCGTCAAGAAGAACGAGGCGCGCGACACCGGCAGCCTATACCACGAGGCAGTCCGCCTGTTCCGCACCAGGAAGCCCATTGTCGGTGCCATCCACGGCGCTGCCGTCGGCGGCGGACTTGGCCTTGCGCTCGTCCCGGACTTGCGCGTCACCTGCAACGAGGCCCGCTTCTGCGCGAATTTCACCAAGCTTGGCTTCCATCCGGGCTTCGGCCTCACGGTGACATTGCCGGAACTGATCGGCCCGTCGAAAGCCGCGCTCATGTTCTATACCAGCCGCCGCTTCACCGGCGCCGAAGCCGTCGCCATGGGCCTGGCCGACGTCCTCGTCCCGCAGGCAGAGGTGCGTAGCGCCGCACAGAAGCTTGCCGCGGAAATCGCCGAGTGCGCGCCTCTCGGCGTCGTCGCCACGCGCGCCACGCTGCGCGCAGGCCTTGCCGATCGCGTCCTCGCCGCAACCGACATCGAGCTCGAGAAGCAATTGGCCCTTCGCAAGACGGATGACTTCAAAGAAGGCGTCGACGCCGTGAACGAGCGCCGCGCTGCCAAGTTCAAGGGGCGTTGACGCGCTCGACCGGCTTGCCGGACGTCAGATCGCCCGGCCGGCCTTTTCCCAGTAGGGATCGCGCAGGCGACGCTTGAAGATCTTGCCACTATCCTCGCGCGGCAGGTTGTGGCGGATCTCGATCTTGCGCGGCACTTTGTATCCCGCCAGGTGCTCACCGAGGTATCGGCTCACCCCAGCCGCGGCAATCTCAACGCCCGCCTGCGGCTCGACCACCGCCATCAGCGCCTCGCCGAACTCAGCGTCGGGAATGCCGAACACTGCGCAGTCCTTCACCCCGGGCATGTGGTGCAACACGGCCTCGATCTCGGCTGGATAGATGTTCACCCCGCCCGAGATCACCATGTCCTTCTTGCGATCGCACAGGAAGAGATAGCCGTCGCCATCCATGTAACCGACATCGCCCGACGTGATGAACCCTTCCCGGTCGATCGCCGCCCGCTGATCGGGCTTGTTGTGGTAGGTGAAGTCCGGCAGATTCGCCATGCGCGTGTAGATCTCACCCACCTGGCCGGCCGGCAGCATCTGGCCCTGCTCGTCGAGAATGCGGATTTCCGCTCCCTCCACTGCCCGTCCGACCGTTCCAGGCTTGGCAAGCGCGTCCGCGCTGGTGGCGAGCGTCACAGCACTCGATTCCGTCGAGCCGTAGAATTCGTAGATCACGGGCCCCCACCACGCGATCATGGCGCGCTTCACCTCCGCGGGGCACGGAGCCGCCGCGATGATGATATGGCGCAGCGACGAGACATCGGCTTTCTCGCGAACCTCCTTCGGCAGCTTCAGAAGACGGATCAGCATCGTTGGCACCATGAACATGGTGTCGATGCGCTCCTTCGCGATCAGATCGAGCAGCGCCGCCGGATCGAAGCGCGGCATCAGCACCATCACGTCTGCCACGCGACCCGCCCGCATGGCGAAGGCGTTGGGCGCAGAGTGATAGAGCGGCCCGGGCACGCACGTCCGCACGCCCGGTTTCAGCCCCATGATCTCGCGCCGGATTCGCTCACTGGCCACCATTTGCCGCGCGTTCGGCGCCCCTCGCCTTACCCCCTTCGGATGCCCTGTCGTGCCCGAGGTGTAGAACATCACCAGCGGCGACAGCGTTGGCTCGCCCTGGTGCAGCGGCTGCGCCGCGATCCAGGCCAGGTAGTCGATGGCCCCTGGCACACGGGACGCCGGCACCGGTTCAATACCGTACGGCTCCGCTACGTCTGGCGGCGTATCGACAGCCACCACCACGAGCCCCTTCGGCAACTCGGCCGCGATGTGCAGCAGAAGGTCTGCATGCCCGATCAGCGCCTTCGCGCCGCTGTCCTTGAGGATGTAAGCGATTTCCTCGGCCTTGAAATGCCAGTTCACCGGCACCGCGTAGGCACCGAGCTGCTGCGCGCCATAGGCCACCTCGATGAACGGCAGGTCGTTGCGCATCAAGATTGCGACGCAGTCGCCCCGCCCCACCCCTACCGCCGCCAGCCCGCCCGCAATGCGCCTCACCCGCTCGTCGAGTTGACGCTGGTCGAGGCTCCGGTGCCCCAGCACCAGACCTGTTGAAAGTTCAGCCATTTGTACCCTTGGTCGTATCGTTTCCACCCGCCTTGAACTTAGCATCTGAGCTGTTCCCAGAGCTATGCAAACAAAGATGGCGCAAGCCCCGCCTCTCGTGCTGAATAAGGGCAACCAAGAACGCTTGCAGGATCGGGAAATGACCAAAGGAATTCTATCTTTCGGCGCCTATATCCCCCGTCGCCGGCTGTCCCGCAAAGCCATTGCCGAGGCGCACACGTGGTTCAACCCGGCGCTCAAGGGCATGGCAAAGGGCGAAAGAGCCTTTTGCAATTGGGACGAAGATGCCGTGACCATGGCCGTGGAGGCTTCGCGGGACGCACTCACCGGCCGCAGTCGTGACTCACTCGACACTCTCCGTTTTGCATCGACCACCTTCCCGTTCCTCGACCGGTTGCATTCCGGCATCGTCGCCGGTGCTCTCAACCTCGGCGAGAACGTGCGTGCCGTGGACATCTCCGCCACGCAGCGCGCCGGCACGACGGCACTCCTCGAAGCCCTCTCGAGTGAGGGCGAGACGCTTGTCGTCGCCGCTGAGAAACGCGAGGCCAAGGCTGCAAGCCCGCATGAAATGCAAAGCGGCGATGGCGCCGCCGCCTTCGTCGTAGGGGAAGGCCAGCCTATCGCCACGCTGCTCGGCAAGGCTTCCCGCACAGCCGACTTCGTCGATCATTTCCGCTCTCTCGACAACCAGTACGACTATCAGTGGGAGGAGCGCTGGATCCGCGATGCGGGCTACATGAAGATCGCCCCCGCAGTGGTGAAGTCGTGCCTGGAGCAGGCAAAAGTCTCGGCCGATGCAGTAACCCACTTCTGCATGCCCGGCACCCTGTCCAAGATCGCCAATACCATGGCCAAGGCTTGCGGCATCGCCGACGCGGCGGTCGTCGATCCGCTCCATGCCAATTGCGGCGACACGGGCGCGGCCCACGCCCTCGTGATGCTCGCTTCGGCCCTGGAGAAGGCGAAACCGGGCGAGAAGATCCTCGTCGTCGGGTTCGGCCAGGGCGCCGACGCTCTTCTGTTCGAGGTGACGCCCGAGATCAGCAAGCTGCCCAAGCGCATGGGCGTCGCCGGTTCGCTGGCCCGCCGCAAGGAAGAGACGAGCTACGGCCGCTATCTGGCCTTCAACGACTTGATTGAGCTCGAGCGCGGCATGCGCTCGGAGACCGACAAGGCAACGGCCCTTTCCTCGCTTTGGCGCAACAAGGACACCGTCACCAGCTTCGTCGGCGGCAAGTGCACCAAGTGCGGCACGCTGCAGTTCCCCAAGACGGACATTTGCGTCAATCCCAACTGCAACGCCATCGGCACGCAGGAGCCGCATCCGTTCGCCGAGAAGCTGGGCCGCATCGCCTCGTTCACGGCCGACCGGCTCACCTACTCGCCCGACCCGCCGTCCTGCTACGGCATGATCGAGTTCGAGGAAGGCGGCCGCGTCATGATCGACTTCACCGACATCGAGCCCGAGCAGCTCAAGGTGAAACAGCCGATGCGCATGATGTTCCGCATCAAGGACATCGACACCAACCGCGGCTTCCGCCGATACTTCTGGAAAGCATCGCCGCTTCCGCAAGCTTGAAAATTGCACCTCGAGAGTCGCACAAAACGTGAAGGCCGCAGGGCCGGACGGAGGAAACAATGGCAAAGGGCATCAAGGACAAAGTCTGCATCATCGGCATGGGCTGCTCCAAGTTCGGCGAGCGCTGGGACAAGGAGGCCGACAACCTGATGGTCGAAGCCTATACGGAGGCCATCGCCGACGCTGGCATCGACGCCAAGCAGATCGACGCTGCGTGGTTCTCCACCGCCATCGAGGAGCAGCACGTTGGCAAGTCTGCGACGCCTCTGGCCGTCGCGCTTCGCCTCCCCTTCATCCCCGTGACGCGCGTCGAGAACTATTGCGCCAGCGGCACCGAAGCCTTCCGTGGTGCCGTTTATGCCGTTGCCTCCGGCGCGGCCGATATCGCGCTCGCCCTCGGCGTCGAGAAGCTGAAGGACACGGGTTATGGCGGCCTTCCCCAGCGCGGTCGCGGCCCACTGAACGACATGACGAACCCCAACGGTTCCGCCCCCGGCAACTTCGCCCAGCTGGCCGCAGCCTATGCCTCCAAGCACAAGGTGGACCCGAAAGAGCTCAAGCGCGCCATGGCGCACATCTCGGTCAAGAGCCACGACAATGGCTCACGCAATCCGAAGGCCCATCTGCGCAACAAGATCACGATCGACACCGTGCTCAATGCCCCGACCGTTGCCGAGCCGCTGGGCCTCTACGACTGCTGCGGCGTCTCCGATGGTTCGGCCTGCGCCATCGTCACCACGCCGGAGATCGCCCGGAGCCTGGGCAAGAAAGACCTCGTCTCCGTGAAAGCCCTGCAACTCTCCGTCTCGAACGGCCTTGAGATGCAGCACAACTCGTGGGACGGCAGCTACTTCGCCACCACCCGCATCGCAGCCAAGCGCGCCTACCAGGAAGCCGGCATCGAGCGCCCGCGCGATCAGCTCTCCCTGATCGAGGTGCATGATTGCTTCTCGGTGACCGAACTCGTCACCATGGAAGACCTGCACATCTCCCCGGAAGGCACGGCCATCAAGGACGTACTCGACGGCTTCTACGATTCCGACGGCAAGGTGCCGTGCCAGATCGACGGTGGTCTCAAGTGCTTCGGCCATCCCATCGGCGCCTCCGGCCTGCGCATGATCTACGAGATGTACCTCCAGCTGCAGGGCCGCGCAGGCGAGCGTCAGCGCAAAGTGGAGCCGGTGTTCGGCCTCACGCACAACCTCGGCGGCATGCCCATGCGCAACGTGGCTGCCATATCGATCATCGGCAAGCACGGCGCCTGAGGCATCGGGCAGGCCGGTTGCGAGATTGGATGCTTACCTGGGGCGTGACGTGGCAACAAACAGTCATGCGCGCCAAGTCGGGCATCTACGTCGACCGCCTGTCACGACATTCAGCGCGGCCTCGCCGGCATAACTGCAATCAGAGGAAACATCGGAAATGAGCAAGATCGTTGACGGGAAAGTCGTCGTCGTGACGGGCGCAGGCCGCGGCATTGGCCGCGAGATCGCCATGCTCGCGGCCGCCGAAGGCGCCAAGGTGGTCGTGAATGACCTCGGCGGCTCCGCCGAGGGCGAAGGGTCCGACAAGAGCGTCGCCGACCAGGTGGTCGACGAGATCCGCAAGGCCGGCGGCATCGCCGTCTCGAACGGCGACAGCGTCGCCGACCCCCAGGGCGCGGAGCGCATCATCCAGACCGCGATTGAGAACTTCGGCCGCATCGACTGCGTGGTGAACAATGCCGGCATCCTGCGCGACCGCATCTTCCATCGCATGAGCGCCGTGGACTTCGACGCCGTTATCAAGGTGCACCTCTACGGCGCCTTCTATATGTCCAAGGCCGCAGCACCCTACTTCAAGGAGCAGGAGAGCGGCTCCTACATCCACTTCACCTCCACGTCCGGCCTCATCGGCAATTTCGGCCAGGCCAACTACGCGGCCGCCAAGCTCGGCATCGTCGGGCTGTCGAAATCGATCGCACTCGACATGGCGCGTTTCAAGGTGCGCTCGAACTGCGTCTCACCGTTCGCATGGTCCCGCCTCATCGGCACGATTCCCACCGAGACGCCGGAGCAGAAGGCGCGTGTGGAGCGCATCCAGAACACCATGACAGCCTCGAAGATCGCGCCCATCTGCGTCTTCCTGGCGAGCGATGCGGCGAAGGATGTGAGCGGCCAGATCTTCACCGTGCGCAAGGACGAGATCTTCCTGATGAGCCAGTCCCGCCCCGTACGCGTTGCGCACAAGGATGGCGGCTGGACCCCGCAAGCCATCGCGGAAACAATGCTGCCGGCCTTCAAGAGCTCGTTCTACCCGCTCGACCGCTCCGCCGACGTCTTCAACTGGGATCCGCTCTGATATTCCCCGCTCATCGGCGGGAAACGATAAGGGCCGTCCCTCGGGGCGGCCCTTTGCATTCTCCGCCGATAATGCCCTGTCCTGATCAGAACTTCACGCCGTAGCGGATGCCGAGGCTGTCGAGCGCCTCGTTGTACTTGGCCGTGTTGCCGTTCGACATATGCTCGAAATAGAGCGAGATGCTTTGCCGTTGGTTGAGCCGCAATCCGATCTCCAGGGGCACGTGAAAGAGCACGCGCGAGCCAAGCGCCTTGCGGTCGCTCCAGAACGGATCGAGCTTGCCGTCATGCACGGCAGCACCGAGGCCGAGGCCAAGAAAGAGCCGTGAGCCGAGATCCACTTCCCAGCGCGCATCGATGTAGCCGCGGCTGGTGTAGCCCTGCGTATTGAACGAGCCGCCAATTGCGGGCCTCAGCGTGCCGCCCAGCACATACCAGCCGGTTCCGAAGAGCACCTCGGCGTTGATGTCGACGCCCTTCTCGACCGCGAAACCGCTCCACAGCCCCGGTACGTCGTGCCACAGCACACCGCCCTTGATCTCAAGCGCGGAAGCGCGGCCAGGGTCCTGTGCATGGCCAGGGCCGGCCGCTGCAATGCCGGCAGCAGCTATAAGAGCCAGGAAAGCAGTTCGCATGAAGCGCAAGCTGAGTTCTCCGCCGCTGTCATGACGCGCGAAAGACGGTTGCATGCAGACATTCATCAGGGAATTTAAAACGATACTCCGGCAGCCTCCGCCCGCCAAGGCACCCGCTTCCTACAGCGCCCGGGAAGTGCCCGACCGTTGCAAAACGGCCAGCATCTGGCGACGAAAGGACATCGCGAAGCCACTGAACTGCCTTGCAAATCTTTACCCGCCCATGTCGACCCTTTAGCGTCCGTTAAGAATTCAGGAATCCCTCGGGAATATTTTGCGCCGCCGTGCGGCACTCCGGGGCGGCAACAAGTGCGTTGGGGAAATGGACGGCGTTGCGGGCTTCTTCGACGGGGCGAGGCGGCTCGTAGCTCCGGGCGCGCCGGAAGCTCCCTACGTCTGGGCGATCCTGGCTCTCTCCCTGCTTCTGTTGCTGGCCGCGGCCATGCTGTTACGCCGCCGCGCCGTCACACCCGATGAAGTCGAGCGCGTTTTCCTCGCCTCCGCGGCTGCCAACCGCCGCATCCGCGAAATGAGCGAGATCGACGTTTTCGCCCGCAAGATCACGCAGACCGCCGAGGACGTAAAGACGCGCGTCCGCAAGTTGCGCACCGGCGCCTTCATCCAGGTCAAGATCTACATTGACCACTCGAACTTCATCCGCAGCTGGACGCACAGCGTGCACGGGCGCGACCGCACCCTGGAGCACGACATCGATTGGGCGGCCCTGCCGGCCGTTCTGATGGAAGAGGTCTCGGACTGGCTGACCTCACAACGCAAATCGGCCCAGGCTGTCGTCTATCGCGGCACCAATGTCTACGGCACGCTGTTCCAGGACGATTACTTCAAGCTCCTCGAAAGCATGCTGGAGACGGAGGCGACGAACCCCTCGAAGCTTCCATTGCCACTCCGCCTGCGCAAGGAAACCATCGAGCGGTGGCGCGAGGAGAACGAGGCCCACAAGGTCGAGCTGATGCGAACCATCGAGGGCGAGACCGGCTATCTGGTGATCCCCATACTTCGCCGCACGCCTAAGGAGGACAATCTCTACTCCGCCAACTACACCTCAGGCGGCATCCCCATCGCCCCTGAAAAGATGCTCGACACACAGGTGGCTGTCGATCTCATCGCCGACGCCACATTCGACGTCTACGACATCGCCATCCTGATGACCGAGGACAGTGACTTCGTGCCAGCAGTCGAATTCGTCCAGGAGATGCGGGGCAAGATGGTGGTGCACGTTGGTTTCGGCGGCCGCATGAGCGACCTCAGGGCCAAGTGCCGCCACAAGATCGATCTGTCGCGAAAAGGCCTTGCCGCCCGCATGCAGCGCAGGAAGCAGGGCGCCGCAGCATCCAACGGCGCTCCGACCACGCCAACCAACGGTGGCAACGCAAACGCCTGAATATGCTACTGTGGCAGCTGCCAGTAGATATCGGGCGCCGCGCCTTTCTCCAGCAATCCACGCGCCTTCGCCGCGAGCTTACTGGCGATGATCGAGTGCAGATCCTTGATCACCGGCGCACTGTCGACAAGGTAGGAATGTCCGAGATTGCGGGTAGATGTCGAGGCGCCGCTCGCATCGACCGTGTCGAGGCCGCGGAACACCAGCACGCCGCCACTGCTCTCGCCGACGCGGCGGAAGCCATGCACCACCTTCGAAGCGATCAACGCCAAGTCGCCGGAGGAGGCATAGATGGTGGTGCGGGTGCCCTGCATCTGCGCCAGCCTCGGCGCGATGGTGGTCTTGAAGAGGTCGGCGTTGATGTCGGGTGCAGCCAGGAGAAGCTCCTTGATGTGCTTCGTGCTGTTGCCCTTTTCCACGAACGCCTGAAGCCCATGGCCCACCACACGGTTCCCCATGCTGTGGGCGACGATATAGATCGATTCCACGGGGAGCGATGACAGTTGTCCAATCACCGTCTCGAACACACTCTCGCACAGACGGGCCGTTTCCTCGTCCTGGAGATAGGCGCGTACCCTGTTCGCCGACGGCCAGCTGTAGAAGAAAGGTGTGCCCGGAAACTTCAGGTCATAGGCAAGCTGCGCTGTGCGTAAAGCAGCGTCCTCAAAGCTACTGTTGTACCCGTGCACGAAAACGAGCATCGACCGAGAGGCATCGGCTTTCAGCCGCTCCGCAAGCTCCGCCTTGGCAGCATCCGTCTCGAGCGGCGCAACCGCCTTCAGTACGAAGTGCTTGTTCGGATCTGCCGTTCGCTCGAACTTCCAGAGCTTCGGCAGTTCGATGTTGCCGGCCGTGTGCGAAGCAGGGATGCTGACGACAGCCTTTCCGAACGTGAGATCGCCAAGTCCCTCGTTCCCGAAGGTTTCGGAAGCAGATGCGGGAGAAGTAGCCTTCTTCCGGTTGGTTGCGAAGTAGGTCGTGACTTCCACGGCCTGCGGTGCCTCGGGCACAGCGCGACGCATCGCCTGCGGGGCTGCGGGCGGTGGCGGTGGCGGCGTTGCCTGCGATTGCAGACCGCGGCTCGGTGGTGGAGAGGCAGCGGGCGCACGCTCGGCCGACGGCGCAGCACTCTTCGCCGGCTCTGCAGGCCTTACACAATCCAGCGCGAACACCAATTCAAGCATATCCTCCTGCGTCCTGCGCAGTTCGCGCATGATCGCACGCGTCTTTTCCGGGTCGGCACTGAGAAGATCTGCACGCATCTTCTGGATGCGCCCTTCGATTTCTGTGCGCCGCGTCTCCAGCGTGCTACGCGCGGTACCGATGTACTGCTTGCAGTCGTCCGGTACGAATGGCGTACGTGCGGACTGGGCGGCAGCGGGAAGCGACAGCCCGGGAAGCAGCAGGACGAAAAGCCAAAAGCCCAAGAACGAAATCCCCGCGGCCTTCCCGGCCCTGTCGCGGTGGTTCGTGACGGTATCGGTGTTCATTCCCTAGCCCCTGGCCCTGCTCGTCGACCGTAACAGCCAATGCCCCGCATATATCGGGCAGGCAGCCCGGCGCCAAGCCACCGTCAGAACGACGACAGAGAAAGCGTTTCGAGTTTGGCTTTCTTGAGACGCCCAGGGTAGCGATCAGGCACCAATCGCGAGGCGGTCAGGCAGCGGGCAGCCTGAAGGCGGCGAGGCGCATGCCGAAGTAGGAAACGCACATGGCGACGATTGCAGCCATCGCGACAGCAAGAGCCGGGTCAATTTCCTCCCACATCAGGAGGATAGCAACGAACACAAGATAGTTCACGGCTGCCGAGAACCACGCCACTCCGGCATAGCGCAAGAACTCCGCGACTGTCGGCGGCATCGCTACGGCAAACGTAAGCCGGCGGTGCGAAAGCCAGCCCACGATCATCGCGCCCGCGATCGAGAAGAGGCGCGCGATGAAGGGATCGATACCGAGCCCCGTGGTGAGGGCACGCAGCAGCACAACGTCGACGCAGAACGCGGCCGTCCCGGAGATAAGGAAACCCGCACCGTGGCGGACAAGCCTCGGCAAATCAATTCGACCGGCGTCGTCCCTGAGTTTCATGCGGCAACTGTTTCCTCGAGCGTCGCCCAGTCGATCGGCGGACCGTCCGTTGGTCGTGACGGCCGCCAGATGCGCTGCGGCAGATCAGGATCCCGCATCAACGCGTCGTACTCCATCTTGCGCCGCTCTACCACCGGGTCTCGCTCGCGCAGATCCGCATCGACATGCCCGGGGTGGCACATGAGGATGTGCGGCGAGCGTGTCGCGGTGAAGGCCTGCCGCAATTCCTCGGCATAAGGAATGGCCGCGTCGAAGCTGGAGAAGCCGGAAAAGCCACGGTTTACCGGAAAACCGGCTGCACGAGCCGCAGGCCCAAACCCGCGCGCAAGGGCATGGACCAGCAGCGCCTTTGCCACGGACCCGCCCCTAGCCTTGACGCTTTCAATGGTATCTGCCGGATCTCGCAGCATGGGCGGGCGCTCCCGATAGCGGCGCGCGGCCACTTCAATCAGTGCCTGCCGCACCTGCGGTAACGCATGCACATGCTGATGTCCGTCGATGTGGTCCGGCTGAAATCCCAGCTTCGCCTCAAACGCATCCAACTGCCGCGAAATTTCTGCCTCAAGCTCGGCCTTGTCGATAAGCCGGCAAAGCGACATCCCGATGATGGCGGCGAGGCCTAGAAACCTGCCCGACGGGGCGATCCTCCGCATGGGGCCAAGTGGCGGGCCTAACGTCAGATCGAGGTGCAAACCAATGGACAAACGTCCCCGATGCACGAGAAGCCGGGGCGCGGTCGGGGCCCAAAAGGGGGATGTGGTCATGACGCTCGTGGCCGAGAGCCTTCGCGCGGCGGCCAGTTCACCAATGGCGCGCGCGACGCCTTCGGTCAGGGCATAGTCGTCAGCACAGAGGATGATCATGGTTCGAAGATCTGGTCCAACGGCGAGCCCCTGTCGATGCGGCAGCGCCGCCCAACACCTGAAGCACTGGAGTCCGATCGCATGAGATGGTCGCGTCCATGCGTCCATCCAAAGCGTGAATCAAACTCTCATACAAGGACTTAGAGCATGTCCGAGAGGTCAGTCTCATTTT
>JBDHTJ010000079.1:0-22355 GCA_039808585.1 Hyphomicrobiaceae bacterium | reverse complement strand
GAGGGATTCGAACCCCCGGCCCCCTGCTCCCAAAGCAGGTGCTCTACCAGGCTGAGCTATGCCCCGGACCGGCGCGGGCGGGTGATATCCGCCTCGCGGAGGGCTCCTATAGCAGGTGAGGGGCGGCTGGACCAGTGGCAGCACGTTGCAGGCCAAAGCGGCCCTCGCGCCCGTTAACGGAAGCAACCGTCGGGTCGCCACGGCGCAGGGGCAAGGCCCCCAGACGCGCAAACTCCATCCCCGGCAAGCTGCCTGGAATGGAGCCTTGGCGTGGAGACATCGCACCCCGAACAGGAGCGACGCTCTTACTTCTTGGCCGGCGGCGTCTGCGGGGCGACTGGGGCGGCAGGCGCAGCGGGCGTGGACGGTGCTGCATCCGGCGCCGTGGGCGCGGCATCAGACCCGCGACCGAACCAGTTGCCCATCGCCCAGCGATGGTGCCGCCCTTCGCGATGGCCATGCCGGCCACGGCCCATGTCGCGCAGCACGATCTCGGCAACGGCCTTCTGCTCGACGCTGAGGGAGTCGTAGAACGGCTTGAACGCCGTCGAGAACGCTTTGAGCCGCTCGGCCCGATCCGAGCTCATTTTGCTCATGCGCTCCAGCCGTTCCGACATGGAGGGACGTTCAGGCCGCTGATCCGGTTGCTTGTCGGCAGCCGCGCGACGCTGCTCGCGCTCCTTGCGGAATTCCTCGCGCCGCTTTTGCCGCTCGGTGAAGGATTGGCGCATCTGCTGCTCGACGGGCTCCCACAGCTTCAGCTGTGCGTCGTTGAGCTTGAGCGCAGTCTTGGCCATGGCGATGCGGCCTTCCTGCAGCCGCTGCAGCGTCTCGGGCGAGACGTCCCGCATGCGGCCCCAGCCGTGCTCCATCATGCCAGGCCCCATGCCCGGGCCCATCATCCCTGGGCCCATACCGGGCCCCATTCCCCGCATCGGCGCGTCCGCTCCGCCCTGGGCAAGCGCCCAGCCTACGGGAGCCGCAACTGCCAAGAGCACGGCGGGGATGATCAGTTTCTTTCCGATAGCCATTGTTGTGATCCTTGCGACGGAGGTGATGCGTGATCATCGAGTAAAACGATGAGGCACCGCCCGTCCGTCGCATCTGGATCATTACAAATGGGTCACGTCGCAACGCTGACGCCGGGAGCGCCGCACTGCAGCGCGACTTACGTGGTCTCCTTGAAGCCGTACTCCGGTATGCCCTGCTCGTTGCCGTAATACTTGTAGGGTAGAAACTTGCCGCTAAACGTCATCTTCACGCGGTCGCCCTTCGGGTTCGGCAGCCGCTCGATATCGATGTCGAAGTCGATGGCCGACATGATGCCATCGCCGAACTCTTCTTCGATCAGCGCCTTCCACGCCGGGCCATTCACCATCACCATCTCGTAGAAGCGATAGATGAGCGGGTCTGTCGGCGGCATCTGCGTGCCGCGATAGGGAACCTCGTTCAGCATCTTCTCCTCTTCGGGCGACAGCCCGAACAGTTTCGCGGCCTTCGCCGCCAGCGGCTTCACGAGCTTCATCTGCCCGAGCAGCGCACCCACGATGAGAACGGGCGAGATGCCGCCGATCTCGTCGGTGATCTGGCGCCAGGTGAGATTGCGCTGCCGCTTGATGTCGAGAATTTTCTCGGTGAGGTCTTCGCGCTTCATGATTTTTGCTCCCTTTGATTGCTTCGGGTTGGTTGGAGGGGAAGAAGGAGTTGGAGGCGGAGTTGAGGCGGCAGCCGAAGCCGGAGAAGGCGCAGCGAGTGTTGCTTTCGCAGCCAGCGCTTCCGAGGGGGCCGCCTTCTGAGCAGGCGACGGCACCACGGGCGCGTCGCCGCTGCCGGTCTTGTTGCGCGAGAAGAGACGCCGGAACACCATGGAGCGTGCGCCTTACGCGACCGACGCGCGGCCAGAGCCACCACGCGCGCCATCACTGCCAGTGGCCACCGTCGCAAGCTCGTTGAAATTCGCCATTGGCCGCACCACCGGAGGCATGCGATCAGCCGGCCGCTGCTCGGGATGCAGCGCCAGATCCCGCGAGCGCGTAACCAGGAACTCGATGAGGTGATTGCGCAGCGGATAGTAGTTCGGCAGCTTGTGCAGGTCCGAGCGCGACCGCTCCTTCGGCAGCGTATTTTCAACGATCTCTGCGACCCACGCCTTCGGGCCGTTCGTCATCAGCAGGATCCTGTCGGCGAGCAGCAGCGCCTCGTCGACGTCATGCGTGATCATGAAGATCGTCTGCTTCATCTTCGAGCGGATGGCGAGCACCTCGTCCTGCAGCGACCCGCGCGTGAGCGCATCGAGTGCCGAGAACGGCTCGTCCATGAGCAGGATGCGCGGCTCGATGGCGAGCGCCCGCGCGATGCCCACACGCTGCTTCATACCGCCCGAAAGCTGCGACGGCTTCTTGTGCTCCGAGCCGTCGAGATGCACGAGCGAAAGATACTTCATGGCATGCTCGCGCACGCGCGCCTTCGCCCACTTCGGATGCCGCGATGCCACGGCAAGTTCCACGTTCGCGAGCGCGCTCATCCACGGCATCAGCGCATGGCCCTGGAAGATCACGGCGCGGTCGAGGCTGGGCCCTTCCACGTGCTTGCCCGCAGCGATGATGCTTCCCGCGGTCGGCGTATCGAGGCCAGCAAGCACGTTGAGAATAGTGGACTTGCCGCACCCCGAATGGCCGATGACGCAGCAGAACTCGCCTTCTTCCACACCGAACCAGAGGTCCTCGAAGACGGTAAGCGTGCCCTTGCCCGTGGGATCGGGGAAGCGCCGCGTGAGCCCTTCCACGCTGATGAACGGTTTGCTCATGAAGCCCTGCTCTCCCTAGTCGGCGTAGGCGATGAGACGTTGCAGATAGGCCATGGCCTGGTCGAGAATCATGCCGACGATACCGATGAAAAGAATGGCCGTGATCACGTTCGTGATCGAGAGGTTGTTCCACTCGTTCCATACGAAGTAACCGATGCCGGTGCCACCCACGAGCATCTCCGCGGCCACGATCACCAGCCAGGCGATGCCGATCGAGATGCGCATGCCGGTAAGAATGGTGGGCGCCGCCGCCGGCAGGATGACGCGGAACGCCGTGCGCGCCGGGTTCATCTCGAGCGTCTTGGCAACGTTCAGCCACTCGCGCCGCACGCTCGCCACGCCGAACGCGGTGTTGATCAGCATCGGCCATACCGAGCAGATGAAGATCACGAAAATGGCCGAGATGCTGCTGTCCTTGATGGTGTAGAGCGCCAGCGGCATCCACGCGAGCGGCGAAATCGGCTTCATCACCTGGATGAAGGGATCGAGCGCGCGGCTCATCAGCGGCGACATGCCGATCAAGAAGCCGACCGGAATAGCCACCGCCACCGCGATCAGGTAGCCCATCATCACGCGCGCGATAGAGTAGGCAAGCTGGATGCCGATACCCTTGTCGTTGGTGCCCTTGTCGTAGAAGGGATCGCGCAGGTGTTTCCAGATTTGCGCGCCGACGTCGACCGGGCCAGGCATCGCCGACTTGCCTTGCGTGGCGGTGATGCCCATCAGCTTGGCATATTCCGGATCCATCTTCACGGTTGGGCCGCTGCCGGAGGTGGCGAGGTGCCACGCGCCGAGGCCGAGACCCAGCAAGAGCAGCGATACCAGCGCTGCCCGGAAGGTCAATGAAGCTTGCATCTGCCTAATCCTTCGTGCCCGCTCACGTGCGCTTGATCGCGAAGCTCTTGATGTAGTCCTCGGGCTTCGCGGGATCGAACGTCTTGCCCATCACAGTGAAGGACTTCGTGGTCGCGGCCGGAGGCGTAAGCCCGGCTTCCTTCATCAGCTTCGCGGCGTCTGTCGCGAGGAACACCTGTTGCGCCACGGCGGCGTAGTCGACGTCGCCCTTGATCTGCCCCCAGCGCTTCATCTGCGTGAGTATCCAGATCGCGAACGACTGCCAGGGGAACGGGTCGAAGTCGATGCGGTCGGGCACCTGCCGCACATTGCCGAGGCCGTCTGCGAATGTGCCGGTGAGCACCTGCTCAACCACCGTCACGGGCTGGTTGAGGTAGTTCGCTGGCGCGATGGCTTCGGCGATCTGCTTCCGGTTCTCGGATTTCGAGGCGAAGGCTGTCGCCTCGATGATGGCGCGTAGCAGCGCTGCGTAGGTATTTGGCGATTGCGTGATGAACTCTTTCGAGGCCGCGAACGCGCAGCAGGGATGCCTGTCCCAGATATCCTTCGACAGCACGTGGATGAAGCCCACGCCATCGTAGACCGCGCGCTGATTGACAGGGTCGGGCGCAAGGAAGCCATCGATATTGTCGGCGCGCAGGTTGGCCACCATCTCCGGCGGCGGCACGGCGCGGATCTGGATATCCGTATCGGGATCGAGGCCATGCTCCGCCACGTAGTACCGCAGCAGGTAGTTGTGCATTGAGTAGTCGAAGGGCACGGCGAACTTGAAGCCTTTCCAGCTTTTTGGATCGCGCTTGTCCTTGTGCTTCATGGATAGGGTGATGGCCTGCCCGTTGATGTTCTCCACCGCCGGCATGGTGTAGGGAACCGGATTGGAGCCTGCGCCGAGCGTAAGGGCGAGCGGCATCGGCGACAGCATGTGCGCCGCGTCGTATTCCTTGTTGACGGTCTTGTCGCGGACCACCGCCCAGCCCGCCGTTTTCACCACTTCGACGTTCAGCCCCTGCTTGGAATAGAAACCCATGGGGTGCGCCATGATGATCGGCGTGGCGCAGGTGATGGGAATGAAGCCGACTTTGAGGTCTTTCTTTTCGGGTGCCGCCTGAGCGAAAGCATCCGTTATGGTGCCGAGCGGCAGGAATTGCGCGATGGCCGCAAGCGCGGTCGAGACACCCACCGAGCGCAGGAACGCCCGCCGGGTAGCATCCTCGGGGAACATGGCGCGCACCACCGCCGACTGCACAACGCGCGTGATGCGCTTGTCGCCATCCTGGGCGACGTCAGCATCATGGGCGGCCTGGCTGGCGTGACTACCACAGCTGCAGCCACCTGAATTGAGCGCAGCATTAGCATCGAACGGGTTCTGGAAGCTCATGTGGTCCTCGCATGTCCCTAGTCGTTATTGGCAGGGTCGGCGACAGGCGCCGTTCTAATGCGCAGGAAGAGCAACGCTTGTGCCACTTCCGGGCGACCTCACTTTCACGGTTTAGTTTCCATGCCTTAGCCACCAGACCAAAAAGGAGGCACAATCTCAAATGATGAACTTTGTGGCAGCTGCGCCTTCCTTGGGCAACAGACAGGTCTGTCTCTGTCGGAGATACTCGGCAGCGGTTGCACCACGGCGTCGGCGCCTTCGCGACAGCCCAGACGAGCGCTGGCCTGCGTCGCGGCCGTCCGTCACCAGCGCTTTGCGCACCAAGCTCGGCCCTTGAAATTCTGGCCGCACGCGACGATCATGAATGCAATGTGACAACAGGGGGCGCCCTTGAGCGAAGCCGAGCCGATATCCTTGAGCGCGCTGAGGCGCTCCTCAGGCCAGCAAGCTCCCGCTCAGCCAGCATCTGCCACGCCTCCCGCGGTGTTCTTTACGAAGGCTGAACTCAACGCCATCCTCAATCTCTACGGACACAAGGTGGCAGCTGGCGAGTGGCGCGACTACGCCATTGATTTTGGGAAAGAAAAGGCAACCTTCTGCGCCTTCCGGCACAGCAGCGAAGTGCCGCTCTATCGCATCGAGAAGAACCCCAAGCTCGCCAAGAAGCAGGGCGCCTATTCGGTGGTGACGGCAACGGGGCTCATTCTGCGCCGCGGCCACGACCTCGCCCGCGTCCTTGAGGTCCTGCAGAAGCGCGTCCGCCTCGCCACGGTGTGAGTGTCGGCCGCTTCTGCCCTGTAGGATGGTGCCGGTCTAAATCCGCAGTCCTGGCGGAAGCAGCGTGTCCTCCGGCGGCGTGCCGTCGCCTTGGCCGAGAGGCAGCTCCATCTGAACGCTGTCGAGCCAGCGACCCAGTTTGTACCCGACCGAATGCAGCACCCCCGCGTGTCGGAACCCGGCCCGGCGATGCAGCGTGATCGACGCGAAATTGGCCGAGTCACCGATCACGGCCACCATCAGCCTGAAACCCCGCTCCGTGCAGTCGTTGATCAACCGGCCCATCAGCGCCGTACCAATGCGTTTCCCCTGCATCCCCTCGGCGACGTAGACCGAGTTCTCCACCGTGAAGCGATAGGCCGGCCGCGTGCGATAGGCGCTGGCGTACGCATATCCGCCGAGGACGCCATCCACGACGGCGACGACGTAGGGATATCCCTGCTCGGTGATCGTGCGAAACCTCCGCAGCATCTCGGCCTCTGTCGGTGGCTCGAGCTCGAAGGACGCCGTCCCCGTGTCTACGGCAAGCCTGTAGATGGCCGTTACACCGGCCATGTCGGCCTCTGTCGCGGGTCTGATTTCCATGGTCTCCCCATTCACGACGATGCGCCTTTGCATCGTTGCCCATGACCCGCAGAAAAGCAAAGGGCCCCGGCATCACCGGGGCCCCTCGCTTGTCACGTAACGTGCGCCTGGAGCTGCTTACTCGCGGTTACCGAACAGCTGCAGCAGCGACGTGAACATGTTGATGAAATCGAGGTACAGGTTCAGCGCGCCCATGATGGCTGCCTTGCTGGCCGCGGCGGCATCACCCATCACGGCGTAGTAGTTGTCCTTGATCTGCTGCGTGTCGTAGGCCGTGAGACCAGCGAACACCAGCACGCCGATAGCCGAGATCGCGAACTGCAGCGCAGAAGACTGCAGGAAGATGTTCACGAGGCCGGCGATGATGAGGCCGAACACACCCATGATCAGGAACGAACCCCAGCCCGACAGATCCTTCTTGGTCGTGTAGCCGTAGAGGCTAAGCGCCATGAAGGCGGCGGCCGTGACGAAGAACACCTGCGTAATCGACTGCCCCGTGTACACGAGGAAGATCGACGACAGCGACAAGCCCATGGCGGCGGCAAACGCCCAGAAGGCGATCTGCGCTGCGCCAACGCTCATGCTGTAGATGCGCCACGACAGGAAGAATACGAACGCCAGCGGCGCCAGCATCACCACCCACTTGAGCGGGCTGACGAAGATGGCCGTGCCGAATTGCGTGAGGTACATGCCCCGCTTCAGGGCATATGCGGCGCCCGTCGCGCTCTTCGCGGCGAGGGCAGGATCTGTGGTGATCGCCTGCATGAAGACGAAGTAAGCCACAAGGCCCGTGAGCAGTACGCCACCAGCCATGTAGTTGTAGACGCGCAGCATGTACGCGCGCAGGCCTTCGTCCACGCCGACGTCGGTACGCGAGCCGTAACCGGCGGTCGCAAACCTGTTGTCGTACTGAGCCATGTTGTTCATCCCTTCGACTTTAGGCGAACTTCTTGTCGCCGCATGAGAGTATGGCGATTGCCCCCCTGTTTTGCAAGCCAGCGAGCACAACGGTCAGGGGTACGTGCCATACACAAGTCGAGGTAAACCGCGGCTTTGCCATGGCAAGCCGGAGCCCAGATTAAATTAAGGTAATCTCGCTATTCCGACCGCAGATGCGGCACGGCCGGCGCCTTCAGTACACGCCACGTACCGAAGCCTCCGAACACGGCGACCAGGCCCACCGCCAGCACCATCGTCTCCAGCGCCGCCCGAACCGAGAAGGTGAAGCTCACGTCCATTACCCGGGCCAGCGTGATCCAGGCCGCCGCGGACCCTATGGCGAGGGCAATCCCCGAGGTCACCAGCGCCAGAATGGCGTATTCGGCAAGGTGCGAGGTCAGGATCCGCCGCCGGGTTGCCCCAAGCGCCTTCAGGATCACCGCCTGTTTGGTCCGCCGCCGTTGTGCGGTGGCCAGTGCCCCCGCTAGCACGAACGCTCCGGCGACCAGCGTTACACTGCCCGCAGCCCGTACCGCCGTCATGACGCGGGCAAAGATGACGTTGAAGGCCTCGATGGCATCCTTCACCCGCACCGCCGTGGTGGCGGGAAACTCCTTGCCGATATCCTGGGCGAGCTTCGCCTCGTTCGCCAGCGGCACATCCGGCGGCAGGGTTACGGTGGCAAGGAAGTTGTGCGGCGCGCCCGCCAGCGTATTTGGCGAAAACACCAGTACGAAATTGAGCGCCAGGCTCTCCCAGTGCACCTCGCGCAAGTTGGCCACCCTGGCCGTCACGTTGCGTCCGAGAATGTTCACCACCACGGCGTCACCGATCTTCACGCCGAGCCCCTTGGCAAGTTCCGCCTCGAACGAAACCAGCGGTTCGCCCTTGTAGTCCTTCGGCCACCACTCACCGGCCACCACGGTCGAGCCATCTGGCACGCTGTCGGAATATGTGAGACCGCGGTCACCCGTCAGCACCCACTGCGCCTCGGGCGGCGCCTTGATCGTCTCTACCGGGCGCCCTCCGAGCGAAACCAGGCGCCCTCGCAGCATCGGCGCCTCCTGGACCCGCGCCGCGGGATTGTTGCGCAGCACCAGCGCCCGGAAAGGCTCTGCCTCGCCCCGCTTGATGTCGAGCACGAAGTAGTTCGGGCTCTCTTTCGGGAGCCGCGTCGTCAACTCGGACACAATGGAGCGATCGACCTGCGCCACGCTCACCAGCAGCGACAAGCCCGCGCCCAGCGACAGCACCACGGCCCGCGTCAACCCTCCCGGCGCACCGAGATTGCCGATCGCCAGTGCGATCTCCGGCTGCTTAGGGCGCGGCACCTTGCGTGCGGCCCACGCCACGAGGTTGCCGAGCCCCAGGAACACCACGAACACGCCAGCCACCGCTCCGCAGTAGGCGAGCGCCAGCCACGGCGCCTCAGACGACAAAACCGCGAACGCCACCAAGAGCGCCAGCGCCGCTCCCGTAAGAGCCATGATGTAAGGCTTCGGCCACACCGCTTCCGGCGCCACCTCGTCGCGGAACAGCACGCCGGCCCGTATTTGCTCGGCGCGCCCCAGCGGCCACAACGTGAAGAGCAGCGACACCAGCAGGCCGTAGGCGGCAGCCGTCGAGATCGACCTGAAGGTAACGGCAATGTCCGCCTGGATCGGCAGTGCATTCCCGAGCAGCCGTGTCAGCCCCACCGGGATGAGGAAGCCGAGCCCCATGCCCAGCGCGATTCCGATGGCAGTGATCATCCCCACCTGCGCCAGGTGCACCCCGAAGATCACATCCGAGGTGGCTCCGAGGCTTCGGAACGAGGCAATGACCTTGCGCCTGCGGTCGATGTAGGTCGCCACGGCGTTGGCGACACCGACGCCTCCCACCAGCAGGGCCGTCAATCCCACGAGCGTCAGAAACTGCCGCAGCCGCTCCAGCGTCTTCGTCACTTGCGGCGAGGGATCTCGCCGGTCACGCACCGTGAAGCCGCCCTCGGGCAGGTTGTCCTTCACCTTCACACGGAAGGTCTGCAAGACGCTGTCGTCGCCCCGCGGCAGCTTCAGCGCATAGCGCCAGTTCACGAGGCTGCCGGGATCAGCAAGCCCTGTCGCACGCAGCGTCTCCAGCGAGACCAGCACGCGCGGCCCCACCGTGAACCGCTCTGTGATTTTGTCCGGCTCCGATTGGATCGTATCGACGATGGCGATCTCGCCCGTGCCGAGCTTTATGCGGTCGCCGATCTTCAAGCCCAGCCGCTCCAGCAGCACGGGCTCGATCACAGCACCTGGCGACTGCCGTATGGCCTCGTCAAGGGACTTCCCGCTCGCAAGCGTTACCGCACCAGCCAGAGGATAGGCGGCATCTACCCCTTTCAGCTCGACGAGAGCCTGCTCCGTGCCATCGAGCCGCCGTGCCATTGAACGCAGCACCGCCGTCTCGCTCACGCGACCCTGTGTAAAGAGCCACGCGCGGTCCTTGCCTTCGAGGGGCTGATGCGGTCGCGACAGCGCCACGTCGCCACCCAGAAGCGCCTCGCCCTGGCGCTCGAAGCTGTTGCGCAAGGCATCGCCGAGCGCACCGACGCCGGTGATCACGGCCACGCCCAGCGCAATGCAGGCAATGAAAACGTAGAACCCCTTGAGGCCATTGCGCTGCTCCCGCAGGGCCAGCGCCAGGATCAGCGGCAGCTTGCGAACGACCGCGGCTTTTTCGCTCAGATGCGCGGTAACGGCAGTCATTGCGCCGCCATCGCCGGTTCGAGAATGTGGCCGTCCGCCATACGCACGATCTGCTGGCAGCGTTCGGCGAGCTTCAGGTCGTGCGTCACGAGCACCAGCGTCGCGCCGTGCCTGCGCTGCAGCCCGAACAGCAGGTCGATCACCTGTTCGCCGGTCTTTCCGTCGAGATTCCCGGTGGGTTCGTCCGCTAACAGCAGTTGCGGCCGCGGGCTGAGCGCGCGCGCAAGCGCCACGCGCTGCTGCTCGCCCCCGGAAAGCTGTGCCGGAAAGTGGTCTTCACGATGGGCGAGCCCTACTTCCGCAAGCAGGCTGCGCGCCGTGCCGAAAGGATCGGGCTTGCCGCCGAATTCCAGAGGCAGTGCCACGTTCTCCAGCGCCGTCATCGTCGGTACGAGATGGAAAGACTGGAACACAATGCCGATGTTGGCCCCGCGTGCGAGCGCGAGCTGATCCTCGCTGAGCTTCATGAAATCCTGACCCGCGATCCGCACCGCACCTTGCGAGGCCTTCTCCAACCCGGCCATGATCATCATGAGCGAGGTCTTTCCAGAGCCGGAAGGCCCTACAATCGCCACTGACTGGCCGGCCATGATAGACAGCGACACGGACTTGAGGATCTCGACAGGGCCCGCACGGCTCGCCAGCGTCAACGACACGTTCTTGAGATCGATGATCGGAGAAGAGCCTTGTTCGACCACGGGATTTGCCATCAGTTGGGATTTCACGAGCGAGGTCTTCCGTCGCGTTCTGTGGCGCGGCGCTTGCGCACCTGCCCTGGCGTTCTAACTCAGCGGCAACAGGGGGATCAGCCGGAGAAAGGCTCATCATGAAGAAGTCGAGCTTGCGCCCGGGTCACCGGAAGATGGTGTCTGGGTTCATCGTCTGCAACGTTCTCTTTGCCGCGCTGATGCTTGCGTTGCGCATCGCTCCGGCGCATGCCGCCGAAGCCATGCGTATCGTCGTTCTTGGCGACAGTCTTGTGGCAGGCTTCAATATTCCGGCCAAGGAGGCTTTCCCCGCCCAATTGGAGCGGGCGCTGAAGCTGCGTGGCCATAACGTGGAAGTGATCAACGCGGGCGTCTCGGGAGATACCACTGCCGGCGGGCTGGAGCGGCTGCAATGGTCGGTCCCGGACAAGACCGACGCCGTGATCCTCGAGCTTGGCGCCAACGACGCGCTCCGTGGCCTCGCGCCCCAGCAGGCCAAAGCCAACCTAGAGAAGATCATCAAGACGCTGCGGGCCTCCGGAACGGAAATCCTTCTGGCCGGCATGGCCGCGCCACGTAACCTGGGCGAAACGTACGTCAAGGCGTTCGATGGGATGTACCCGGAGCTGGCCAGCGCCCACGGCCTGATACTCTATCCCTTTTTCCTGGATGGCATCGCCTTGAACCCCGCATTCAATCTTCCCGATGGCTTGCATCCCAATGCCAAGGGTGTGGCCGTGATCGTGCAGAATATCCTGCCCAAGGTTGAGGAGTTGATCGCGAAAGTGGCGGCCAGGAAGACGCTTGGCTCGAAAGGCTAGATTCTGTTCATGCCGAGACTGTTCAGCGCCATCGAAGTGCCCGAGGCCGTCAGGCAGCGGCTGGCCCTGGTCCGCGCGCCGTTTCCGAGTGCCCGCTGGATCGCGCCGGAGGATATGCACCTCACCTTGCGCTTTTTCGGCGATATCGATGGCCGGCAGGCGGACGAGGTGGCCCATTTCCTGGGCGAGGTGCATGTGCGTCCGTTCCAGCTGCAAATCGATGGACTGGGATCTTTCGGCGGCCGCGACCCCCATACGCTATGGGCGGGCGTCAAGCCATCACCGGAGCTGGAGATCCTGCAGTATGCCACCGAACGCGCCGCGCGCCAGGCGGGCCTCGACCCCGACACCCGCACGTTCAGGCCTCACGTGACGATCGCCCGCCTCAGGGGCGTACGCGAGCGCGACGTGGCAACGTTCCTGCAGCACAACGGCGGCTTGAAGAGCGACCCGTTCCTGGTCACGCGCTTCGTCCTGTTCTCCGCGCGCCCGGGCACGGGCGGGCCGCCCTATGCGCTGGAAGCCGAGTACCCCTTCGAGGGCATGCAATACGACATTCACGACGACGATTTTGATCGCAACCCGTGAGGCAACATCATGACTGACAGGCTTGACGCCGAGGCCCGCGCGGCTTTGTCCGTGCGGCTGCCGCAATGGCAAATCGTACAAGGGCGCGACGCCATCACACGTACGTTCAAGTTCAAGGACTTCAACGCCGCCTTCGGCTTCATGACGAGATTGGCGCTGGTGGCCGAGAAGCTCGATCATCATCCCGAGTGGAGCAACGTTTACAATCGCGTGGAGATCACCCTCTCGACGCACGACGCAGGCGGTCTCACAGAGCGGGACGTGGCACTGGCGGAGGCGGCGGACCGGCTGGCCGCGTGAGGCGAACCCATCAAGTCCTAACGCGGCCCCCACAGAGGCACGGTTTGTTTGAATATTTCGGCTGAGTTCGGCGCCACCGGTTTCGGCTGCTGCGCGATTGGCTTCTTCTTCTTCGTTTCCTCAGCAGGCTTACGCACCGCCGCTGTCTTGGAGGGTACCGGCGCCTTAGACGGCTTCTCCGCCGCACGCGGCTGAGGCGAAGGTGCTGGAGCAGGAGCCAGAGCAGCCGCGGCCGCTGCGGCTGCAGGCACGGAAAGCGTTCCTGCAGCTTTCGGAGCAGTGGCTGGCGACGCCATGGGCGGCGCCGGCGCGGCACTGGGCTTCGCCACCTCTGTCGCAGGCGCAGGCGGTGGTACCGTCGCGACGGGAGGCTGCGGTGCAGGCGGTAGTGCCACGGGTGCAGCTTCGACCGGCGGCAGCGGAGGGGGTGGTATCGGTGCAGCGACTGCCGGCGCAGGTAGCACCGGTGGCGGCATAGGTGGTGCAGGAGCAGCGGGTGCGCTCATTGCCGGCGGCGCCGCAGGAGCATCGACCGGCCCGGGAACCGAAGCTGGCGCCGGTGCGGCCCGTCGCAGGGTCGCCAGTGGCCGTTCGCCCGCCTCCGCCACGATCATGGGTTTGCCGACATGCAACCCGGGCAATGCATCGGACTGGATCTCGGGTTTCCTCACGTTCTCGGCGTAAGTACGATGGCGGGCAGTTTCCTCGACGCTCCACGGCGCGGGCCGGCAGCTGCACCCGCTGACACGCGTCTTCAGGTATTTGAACGCGTTGGGCAGAGCCTCGTACATGAGGCCCGTGAAATCACGCGCTGAAGCGACGTCGCCCCCGGGATTGGCGTGGAAGAACAAGCGCGCCTCGCCATCGCAGCTCGCCATGCAACGGTCCGCATCCGTGTCGAGGCCGAGCCGCGTCGTCTTCGTGCTGATGGGGAAATAGTAGCCGTCACAGAGACGCACGCAGAGCGTTCGGTACGTCTCACCACGAGGCGCAACATCTTCCTCGAGCGGTGCCGTGGCGATGGAGGTCTCACGCGACACGGTCTGCGCGTACGCCATGCCCGCGCCGAGAGCGAGCGCGCAGCCGGCAATGACCGCGACCGCCGACATTCGCAACCGCATGGCGATGCCCCTGATCCCCGACCCGAAAACTGGACCTGCAACAGCAACGCAAGACGGCTGCAATCTGAAACCACGCGAGGTTATCGGGCCAAATAGCCAACAATGCCTTAATTGGCCTGGAAGGCCCGCCGCGCCCATTCGGGAAGCCCATTGCCGGACTGGCGCGGCTGGCTGCTTCTACGGTCACCGTCCGACGCGACGCCCAGGCCCATCCGCCGCCCACCCTCGAACTGCGGCGAAGGCCTTTCATTAGGAAGCGCAATGCTGGCCGCGACGCGCTCTTGTGGCGTGAGCCCTTGCTTGCCTTCAGGACGCGATGCCTTTGCCAGGGCCGAACGCTTCGCCACTTCGACGGTCTTCAGATCGGCCTGCGCCTTCGCGTTCCCCTTCTTTGCAGCCGATGCGAGCGCATAGATGCGATGCTGCTCCCGCGCCTGCGCCTCCCACGGATCGGGCCGGCACTTGCAGTTCGCCACGTACTGCGTGCGATAGAGGAACGCGGTCGGAAGCTGGGCATAGGGCTTTCCTGCCAGATCCTCCATCTGCTCCGGTGTTCCGCCGGGGTTGGCATGCACGAACAATCGCGCCTCGCCGCCGCACCGCGCGTTGCATTGCGCAGCGTCGGATGCGAAACGCTCGCGCGGGGCCGAGAAGCTGATCGGAAAATAATAGCCGTCGCACAGGCGCACACAGAGTGTGCGGAACGTAGGCTGCGGTTTCTCGTCTTCCTCGTCATCGTCGTCGCTGCGCACAGGCCGGGCCGCGCGATAGGCCATGGCGCTTCGCGTGGCGAGGCGCATACCGTCGCGCAGCCCTTTGCTCACGGCGACATCCCGCTCTTTGCGCCGGAATCGCGCCCAAAAATCAGGGTCGCCATTGATACGCTCCGCCTGCAGCGACAGGTTCGATTGTCTGGCCGGGATGCGGGGCTGCGCGTTCGCAACATCGACGGCAGCGGAGGCAATCACGGCCGGCATCACGCGACGCTCCGCCGGCACGATCTGCTGCGCCCATGCGTGTGCCAACTGGTATGCGCCTGCACCCACGACGCCGATCGCCGTCACCATGCACACCAGATAGCTGGCAAGCTGAAGCGACCACGGCAGCCATTCGCTGCGCGCCAATCCTGAACTTTCGACCGGACCCGAATTGCTACGCATGACGCCAACATAGTCCGTGCAATGTCGGCTAGTGTGATGATCGAGAAGTCCGCTACATACTTTGCTGCCGTCTCGGGAGACGGACATCTCGATCTGAATCACACTAGGTCATTGACTTTGCTAGTGTCCTTCAGATCGCGAAATTCGTTCTGAGCGCGCCCAGAACGAGACGAATTTCGCGATCAGGACACTAGGACACTACTGCGATGCCGCCGCCCCGGCCACATGAAAAAGCCGCGCGCCCGAAGGACGCGCGGCTGATGGGCGGAGACCTGATCTTTGAGCGTCGTTCAGCGCGGCGCCATGCGCAGCGCACCATCGAGACGGATGCACTCGCCATTGATCATGATGTTCTCGCAGATGTGCGTAGCGAGCGCAGCATACTCCGTCGGGCTGCCAAGACGCGGCGGGAATGGGACGGAGGCTGCCAGCGACCGCTGTGCTTCTTCCGAAAGGCCCGCAAACATCGGCGTAAGGAAAAGGCCTGGCAGGATCGACACCACACGAATGCCATCCTTGGACAGGTCGCGTGCGATCGGCAGCGTCATCGAAGCCACGCCGCCCTTGGAAGCCGAATAGGCCACCTGGCCGATCTGCCCGTCCTGCGCCGCCACCGACGAGGTGCATATGATGACACCGCGCTCGCCGTCTTTGTTGACCGGTTCGGCAGCCTGCATTCCCACCGCCGACTTGGCGATCATCAGGAACGTGCCGATGAGGTTCACCTGGATGACTTTCGCGAAGGTGGCAAGATCGTGCGGCTCGATCGCACCCGTCTCCTTGACGCGGCGCGAGATGCGCTTGGCCACGCCAATGCCGGCACAGTTGACCAGGATACGCTCCTGCCCGTGCGCCTTGCGTGCAGCAGCCAGCGCTTCCGTCACGCTCTGCTCGTTGGAAACGTCGCACTTGCAGTAGATGCCGCCGATCTCAGCCGCATGCTTCTTGCCCAGCTCTTCGTTCAGGTCGAACAGCGCGACCTTCACGCCCTTTGACGCCAGCGACTTCGCCGTCGCGGCGCCGAGGCCAGAGGCGCCACCCGTGACAACGGCGGCAATCGAATTGCTGAGTTCCATGGCTATCGCTCCATCTACGTAGTGCTTGTCTTTGTTTCAGGGGCCGGCCGCATCCATTGCATTCCGATGGCCACGATCGCAAGGACAATCGCGATGACGTAGGGATGCCAGACGTGCACCTTGGCCAGCATCGTGATGGCATCCACCAGCGACGGAAAGACCAGCAGCATGCCCGCCAGCACGAAGAGCAGTGTTTCCAGTGCGTTGCTTCGCTTCAGGAACCGCCCCTGGAAAGCGAATGCCAGAAGAATGATGCCTGCCCCGGTCTGCAAGAAGACTGCCACCACGTCGAACCAGCTGCCACCCTTGGGCACCTTGCCCAAGAGTCCGATACCCATGGGATCGCACACGAAGATGAACGGCACCAGAAACGCCGGCATCGTGTATTTCCAGGCCTGCATCGTGGTCTTGTAAGGGCTGCCGCCGGTGATGGCCGCGGCCGCGAACGGCGACAGCGCCGTCGGCGGCGAAACCTCCGACAGAACCGCGTAGTAGAAGATGAACATGTGCGCTGCGAAATCCGGCACGCCGAGCTTGATGAGGGCCGGAGCCGCGATCACCGCGCACATGATGTAGGACGCCGTCACCGGCACCGCCAATCCGACGATCCACACGATGGCAGCCGAGAACAGCGCCGTCAGCACCAGGTTGCCCTGCGCGTAGCCGATGATGATGTCGGCAAAGCGTTGGGCAAGGCCCGTCAGCGTGGTGACGCCGACGATGATGCCGGCCGTCGCACACGTGGCAGCAATACTGAGCACGCCCGTCGTACCCTCGGTGAGCGCCCGCGTCAGCTTGGGCGGCGTCAGCGCCGTGTCACGCCGGATATAGCTGACGGCAATGGCAAGCATTGTCGCCCAGAACACCGACAGCACCGGCGACATGCCATAGATCATGAGCACGATGATGGAGACGAGCGACGCGAAGTGGAACCAGTAGCTTTTGGTGATGCCCCAAAGCGTACCTTCCTGCACCAGCAGCTGGCCTCCGCCGCCATATTTCTTGGCGTCCAGCTCCACCATCACCAGGATGCCGAAGTAGTAGAGAATGGTCGGCAGCGCCGCCATCCAGATCACATCGAGATAAGAGATCTTGAGGAACTCGGCGATGAGGAACGCCGCCGCCCCGAGCACCGGCGGAGAGATGATGGCGCCCAGGCCGCCCGCGGCCAAGAGACCGCCAGCGGCGTTCTTCTCGTAGCCAGCCTTCTCGAGCAGCGGATAGGCCACCGTGCCGATCGTCACAGTCGTCGCAACGCCCGAACCTGACGGGCCGCCGAGCAGGAACGAGGACAGCACCACCGCGCGCCCCGCCGCATTGCGCTTGCCTCCCATCGCCGCGAACGAGAAGTCGATGAAGAACTTGCCCGCCCCAGAATACTGCAGGATCGCGCCGAAGATGGTGAACAGGATGATGAGGCTCGACGACACATCGACCGTAGTACCGAAGATGCCTTCGAGCGTCATGTAGAGATGGCCGACGAGGCGTTCGAGCGAATAGCCGCGATGCGTCCACGGCGGCGGCAGGTGCTTGCCCAGCAGCGCGTAGGCGATGAACAGCAGCGACACCACCGGCATGATCCAGCCGGACGAGCGGCGCGTCGCTTCCAGCAGCAGGATGATGAGCGCAATGCCGACGTAGAAGTCGATCGGATCCGGGTCGACTGCCCGATCACCGAACTCCGGCCCCTGGTAGATGATGTAACCGAGCACGGCGAGGCTTGCGAGCGCGCAGAACCAGTCGATCGGTGTGATGCGATTACGCAGGCTCTTCACCATCGGGAAGAGCATGAAGATCAGGGCCAGCACGAGGCCCACGTGCAGCGGTCGCAGCGTGTATGTGGGAATTATCGGCGCCTGGCCGAAGGGCGGCGCGCCGGCAGCTGCGGCATAGAGATGGAGGATCGACACGCTTACCGCGAAGAAAGTGAGCGCCTTGCCGAGCCACCCTGCCAGTCGGTTGGTCGCGCCTTCCTCTTCCTCGATCAGCTCCTCTACCTTCTTGCGGGTCTCCTCCGCAAGCTGGCCGCCCTCGAGCACCTCCTCGATGGACGTCACATTCTGAGGTGCCTTCGATGCCATGCGTTACTCCCCGGCAGCGGCAATTGGTGCAGCCGCTCGATTTTGTACGTTTCCGCAAACCCTAGGGTTCCGGCAAGGAACCAGCAATGGGCACAAGCAACACTCATCCGATAAAGGAAAATGCTGCCGGCAGGCACTCCGGCAGCACTCTTTGGTTAGGCCGCAGGCTTAATCGACCTTGATGCCCTTTTCCGCGAAGTACTTCAGCGCACCGGGGTGCCACGGAATACCAGCGTTGGCCGACTTCTGGTTCTCGACCTTGATGTTCAGCGCTTCCTTGTGGACCTTGCCCAGGTCCTCGCGCTTCTCGAGCATCAGCTTCGTGAGCTTGTAGGCGAGGTCTTCCGGAAAGTCATCGCGCGCAGCCATGATGTTCCAAACCGCCGCCACCTGGTTGTCCTTATCCTGATTGGGATAGGTGCCCTTGGGGATCGTGAACGGAACATAGACAGCGCCGTATTTGGCAACGACCTTTTCGACCAGATAGCCGTGGTCGATCATCACCATCTTGATGCCGGGCGAAGCCGCCACGTCGGTGATGGCAGAGGTCGGCGTGCCAGCGACGAACATGAAGGCTTCGACTTTCTGGTCCTTCAGCGCGTTCGCGGACTCGGCCGCACTCAACCGCTCGCGCTTCATATCCTTGTCTTTGTCCATGCCCGCGGCTTCGATGAGCCGGATGGCAAAGATCTCGGTTCCGCTGCCGGGCGCCCCCGTCGACACGCGCTTGCCCTTCAGGTCCTCGAACTTGGTGATGCCGTTGCCTTCCAACGTGATCACCTGCATCAGGTTATTGTACATCACCGTCAGCGCCCGGATCGGCAGCTTCTTGGTGAACTTGTCGCGGCCGTTCACGGCATCGACCGCCGTGTCCACCTGCGTAAAGGCAAGATCGGCGTTGCCACTTCCCACCAGCCGCATGTTGTCGATCGACCCGCCGGTCACCTCTGCCGTGGCAGTATGGCCCGGGATTTCCTTGGCGATGATCGTGCCGAACCCGCCCGCGAGCGGGTAATAGACGCCGCCGGTGCCACCCGTTGCGATCGTAAGTTGTTTGGATTGTGCGTTGGCCGGGCTCGTCGCCGCGAGCGCGAGGCCTGCGCCGATGACCAGCCCCGTGAGGGCGCGCATGTGCATATGGTTCTCCCTAGGATGCGGTCCGCTTTGGTTCGCGAACTCGATACTGCCTCTTAGCCGAAGACTTGTTTTTGGAAAAGTATTCGAATGGTTTAGAGAAGCACAGTTGCACAGTGGTCCCCGCTTCGACTGCCTCGTTTTTGAGCGTGCACTGGCCTTGCGCGTAGGTTATTCATCGCGCCCCCGCTCCCCCCGGACGTCCCATGCGCGACCCCTCCCTCTCCCCCCTGCCTCGCGGCTATTTCGCCATTGGCGCCGAGCGCATTTCCAAGAGCCTGAACCTCGGCAACCTCATGCGGTCGGCCCACGGTTTTGGCGCAGCCTTCACCTTCACCTTGGGCGCGACCTACCAGGCGCTGGAGGCCCAAGCTGACACCTCCAAGGGCTCCAAGCACCTCCCCCACTACAACTGGGCAAAGCTCGAGGACATGGTGTTGCCGGAAGGTTGCCGGCTGGTGGGCATCGAGCTTCTTCCCGACGCGATCGATCTTCCGAGCTTCCACCACCCACTGCGGGCGGCCTACGTCCTCGGCCCCGAGCAGGGATCGCTATCCAAGCCGCTCATCGACCGCTGCGACTACATCATCAAGATCCCGACCAGCTTTTGCGTGAACGTGGCCATGGCCGGCGCCATCGTGATGTACGATCGCATCCGCTCGTTGGGCCACTTCCCCGACCGCCCCTTGATCGAAGGTGGACCCGTCATGCCCGACGATGGCAGTGGTCTGCGTCGCAGCCGATCGCGCGTCGGCGAGCCCCGCCGCCTGAAAAGCTGACGACGGACTAACGGTCCCCGCGCCGCAAACGCACATAAAGTGCGCCATCACCGCCGTGGCGTTGCGTAGCGGTGGTGAAACTGATCACCAGCGCCCGGCACTCCGGCTCTTCCAGCCACTGCGGCACCAGCCTGCGCAGGACGCCACGCTGCGGTTCCCCGAGCGCATGCGCCAGCGGATCGACGGCCGCGCTCGATCCCTTACCGGTGATCACAAGCACGGTGCGGTGCCCCCGTTCGTGCGCCCCGCGCAGGAATCCGATCAACCTGTGGCGAGCCTCACCCTGGCGCAGCCCGTGCAGATCCACCCGCGCATCGATCTCGATCTTGCCCGAGGCGATGTGCCGAACCTTGCGACGCTCGAATTCGGCCAGTTGCGGCACCTTCGGTTTCGGAACCGCCACGGGATGCGGCGGGTGCTTGATCTCAGGCTGACTTATGACCGGCCTGTGCGCGTGCATCTCGGCCACATGCCGATGCACAGCCTTTTCAGCCGCCCCGCCCTGCGCCGCGACGTCCGGCAAAGTTGCCTTGTCGCGCACGCGCGGCTTCATCTTGCCCTGGGCGTCGATGGTGGCAGTGACGTGGTGCCAAAGCGCCGCTTCCTCTGCCGTGACACGACGCTCCCGCTCGCGCCGGGGTGCGGAGAGATCGGGCGGCTTACGGCGCATCACGGCTTGGGCCCGCCGGCATCGGCCCTAACGGCGGTGGGGTTCGGAAGCAGCACCACGAAACTCCCCTTGACCCGCGTTACACCTGCCATCTTGGCTGCTGCATCGCCCGAACCGAAATAAAGATCACCGCGCTCAGGTCCCTTGATCGCACTGCCGACATCCTGCGCGATCATCAGCTTCTCGAACCGCCCCGACTTCTCCACGTGGCCCATGCCGTCGGCCGTGACGAAAATCGGCAGGCCGAGGGAATGATACGCCGGGTCCACCGCCAGCGAGCGCATGGGTGTTAGCGACACCCCCAGCGCGCCGGGCGGACCCTTCTCGCCGCCATCATCCGGCGCCTCGCGGAAGAAAACGAACGACGGGTTCTGCCACATGACTTGCCGCCCGCGATCACGGTCCTGCTGCAGCCACGCCTTCAATGCCGAAAGAGAAACCTTGTCCGCAGCCATCATCCCCTTCTCGATCAGGTAGCGTCCGATGGAAGCGTATTGGTGGCCGTTCTTGCCGTCGTACTGCACCCGGGTGAACGTGCCGTCGGGGAGCTTTACGCGCGCCGCCCCCTGAATATGCAGGAAGAACACGTCCACCGGCTCGGCAAAATACATCAGCTCGAGGTTGCGGCCCTTGAGAGCGCCCTGCTCGATCTCGGCACGCGAGAAGAACGGCTCCGTCCCCGCTGCAGTCTTGCGGCCGTGGGTCATGACGCCGGCCTTCGCCCCCCTGGTCTCATCGACGATCGTCACGAGATCCGCCGGCCGCTTGTAGATGGGCGTGTGGTACTCCCCTTCAGCCACGCGCGAGCCGGCCAGCACCGGCTCGTAGTAGGCGGTCAGAAGTCCGGGCTTGCCCTTGTGCACCACGAGATGCGGACTGAAATGTGTCTCGAAAAACGCCTTTGCGGCTAGGCGATCCGGAGCGGCGGGAAGTTTCCGCGCCTCATGACAGGCCTGGAGCAGATCGGGCGGCGGAGGCGCCTTGCCGCCCGTGTACTTTTCCTTGGAAAGGGCGATCAGCCGCTCGCATGAGGCGCGAAACGCGCCAAAGGCCGCCGCCTGGTCGTCCTGCTCCCAGGCCGTAAGCTCCTGATAGCCCATCGGCACGTACTGAACGTCGCGCCGCATGATCGAATCCGGTTTCTTGGCGCCGGCCGCCTGGGCTGCACCGACCACGGCGGCGCCTATCGCAACCAGAAATGCCAGAAAGCTGAGCCGCGCTCCGGTGCAACCGAATTGGCGGCGAGAACTGGACAAGGACGCTGCTCCTCCCAATCTGAAGCTTGGTCCAAGCACTCCCTCATCCCGCCCGATCAGCTCCCGCTCAGTTCGCCGCCTGCGTGGCGACGAGGCGCCAGTTCGGGTTGCGCGAAGCGACCTCGCGCGCGAACGTCCAGATGTCCGTGACTTCCTTGATCTTCTTGGGATCGCCGAAGATGACTTCGCCCGACTTGTCGCGCGTGGCCGTGATGAGTTCGCTGACGAACTTCACGGTGACGTTGGCAGTACCGGCCTTCACCTCGGCCTCGACGATATCGGCCGCCTTCATGCCGACGAAGCTCTGCTCCACCGTCTCGCCACGCGACTCGCGCTCGGAAATTGCAGCCGAGAAGCCATCGAACACCTCGCGGCTCAGCAGATCCTTGAGCGACCGCTTGTTGCCTTCCGCAAACGACGTCACGATGATCTCGTAGGCCGCCTTCGCGCCTGTCAGGAATCCATCCGGCTCGAAAGAAGAGTCGGCGCGCGCGATCTCCATCAGCCCGCTTGCTACCGCGGCATTTGCGCCGGCGATGGTCTTGACCCGCTCCTCCACCACGGCGATGGGACGGGCTTCCTCGGCGGTC
>JBDHTJ010000078.1:0-22643 GCA_039808585.1 Hyphomicrobiaceae bacterium | reverse complement strand
CCAGCCTGTGGCCTGGAAGGTGGCGGCCTCCTCGGCGTAGGCTTCGCGGCTGTCGAGGATCTGGCTCGAGGCGTAGGCGCCGATGGAAGAGCGGCCGCCGCCCAAGAGCTTATAGAGCGGAAGGCCCGCGACTTTGGCGGCTATGTCCCACAGGGCCGTGTCGCAGGCGCCCACGACCCGCAGGCCGCAGTGCCGCTGCTTTTGCCGCATGGCGAAGTGGAGGGCTTCGCGGGCCAGTGGATCCTTGCCGATGAGCACGGGCTTCAGGGCGCGAACAAGGGCACCGGCGTCGGTGTCGGCCGGGTTGAGGGCCGAGCCCAGGAAGGCATAGCCGTCGATGCCACCGGTGGTGCCGATGCGCAGCAGGCCAAGGGTGCTCTTGCCGGAAAGGTTCTGGGAAGCGGGGTGGTAGCGGGTCGGCGGAATGTTCTCCCAGCGGAACAGGGTGAGCTCCACCGCATCGATCTTCATCGTCGCCTCCCGCATTCGTGGGGAGCGAGCATAGACAAGCCTGAAACCAATTCGAAGGCTGTCCGGTTGACTTTCACTCTTGCGGGCAGGCGTGGCGGGATGGGCAGACGCGGCGCCAATAGCCGGGGAGCAGGAAATAAGCTACGCTTCGCCTTCAGCAGAAGAACGAGGACGCCGAGGACACCATGGCCCAGAACCCGTCATTCGAGATCCCCCAGCAGATCCGCGACCTCGCCGAGCGCAATGTGGAGCAGGCGCGCACGGCCTACACGCAGTTCATGGACGCCATGACGAAGGCCGCCGGCATGTGGTCGAGCGCCATGCCAGCCACGGAGATGACCGGCGGCTTCAAGACGGTGCAGGAGCGGGCGGTGCGCTTTGCCAAGCAGAACGCGGAGGCGGGTTTCGAGATGGCGAGCGAGATCGCAGCGGCGAAGGACCTGCAGGACATCCTCGCGATCCAGGCACGCTATGCGCAGACGCAGATGCAGGCCTATGCACTGCAGGCGCAGGAGCTTGCCCGTCTCATGTCGGAAGCGGCGCAAACCTTGAAGCCCAAGGGCTGACGGCCCGGTTCTCCGTCTATCGCATCAGGGGTGGCGCATCTCGTGCTCGGCAATGGCACGGGCGATGATTGCCTCTTCGCGCGCGCGCTGCTCATCCGCCGGCAACGTCGGACGAACTTGCATGGAGATCGCGTGCACCATGCTGCCAAGGCTGGCTGTGGCACCAGCCTGCGGCTGCTGCCCTGCGCATCCTGCAATCGACATCGACAAAGCCACGCACGCAACTGCGCACGCACAACGCCACATCATGACGCAACGCCTTCCGCGAGACTGACAACTTGCCCACAACAGCGGGCTTCAAGCGATCGAGGCGCACGCGGAGACTACCAGCGCATCGTGGCTCTATAACGCTAGTGAAGCACGTGTTGGTTAAGTGGCGGCTAACGCCCGTGTCGATTCTACGCAGCCGGCGCGGTGCCCAGCTGCAGCGCCACCACGAAAGAGGCGAGGAAGGCGAGGGCGAGTGCTGCGACGCGCAGGGGCATCGAGATCACCGCCGTTGGGTGGGCGCCTGCGAGGTATCCCGTTGCGAGATCCAAGATCAGCACGCCGAGCACGAGCCAGCCGAACTGAGGAACGGGCAGGGACGCGAACTGAGGCACGCGCGCCTGCAGGTAGCCGACCAGCGCGCCCATGAGCACGTTGGCGATGAGAAATCCGATCTGGGGGGGCGTGATGGACATGATGTGGCTTCGGCTTGACCTCAGCGAATTCTAAGCATGAACCACCGATGAATGCCACGTTCAAACGGAGTTCAAGCGCTCAAGCCTATCGTTGTATCACCCTGCATGAATAAATTTCCCCGGCGTGATCCAGGGGGCGCGGTGCGCAGGGTCATCGCGCCCTTTGTTTTTTGCTCGTACGACGCCGTCAACGCAGATGCGGCGCCCATTCCGGCCGGGCCCTCAGCTCGCGTGCATAGCGCTGCTCGATCTTGGCGAGATGTTCCGGCGCAAACGCCTGCTGCGCGAGGGCCATGCCCCGGTCGAACACTTCGCTGTAGCGCCTGACCTTGCCGCCTTGCAGCTCGAAGCGCGAAATGCCTTCGAAGACCACGCGCGCGCCATTGGCTTCCGGCCGGGTGGACGTGAAGCTGAAACGATAGCTCGCGTAGGCGTTGTCGCCAGCCTGAACGGGCGCGTGAAACTCCCAGCGGAAGTCGCGCCCGCCATCGCCGAAGTGAGCGAGCATCTTCTTGATGGCATCGCGGCCGGTGAAGGGGCCGAAGAAATAATCGACGTAGGTGCCGTCGGGGGTGAAAAGATCGGCCAATGCATCGCCGTCGCCCCGCGCGGCCGCGGATGCAAAAGCGTCGACCAATTGTGCAATGTCCATGGCGCCCTCCTTTTGATTTTCGCGCAGTTGAGCATGCGCCGACGGCTGCTGTCAGCAGTTGTTCAACCGCAGATCGTTGCTGCGTTCGGAGAAACCCCATACGCTGCGCGGGCAACAGGGAGACAGGCGATGTTGAAGTTGAAGCCCAATTGCGAATGCTGCGACACGGATCTGCCGCCTCAATCGCCCGACGCGCGCATCTGCTCGTTCGAGTGCACATTCTGCGCCGACTGCGCGACGCACCGGCTGCCCGGCGGCGTCTGCCCGAATTGCAAGGGCGAACTCGTGCGCAGGCCGGTGAGGCCCGCTGCGATGCTGGCTAAGTATCCGGCTTCAACAGAGCGGGTTCTAAAGCCACACAAAGAGTGCGCCGCCTGAGCCGACGTTGCCTTCTGGCTTCAGCGACGGCTGCCGCCGCGCCCCTGCTGCAAGAGCCACCACGAGCGACTGCCGAATGCGTGCTCGCTGGGTAGGCTCTCGTAGTATTCGCCGCGGTCGAACGCGAGAGAATTGCGCCTCTGGCGTTCGGTGGCGTGAGGATAGGGCAGGCGTACGTCGTACTGACGGTAATGCTTCGCCTTCTTGGTGGGCTTATGCTTTCGCGCTTCCGCGGGCGATGCGATCAGCGCAAGAACGGCGAGGGCGGATACCACCGCGACAACGGCTTTCATCTTCCTGCTCCTTCACGTTTCCGCCGCCAATAAAGAGCGGCGGAAGCGGAAGCGCAAATCACGCCTCGGGGAGCGGCTTCAGAACAGCTTGAGGCCCGGCGGCAGTGGCAGCCCGCCGGTGATCTCCTGCATCTTCGCCTGGATCTGGGCTTCCGCCTTGCCCTTGGCGTCCGTGAAGGCGGCGACGATCAGGTCTTCCAGCATCTCCGCATCTTCCGGCTTGAGCAGGCTGGGGTCGATCTTGATGCTGCGCGTGTCGAACTTGCCGTTGACGGTCACCTTGACGAGGCCGCCGCCCGATTGGCCCTCGACCAGCAGGCCAGCAAGATCTTCCTGCATCTGCTGCATGCGTGCCTGCAACTGGCCCGCCTGCTTCATCATCTTCATGATGTCCATGTCGCTCTCCTTGGGCTTGTGCCCGCGATGATCCTGGAAACGCCGGTCAGCCTGTGCCGGTCTCGCCCTTCTTGACGCCGGGCAGCGGCCGCACCGTCATCTGTGCGCCGGGGAACTCCTTGAGAACCGCCTCGACCGCGGGGTGTCGCGCGATCTCCTTCAACTCCTGAGCCTCGCGGGCGCGCCGAACCTCGCCTACGGGCGTCTCGCCCGGTACCTTGCTCAGCGCCACCATCCAGCGACGGCCGGTCCACGCGTTCAGCTTCTCGCGCAGGTCGTTCGGCAGTTCCTTCGGGCCCTGCGGCAGGAGGTAGAGCTCGATGCTTCCGCCGGGTTCGAACTTCACGAGGCTCACGTGATCCTCGAGGTGGTACTTGAGCTTCGCGTCGCGCTTGTCGCCGACGAGGTCGATCACATCCTGGAAGTTGCGGATCTGGCGCGGCGCCGGCGCGGCGGGGCGCATGCCGGTGCCTTCGTCATCGGCTTCGAGATCCGCATCGATCTCGGCATCGGCGTCCATGATGTAATCTTCCGGCCCTTGCACCGGCGGAGGTTCCTCCACGATCTGAGCCATCGACGCGGGTGCTTGCGGCGCGGCTTCGAGCCGCTGCTGGGTGGCACCGTTGCGCGCCGGCAATGCCTGCCCGCCGAGCGCCCGCACAAGCTCGTCCGGAGAGGGAAGGTCAGCGGTGTAGGCGAGGCGGATCAGAACCATTTCGGCTGCTGCGCCAGGTCTTGGGGCACGGGAGATCTCTTCCAGTCCCTTGAGCAGCATCTGCCAGGCACGGGACAGCAGCGGCACCGAGAGCTTTTCCGCAATGGTGGCCGTGCGTCTGCGCTCCTCGGCGGAAAGCGCGTCGCCCGCGGCCTCGGCGCCGGCCACTTTCACGCGCATGGCGAGATGCACGGTTTCGGCAAGATCGGTGAGGACTTGTGGCGGCTCGGCGCCATCGCGGTGAAGGGCCTCGAGCGACTTCAACGCCTCTGCCACGCGGCCTGCGAAGACGTGCTCCAGAAGGTCGAAGATGCGGCCGCGATCGGCCAGGCCGAGCATCGCGCGCACGTCACCTACGGCGATCTTGCCTGAGCTCATGGCGATCGCCTGGTCGAGCAGCGACAGGCCATCCCGCACGGAACCTTCGGCAGCGCGGGCGATGAGCGCCAGGGCCTCGGGCTCGGCGGAGGCGCCTTCGAGGCCAACGATCTTGGCAAAGTGCGCAGCAAGCTCGGGCACATCGACGCGGCGCAGGTCGAAACGCTGCGTGCGCGAGAGCACCGTCACGGGCACCTTGCGCACCTCCGTCGTCGCGAAGATGAACTTCACGTGGGTCGGCGGTTCTTCCAGCGTCTTCAAGAGTGCATTGAAGGCGCCCTTCGAGAGCATGTGCACCTCGTCGATGAGGAACACCTTGGTGCGCGCCACCATGGGCTTGTAGCGGGCGCTTTCGATGATCTCGCGGATGTTGTCGACGCCGGTGTTGGAGGCAGCGTCCATCTCCAGCACATCCGGGTGCCGCCCCTCCATGATCTCGAGGCAGTGGCGGCCAAGCTCGGGCATGTCGAAGGTAGGCCTGGTCACGCCCTCGCGCTCGTAGTTGAGGGCGCGGGAGAGAATGCGGGCGGTGGTCGTCTTGCCGACGCCGCGGACGCCGGTGAGCATGTAGCCCTGCGCGATGCGGTCGGCGGCGAACGCGTTCTTCAACGTGGTCACCATGGCGCTCTGGCCGATGAGGTCGTCGAAGGTCTGCGGCCGGTATTTGCGGGCAAGAACGACATACGGCTTCTGGGCCTGGGCGTCCGGGGCCGCGCTGCCGTTGTCCTCACCGGAGCCGGCGTCGGATTTCTTCTTGGCCATGAGCTTTCAACGCCGTTGCCGCAAGCCGCACGCCAGCGGCCGATAAGGCATCATATTTTGCCTGCAGCGCGTGCCGTCAAGGTTCGCGATGCTCCCGGTCAAGCCCTTGAAGGCACTGTGATACCGGCGCGAGAGATAAAGGAGGCTGGCAAACGACCCATGCCGGGCTCGTTGGGGCTGCTTCCTTCCGGACCTGACCCGGTTGGCGAGTGACACGTCCGCCGCCAACCTCCCGGGCGCCCTTATGCCCGGAATGCAGACCATGCGCAACCGGCGCTGCCAGGGTCCGTGGCGCTCACGCGGGCACGCGTTCCTCAAGCCCGGTCAATGCCGCCCGGTGCGTTCGTGGACTGGGCATGATGAGGAGCGCGGATCCAGGGCCGGTGATTGACGCAAACGACGCGCCAGATCCCCTTCTTGTCCTCGGGCTGCAGATAGTCGAGGCGGGTCAGTGAGCAGTTTTCCATGGAAAAGCTCAGCGCGTCTTCGGGGGGGAGGCTGAGCGCAAAAGCGACGGCGGCGCGAATGGTGCCGCCGTGCGTGACGGCGACGATGTCCTTGCCGCGGTGCGCCGCCGTGAGATCTTTCACTGCGGGCACGACGCGGTCGACAAGATCGGCGAAGCTTTCACCGTTGGGCGCGCGCTCGATGGCGGGGGCGAACCACAAGGAGTGGGTGCCGACACCGCGCTCGGCATAGAATGTCTTGCGGTCAAGGCCCTGCCAGTCTCCCAAATGCTGCTCGGCAAGTGCTGGAATGGCGAGAGGCTCGATGCCGTAGAAGCGCTCGGGGGCTGCGGCGATGATGGCCGCAGCGGTCTGTTTGGTGCGGGCAAGATTGCTCGTCACCCACACGGCGTCTGCTGGAAGCTCGTGCGCCAGGATCTTGAAGATCTGGTGATCGGAGCAGTCGCTGTCGAGGTCTGCCTGGCCATAGATACGCCCGCCGTCAGGGACGGGAGCATGCCGGATCCACCACCAGCGCGTCGGGGGGATGCCAGAACCGCCAAGTGCCAGGCTCATCGGAAACCTATTCCATCGTGACGACGATCTTGCCTACTGCTTGTCGCGCGCCGAGCTTGGCAATCGCGGCTCCGGCTTGCGCCAGCGGGAACTTATCGGAAATGAGCGGCTTGATCTTGCCCTCGGCGTAGTAGGCCATGAGCTGCGCAATGTTGGCAGCGTTGGCCCCGGGGTCGCGCTTGGCGAAGGCGCCCCAGAACACCCCGACCACCTGGCAGGACTTGAGCAGCGTGAGATTGAGGGGCAGCTTGGGGATGCCTGCGGGGAAGCCAACAACCAGGAAGCGGCCTTCCCAGGCGATGGAGCGGAGCGCCGCCTCGGAGTAGTCGCCGCCGACGGGATCGTAGATGACGTCCGCGCCTTTTTCCCCGACCGCCTTCTTGAACAGGTCAGCCAGTGCCTTTTGACCCGCTTTGTCGAACGGTCCGGCGGGATAGACGACGCCGTCGTCAGCGCCATGTTTTTTCGCGAAGGACAGCTTCTCTTCGGAGGAGACTGCGGCAATGACCGTGGCGCCCATGGCTTTGCCAAGCTCGACGGCCGAAAGCCCGACGCCGCCTGCCGCGCCGAGGACGAGCAGCGTCTCACCCTTCTGCAGCTTGGCGCGGTCCTTCAGCGCATGGATGGTGGTGCCGTAGGTGAGGATGAGGGCGCTTGCTACCTCGAACGGCATGGCATCGGGGAAGGGAATGCAGCGATCCTCTTCGAGGACGAGCTTCGTCGCCATTCCGCCCCAGCCACAGGAGCCGATCACGCGATCGCCGACCTTGAGGCGTTTCACGCCCGGACCGACAGCTTCAACCACGCCCGAAACCTCGCCACCGGGTGCGAAAGGGCGCTCCGGCTTGAACTGGTATTTGTCCTGGATGATCAGCAAATCCGGGTAGTTGACGCCGCAGGCCTTGGTGGCGAGGCGCACCTGGCCTTGCCCCGGCACCGGGTCAGGCATGTCCTCGAGGACCAGCGTCTCTGGTCCGCCAACGCTCTTGCTCAGCAACGCCTTCATGTCTTGCGGCTCCGGCACGTGTGGTGAATTCGTCGCAATTTGAGTTATCAGATGGTGGGGGAGCCGTCGATGGTGACGGGCTGCGCGTTGACGTAGCGAGGCCGGCAAAGATGTCGGCAAAGCGAAAGGAAGTCCCATGTCGAGACCCACTGTGCTTGCAGGAGGCGTTGTCGCAGCTGCCTTTTTTCTCGTTCAGGCCGCATCGGGGCAGGTGCCTGCGCCAATGCCGCCGAAGTACGGAAACGTTGATGTGCTGCCCCCTTCCGGCTTGCCCTTGCCGCCGGAATTGAAGGCTGGCGGGTCGAAGCCGGCACATCCCCGGACGGTGCAGTCCCAAAAGAAGGAGGTTCCTGCGCCCCGGCAACCGGTCGCGGATGCCGGCAAGCAACCACCGGCCCCGACACCGGCGCAAGCGACGCCGCCACCGCCCGCGCCACCGACGCCAAAAAGCTACATGCGCACGCCCCAGCAGGAATATCAGGAATGTCTCGGCCTCTGGGACAAGGGCACGCATATGACACGGGCGGAATGGGCCGCCACTTGCCGGCGCGTGCAGGACAGGCTCAAGTCGGTGTCGGCGGACATCCAGAAGAGTATGGCGGTCAACCCAGGCCGCCGGCGCGCTCGATGAAGCTTGCGACTTTAGCGGCGCCCTCGCCGGTCTTCAAATTGGTGAAGACGTAGGGGCGCTCCTGACGCATACGCTTAGTATCGCTTTCCATGACGGCTAGCGAAGCGCCCACGTGAGGCGCAAGGTCGATCTTGTTGATGACGAGCAGGTCGGAGCGGGTGATGCCGGGGCCGCCCTTGCGTGGGATCTTCTCTCCCTGTGCAACGTCGATCACGTAAATGGTGATGTCGGCGAGTTCGGGGCTGAAGGTGGCGGCAAGATTGTCGCCGCCCGACTCGATGAGGATGACGTCAAGCTTGGGATACTTGGCGCGCATCTCGGCGACGGCCGCCAGATTGATCGAGGCATCCTCGCGGATGGCGGTATGCGGGCAGCCGCCGGTTTCGACGCCCATGATCCGCTCGACCGGAAGTGCACCTGCCCGCGTGAGGATGAGCGCATCTTCCTTGGTGTAGATGTCGTTGGTGATGGCGCAGATGTCGTAGCGCTCGCGAAATGTCTTGCAGAGCGTTTCCATCAGCGCCGTCTTGCCGGAGCCGACAGGGCCGCCGATGCCGACGCGCAAGGGACCGTTGGGAGAGGGCATCATCTGTGCTCCTGGTAGGCGATGGGCAGTAGGGATTTGGCAGTAGTCAACAGGCAGTAAGCAGTAAGCAATAAAGTCCTCGGGCACAGTGCGCAGTCGGTTGGCTCACCTACTGCCCACTGCCTATTGCCTTCTTCTTCTCAGTGCACTTTCACGCCCGTCATGCTGTCCAGCTCTTCCCGCGTGACGCCTGGCGCGAGTTCGACGAGCTTGAGACCGGAGGGCGTAACCTCCATCACAGCTAGATCGGTGATGAGGAGGTTGACGACACCCACACCGGTCAGCGGCAGGGTGCACTGGGGCAGGATCTTCATGTCGATGCTGCCGTCTTTCTTCTTCGCGGTGTGCTCCATGACGACGACGACGCGCTCGACGCCGGCGACGAGGTCCATGGCACCACCCATGCCCTTCACCATCTTGCCCGGGATCATCCAATTGGCGAGATCGCCCTTCTCGGAAACCTGCATGGCGCCGAGGATGGCGAGATTGATGTGGCCGCCACGGATCATCGCGAAGCTATCGGCTGAGGAAAAGAAGCTCGAGCCCGGAAGCGTCGTCACCGTCTGTTTGCCAGCGTTGATCAGGTCTGCATCGACCTCGTTTTCCATCGGGAAGGGGCCGATGCCCAGCAGGCCGTTCTCGGACTGCAGCATGACGTTGACGCCTTCGGGAATGTAGTTGGCGACGAGCGTCGGCAAGCCGATGCCGAGGTTCACGTAGAAGCCGTCGCGCAGTTCCTTGGCTGCGCGCGCCGCCATCTGTTCACGGGTCCAGGCCATCTGGGGGTGCTCCGTAGGTGAGTGGTCAGTTCGTGAGTGGTGAGTGGTCAGTGGTGGTCCGGGTGACCACGTCTTCTTCACGCCTTCCTGACAGTGCGCTGTTCGATGCGTTTTTCCGGCTTGTCGTTGAGGACGATGCGCGAAACGAAGATGCCGGGGGTGTGGATCTGGTCGGGGTCGAGCTGCCCCACCTCGACGAGCTGCTCGACCTCGGCAACCGTGATCTTGCCGGCCGTCGCGACGTTCGGATTGAAATTGCGGGCCGTCATCCGATAGATGAGGTTGCCTGCCTTGTCGCCCTTCCACGCCTTCACCAGGGCGACGTCGGCGCGCAGCGACCGCTCCATGATGTATTTGTGGCCGTCGAATTCTGCCACCGGTTTGCCCTCGGCCACTACAGTGCCATAGCCGGTCTTGGTGTAGAAGGCAGGGATGCCGGCGCCGCCTGCGCGAAGCTTCTCAGCCAAGGTGCCTTGCGGAGTGAACTCAAGCTCCAGCTCGCCGGCAAGATACTGCCGCTCGAACTCCTTGTTCTCGCCGACGTAGGATGAAATCATCTTCTTGATCTGGCGGGTCGCCAGCAGCAAGCCGAGGCCGAAGCCATCGACACCGGCGTTGTTGGAGATGACGGTGAGATTCTTGACGCCGCTGTCGCGGGTCGCCTCGATGAGGGCCTCAGGAATACCGCACAGACCGAAGCCGCCCACGGCAAGCGTCTGGCCGTCCTTCAGGATACCTTCCAGCGCCGCCTTGGCGCTCGGGTAGACTTTGTTCACGAGGGGCACCTCTCTTGATTCGGCCGCGGCTTGGCGCCAGCTGAGCATTTCACAAACTCGCGCACAACCTAAGAGGATGCCGAGCCAAGTCAATGGCGTGCGTTGCCGGGGGCGGGTCCTTGTCTGGCGGGTTCTCGGAAGTCGTTCCGGCTGATGGAGCGCCTCCTCGTGCGGGCGGGAAAGTCACGGATCGCGACGTATTGTGGACCGGAACGCCAAGCGTGCTTCGGGGCACGGCCCGAACCTGATAACAACGCGGGATCGAAGGCGCGTAAGGGCGCCTGATCAATTGCCTGCGGCAAGTGACATTTCTTGATTCACCTGAGACTCTTGACCGATGAACTGGACCGCATGATCTGGCTTGCAGCACTGGCCGGCCTGCTCGCCTGGGGGCTGGTGGGTGCCTACACCTGGGCGATGTGTCGCTACGGTCGGCTCGATGTCCCCAATGCGCGAAGCATGCATGTGAGGCCGAAGCCTGCGGGTGCGGGCGTGGTTGCCGTGCCCGTTGCGATCCTAGGGTGGGTGTGGATATCGGGCAGCATTCCGCGGTTCGAGGTGGCAGTCGCGCTGGCCGCGCTTTTCCTCGTTTGCCTGGGATGGATCGACGATATGCGCGGGCTTCCTGTGCGTTTGCGCTTTTTGGCGCAGGTATCGGCCTGCGGGTGCGTGCTGTGGCTGCTTCCGGCAGAGGCGCGGGCACTCGACATGCTTCCGCTTGCGGCAGAGCGTGCCCTAGAGTTGCTGGGCTGGGTTTGGTTCATCAATCTTTTCAACTTCATGGATGGGATAGACGGTCTTGCCGGCAGCGAAGCAGCGGCGATCGGAGCGGGATACACGCTTGTAGCGGGAGTGACTGCCAGCGGGGCGCCACTCGGCGTCCTGATCGCGGCGGTCATGCTCGGCTACCTCGCCTGGAACTGGGCGCCGGGCCGGGTGATGATGGGAGATGCCGGTTCGCTTCCGCTCGGCTTCCTTCTCGGCTGGCTGATGCTCGATCTGGCGATGAAGGGCCTACTGGCAGCGGCGCTGATCCTGCCGGCGTATTTCGTGGCTGATGCCACGTACACGTTGCTGGCGCGTCTGCTTCGGGGAAAGCTGCCCTATGAAGCGCATCGCGAGCACTTCTATCAGAGGGCGGCAATGGCCTGCGGTAGTCACGCCCTGGTGGTTGCTGGCGTGATACTTGCGAACGTGGCCCTGGTGTTCCTGGCCGTTTTGTCGACCCGCCACGCCTTCACGGCGTCAGTGGCTGCCGTCGGCGTACTGTCGGCATTGTTTGCTTGGCTGATGCGGCTGCAACAGCGGAAGGCAAGCGCGACATGATCGGGTTCCTGGTCGCTTGGTCTGCTTTAGGGACCGCAGCTGCTGTTCTGCTGCCGCTGCTTGCCCCGGCGATCCTTGTACTGTCGGTCGTCGTGCCCGTCGCATTGGCCGACAAGGCCTTACTGGGAAAGCGGATCGTTCTTCTCCGTATGGAGATGCTGCTTCTGCTCTTCACTGCTGGATACATGGCGATCAATAGCACTTGGTCGCTCGACAAGGGCACGGCGATGATGGCTGTTGCCATGGTCGTCCTCGCTGCCCTGGTGCTCCATGCGGGTGCAACGGCGCTTCCTCTGATGCAGCCGCGACACCTCGAGGCGCTCGCAAAAGGATTCCTGCTGGGGTTCGGCATCGCCGCTTTCGTGCTGTTCTGCGAGTATGCGACGCGCATGTCGGGCCAGCGGGCGCTGGAACATTTTCTTGCCGACGCTGGTGTCAGAAACATCCGCATCGGGGCGGGGACCTGGGACGCCCCCAACAACACGCCGATGACGCGCAACCTAACGGTTGCCATGCTGCTCTTGTGGCCGGCCGTGTTGGTGGCGCGTCAGCACATAACCGGCTGGAAGCGCCAAGCAATGGCTGGGTTGCTGGTGCTGCTCGTCGGATCAGCAGTTTTGCTGTCGCCCTCCGCCACTGCCAAGATCGGCATGGCGGGCGGTATCGCAGCGGTGGTGCTGGCAGCTTGGTCGGTGCGCTTCGTGCTCGGTGTGCTGACAGCATTCTGGGGCACGATGTGCCTGGCGGTGGTGCCGATCGCGACGTTTCTCTACAGTATAGAGTTGCACAAGGCGTCGTGGTTGCACCCAAGTGGGCGGCATCGCATTGCGATCTGGGGCGCAACCAGTGATTGGTACTGGAGAGCGCCCTTTTTCGGATCGGGTGTGGCGACAGCGCGCGGCCTGGAGAAGACGGACGCTGCGCACGCGGGCGCGATCGCGCAATTCGGTTCTGCCGGTTTTCTCAACTGGCACAGTCACAACGGATATCTGCAGGTGTGGTTCGAGGCGGGGCTGGTCGGCGGAATTCTTATGTTCGTCCTCGGCCTATTGGTGCTGCAGGGCATAAAGCGCACTGCACCCGAGTTGCAGGCGGCCTACTGCGGCAGTTTTGCATGCTTTGCCTTGGTGCTTGCGACAGGGTTCAGCATTTGGGCAGCCTGGTATCTCTCGGCGTTCGCGATCGCGGTGATTTCCGCGCAACTCACACGCGCCGATTTTTCGTCTCGCGCGCAGTCCAGGCCGTGTTAGAAGCCGGACGGCCTCTGGCTGCGACGTTATCTTGATCTTGAATGCTCGCGCCGGACTGAACCAAAACGCAATTTGCCTTCGAGATGTCCCTTCCGACATGAAGCTCTTGGAGTTCAGCATTCATGGCTTGGCGAAGACGCTGACCCGCTATCAAAAGCGGTCCGTGCTCATTCTCGCCGACCTCGTGCTGCTCCACTTTTCACTGTGGCTGGCAATGTCTCTGCGGTTCGGGGAGTTCTATCTCCCATCGAGCCGGCGCGTGGCATTTATCCAGATTCTCGTGCCCTTTATCGCGGTCTCGCTGTTCTTCTGGGTGGGCCTGTATCGGCACGTCACGCGTCACTTCAACGCGGCGGGAGACAAGCTGATTGCGGCGTGTCTTGCCGGCGCAGCGGTCTGCCTGGGTCTCGGCACGTTCCTGCTTGGAACGGACGGGGTGCCGCGCACGGTGCTGCTCACGTTTCCAATCATCGGCTTTGCCTTGGTGTCGGGGGCGCGCCGCGTGATCGGGCACCTTATTACGCGGGCCGGGGGCATTCTTCCCCCACCTGCACGCCCGCATGAGATCCGCAATACGCTGATCTATGGAGCCGGGGCCTCAGCCGTGCAGCTCATCAATGCGGTCCGGCGGACGCCGGACATGGAGGTGGTCGGTATTGTCGATCCCGATCCTACGCTTTGGCGACGCTACATTGCAGGCATCCGGGTGCATCCGCCGCAGAAGCTCGCGGAGGTGATCGCGGAGAGTGCCGTCTCGGAAGTGCTGCTTGCGACGCAGAATGCGACGCGAAAAGAGCGTCTCGATATTCTCAACCTGCTCAATGGATTGTCTGTCGATGTGCGGGTGATCCCGCAGACGGATGACTTGGTTGCGGGCCGAATGCAGGTGAGCGAGTTGCGCCGCGTGCAGGCAACGGACCTTCTGGGCCGCGCGCCGGTGCCCCCTGATCCGGCGTTGATGGAGCGGACCGTCAACGGCAAGTGCATCCTGGTGACCGGCGCAGGGGGATCGATCGGTTCGGAGATTGTGCGGCAGATCCTCAAACATTCGCCCGAGCGCGTCGTGCTGCTCGAGGCGAGTGAGAGTGCGCTCTACGAGATCGAATCGCACGTTGCCGTGCTTCTGAGGCAGAGGCCCGGCCCCGGAGCGCCTCCCAATATCGTCTCGGTGCTGGGCTCGGTGCTCGACGAGAAGCTGGTGCACAAGACGATGTCCGAGTGGAAGGTGCAATCGGTATTCCACGCTGCGGCCTACAAGCACCTGCCGATCGTCGAGCGCAACATCGTAGCGGGTGCGCTCAACAACGTGATCGGCACCGAGGTAGCTGCGCGGGCAGCTGCGGCTCTGGGCGTGCCGACGTTTGTGCTGATTTCGACCGACAAGGCCGTGCGTCCATCGAGCGTCATGGGTGCCAGCAAACGCGTTGCAGAGCTGATGCTGCAGGCGCTCGCGACCGAAAACACCAAGACCACGTTCTCGATCGTACGCTTTGGCAATGTGCTCGACAGCTCGGGCTCGGTGGTGCCGCTGTTTCGCAAGCAGATCGAGCGCGGCGGCCCGCTGACCGTGACGCACCCCGACGCTGTGCGCTACTTCATCTCAATTCCGGAGGCGGCCGAACTCGTCATTCAAGCGGGGGCGATGGCGAAGGGCGGCGAGGTGTTTGCTCTCGACATGGGGGAGCCGGTACGCATCGCCGATCTCGCGAAGATGATGATAAAGCTCAGCGGCCTGCAATTGCGAGACGCCAACAACCCGCAGGGACAAATCGAGATCAGGTTCACGGGCCTCAGGCCTGGCGAGAAACTTGCGGAGGAGCTTTACATCTCAGATCGCATCCGCGACACGCAGCACCCGCGCATCCAGTGCATCGACGAGCCTGTGGTGCCGTCGGCCAGACTGTGGCCTGCCATAGAGCAGCTTCAGATGGCGATTGCACAAGGAGATGCGCCGCGCGTGAAGTCTCTCCTGTTCGAGCTGGCGTCAGCGCCGATGCTGACGAGCCCGGTGCTCCATTGATCAGCCAGGCGGCTGTGACACTCAGCCCAGCGTGGAGCGGTAATGATATGCGCCCGCAGGGACCCACGCCGTGCGCAGTTCGACGGGTTCGTCATTGACGCCGCGAATCACGCGGTCGAGGCGCATCACCTTGGTCGTCGGGTCCAGCCCGAGTTCTTGGCCGACATCCGGGGGCGGCACGTCGAGGGCTATGCGCTCACTGCCGCTGCCCAGCAGGACATTGTTCGCTTTCGCGATCTGTATGGTGTCATAACCCTCGCTCTCGCAGTTGAGCAGGTCGCTGAAGAGCGCGGCCGGCACCACGATCTGCTCGAGCATGAAGGGCGTGTCGTGGATGCGGCGCAGCTGTCGGATGCGCAGAACGCGCGCGTGGGCGCGCAGACGAAGGGCCGTACGTTCCTTCTCGTCCGCCTCGACCTCCTGGATCTGCGTCTGGGCAAGAGACCCCACAACGAGCGCCCCGGCATCGTCCCGGAAGGCCTCGAAGCGGGCTGCGTTCTCGCGGGCGGATGGATCGGCGACGAATGTCCCCCGTCCCTGCTGGCGGACAATGATGCGCGATCGCTCCATCAATTCCAGGGCCTTGCGGACCGTTCCGGCGCTCAGATTGAATTCTCGGGCAAGCTCGATCTCGTTGGGAAGCACGTCCCCCGCACGCCAGGTGCCGGAGGCGACCCGCTTCACCAGCGCATCACGCAGCTGCACGTACAGCGGTTGCACGGTCAGCTTTCGAATGCCGCCGTCAGGGTCGAGGCGATCATGCATGTCAAAATTCCACTGCAGGAATGCCGGCACTCGGTCTGATTTGGTGTGCGGATGTTAAGATCTCGTCCTTTTAGCTTGAAATCGAACACTGTGCGTGCTGGCATAAGCAGCATGGATACCAGCAAGATCGATTTGAACCTGTTGCGAGCTTTGGACGTGCTGATTTCCGAGCGCAACGTTACGCGCGCGGCGCAGCGTCTCAATCTCAGCCAGCCGGCGGTCTCGGCGCAACTCAACCGGCTGCGCGATATCTTTGGAGATCAGCTTCTTATCCCCGCGCAACGGGGGATGATCCCCACCGAGCGAGCGCTGGAATTGCAGGAGCCACTGCATGCGGCCCTGCAGCAGGTGGGGATCGTGTTGTCGGAGAAACGCTCGTTCGACCCGGCAACTGCTGAAATGACATTCTCAATCGCGGCTTCCGATTACATCCAGCACGCCGTGCTGATCTCACTGACACAGGCGGTGCAAAGGGAAGCGCCTGGCATTCGCATCGCCTGGCATCCAATCTGTGGCAGGCTGGTCGAGGAGCAGATCGAGCGCGGGACAATCAACGTCTGGCTGAAGCCGTTCGTTACGGCTCCGCCCGGATTGAAATCGCGCATCGTCATGCGAGAGCGCTTCGTGACTATTGCTTGCGCCAATCATCCGAAGATCGCTGCGCGCAAGGGGAAGCTCGATCTCGAAACGTTCCTCGAATGCGATCATGTGTTCGTGTCTCCCGGGGGCGGTGGCTTCGTAGGCGCCGTCGATACGGCACTCGATCAGCTGGGCATGAAGCGGCGCGTGACCATATCGGTCGGGAGCTTCCTGATGGTGCCGGAGATCGTGGAGCGAACGGAACTCATTGCCACGGTGCCCGAGCGTCTCGCGTATGATTGCAGGCGCGAGATCGAGATTTTCGCCGCTCCGCTCGATGTTCCGGGCTTCGATGTTGCCATGTTGTGGCATGAGCGTACGGACGCACACCCCGCGATGCGCTGGCTGCGCGAACGCATCGTTTCGCTGCAGAACGTTTGAGGCGTTCAAAATACCTCTGTCCGATACAGTATTTGAAAATGCCTTTTTAGGTTTACTGCGTTTTTAATTAAATCACTACGCATGCATCTTATTGTTGCCCGAAATTCAAATTGGTTCGAGGGCGATTCAGATGCGTTTCCTGCGCAACGCGAGCATCCGGACAAAGGTATTTGCGGCCACGTCCGTCATGTGCCTCATCATCCTCGGACTAGGATCCTACAGCCTGTTCCAGATGCGCCTTATCAATGGGGAAGCGGGCGAGATCCGCGATACCTGGCTGCCATCGGCAGTGAAGCTCAGCCACCTCGTGCACGCCGTGAAGGAGTATCGTGTGCAGCAGGCGCGGTTCGGGATCGAACTTGCGCTCAACAGCAGCCGCGTGGACGAGGCGGAGGCGCGCATCAAAGGCGCGCAGCAGGCGGTCAACGATACGTTCGAAGCCTATAAGCCGCTGATCCGAGCCGGGTCGCAGGACGAAGCGCTGATGGAAGACTTCGCGGAGCTTTGGTCCAAAGCGAAGGGGTACAATCAGCGTGCATTGGACATGGCGATGGTCGGCGACAACTTCGCGGCCATCGGTATCTTCGACAACGACGGTGGTCCGCTGCTCCTGCAAGCCGAAGCGAAACTGCTGCAAAACCTGTCCTTGAGCGAAAGCGAGGGCAAGAAAGCAGCGGAGCTTGGGGCTGAAACCTATAATCTCGCTTTCTATCTGCTGCTCGGGGCGATGTCGCTCGCGGTGCTGATCGGCGCCGGCGCCAGTGTGTTTCTGATTACGGCGATCGTGGTGCCCTTGAAGCGCGCGACAGGCACCATCAGCGCGCTGGTTGATGGCAAGCTCGAGACCACGATCCAGGATATGGACCGCAAGGACGAGGTGGGCGTGCTTGCGAAGGCGCTCTCCGTGTTCAAGGACGTGCTGGCTCGGCGCGCCGAGATGGAACTCGAGGCCGAAGCTGCGCGCGTGCGGGCGGAGGAAGAGCGCGCCCGTGCGCAGGAAGAAGCCATCGGGGGTGAGCGCGCGCTCGTCTCGCGCTCCATCGGTGAAGGCATGGCGAAGCTCGCGGCGATGGATCTTACCTATCGCATCGCGGACGACCTCCCCGAGGCCTACGGCAAGCTGCGCAGCGACTTCAACCATGCCGTGGCGAGGTTGGAGGATGCAATGCGCAGTGTCGCGGGCAGCGGGGCAGCCATTACGTCAAGCTCTCGGGAGATATCCGGTTCGGCCGACGATCTCTCGAAGCGTACCGAGCAGCAGGCCGCAAATCTCGAGGAGACGGCTGCCTCGCTCGACGAAATCACGGCAACCGGCCGCAAGGCCGCCGAAGGCGCGGACCATGCGCGACAGGTGGTGGCTGCGGCGAAGCAGGACGCCGAGAAGACGGGCGCGGTAGTGCGCAATACCGTTGGTGCGATGGGCAACATCGAGAAGAGCGCCGAGCAGATCAACCGCATTATCGGCGTGATCGACGAGATCGCTTTCCAGACGAACTTGCTGGCACTGAACGCGGGTGTGGAAGCCGCACGTGCTGGCGATGCAGGCCGCGGTTTTGCCGTTGTCGCCTCGGAGGTGCGGGCGCTGGCGCAGCGTTCGGCCGGAGCGGCAAAAGAGATCAAGGGGCTGATCTCCATGTCTTCTTCGCAGGTTGCGGAAGGTGTGGCTCTGGTCGCGGAGACCGGCAAGGCGCTGGAGCGCATCCTAGCGCAGGTGGACGACATCAACAGTGTAGTCGTCAACATCGCAGCTGGTGCGCAGGAACAGGCGACCGGGCTCGCGCAGGTGAACAGCGCCATCAACCAGATGGATCAGACCACGCAGCAGAATGCGGCCATGGTGGAGCAGACAACGGCTGCCAGCCGTTCCCTCGCGGATGAAGCGGCACGGCTCGCGGCGTTGATCGCGCAATTCACTGTGAGCGGTGCTGAGAGCGGGCGTGACGTCCCCGTCACCGGCGTCAAGGTGACGGCTGCGAAAGGTTCGCGCGAAGCTTTGCGGCAGGTGCCGGTCTCGTCGAAGGGAGGCGCCATGCCGAAGATGGTGGTGGCCTCTCCCGCGGAAGACGATTGGCAGGATTTCTGATGCCAAGAGAAGGTCTGGCCAAGGGCACGCCCTTTACTTCGCGTCGTCAGGCCAGATTGCTTTTCCAGGGTGCGTCACGGCGCCGAGATTGGCCTGGCCAACGGTTGCAGCGTACTTTGCAAGCAGCCCGCCGGCATGTCGTGCAGGCCTGGCTTTCCACGACGACCTGCGGGCCTGAAGCTCGCTTTCGGAAACAAGCACATTCATGCTGCGCGCACGCGTGTCGATGCGAACCATATCTCCCGTGCGCACAAGAGCGAGCGGGCCGCCGACGGCCGCCTCCGGTGCGACATAGCCCACGCACATGCCGCGTGTGGCGCCGGAGAAACGGCCGTCCGTGACAAGCGCCACGCGCTCGCCCATCTGCTGGCCGTAGATAAGGGCCGTAACGCCCAGCATTTCGCGCATGCCCGGCCCGCCCACGGGCCCTTCGTTGCGGATGATCAAGACTTCGCCAGCTTTGTACTGTCGGGCAGAGACGGCAGCAGCGCAATCCTCCTCGCGCTCGAAGACGCGCGCGGGCCCTTCGAACACTTGGTTCTTCAGGCCGGCGATCTTGATCACCGCGCCGTCCGGGCACAGGTTGCCTGTGAGGATGACGACGCCACCGTCCGGGCTCAGGGGTGCCTTGCAGGGGCGTACAATCTCGCCATCGGGAAGCGTCGCACCCGCATAGGTTTCAGCCAGCGTCTTGCCCGTGACGGTGAGCGCTGCGCCATCGATGAAGCCTCCTGACATGAGTTCGCGGATGATCACGCCGGTGCCGCCAACCTCGTAGAGATCCTTGGCGGTGTACTTGCCACCTGGCCTGAGGCTGGCGATGAGTGGCGTGCGCGCGAAGACGGCTGCGACATCTGCAATGGTGAAAGGAATGCCGGCCTCGTGCGCGATAGCCGGAATATGCAGAGCCGCATTGGTGGAGCCGCCCGTCGCGGCCACGATGGCTGCCGCGTTCTCCAGGGCGGTTCGCGTGATGATGTCGCGCGGGAGTGGGCCGCCGCGCTCGAGGCATTGCATGATGATTGCACCCGCCTGGCGGGCAAAAGCCGCGCGCGCAGCGTAAACGCCCGGTACCATGGAGACGTTCGGGATGCTGAGGCCGATGGCTTCAGAGACCATCGCCATGGTGTTGGCTGTGAACTGCCCGGCGCAAGCGCCGATGGTTGGCAGGCAGGCGCGTTCGAGTTTTTCGAGTTCCGCTTCGTCGAGATCGCCAGTCATCACGGCACCCACGCCCTCGTAGGCATCGAGCGCGGTTACGTCCTTGCCCTGCCAGCGGCCTGGAAGTGCGCTGCCGCCGTAGATGAATACAGACGGCACGTTGCAGCGAACCATGCCCATCATGACGCCGGGCAATGTCTTGTCGCATCCGCCGAAGCCGACGAGTCCATCGTAGGCATGCCCGTGCACGACGGCCTCGATGCTGTCGGCGATGATCTCGCGCGACACGAGCGAGAACTTCATACCCTCGTGCCCCATGGCAATGCCATCCGACACCGAGATCGTTGTGAACTCGCGTGGACATCCACCGGCCTGCTCTATGCCGGCCTTGGCAGCTTCTACCTGAAACGGATGGGTCATGTTGCACGGGGTCTGCTCCCCGCGCATGCTCACCACGCCGATCATCGGGCGCTCGATATCGGCGTCTGACAGCCCCATGGCGCGCATGAAGGCCCGATGCGGTGCACGCTCCAGCCCCTGGTGCGTGATCGCACTCCGCTTCTTGCGCTCGTGAGCCATCGGTGGGCTGCCCTTTCATGTCCGTGCCGGCCCATCGCTGGGCCTTAGCGAGACGATAGAGACAACCGCGGCCGTCGGAAAGATGGCGAGGATGCATCAAGCACAGCTTGCTTCATGCAGCCTGAAGCGCAGGCTCCTCATCCGCCGCAACAGGGATGTCGCGGCCACCTGCGAAGCGGACAAGACGTTCGACGCGGGCATCGACCGAGGGATGGGTGCTGAAGAGATCGCCCTCTCCGGATCCGGAAGCGGCAATCATCATCGCCTGCATCGACTGGGGGACGTCGACGGTGGCCGAGCCCTGATCGAGCTTGCGCAATGCGGCGATCAATGCGTCCGGGTCCTTGGTGAGTTCGACCGCCCCCGCATCAGCCAGATACTCACGCGAGCGCGACAGGGCAAACTGCAGGACGAGCGAGAAAACATAGGCCACGAGCGCGAGGCCGATGGCGACGAAGGCAAGCCTGCCGTCGCGGGCGCTCGACGAATTGTCGCTGCTGGAGCCGCGATCGGAGAAGAAGATTCTAACCATGAACTCGCCGATCAGCGTGATCATGCCGGCGAAAATAGTGGCGACGACCATGAGGCGCACGTCACGGTTCTTGATGTGCGTGAACTCGTGGGCAATGACGGTGGCGAGCTCGCGGTCGTCCAGGTTGTCGAGCAGGCCGCGGGTTACGGCGATGGTGGCGTCGTGCTCGCTAAGTCCGGAAGCATAGGCGTTGAGTGCGTCGGACTCCATGATCTCGATCTTCGGCAATGGGAGACCGGCCGTGATGGCAAGGGTTTCCACGATATTGAAGAGGCGCGGTTCGTCCCGGCGCGTGACCGTTGTCGCTCCGGTGCCGGCGCGGATCATGGCGCCGTGGAAGCAGTAGGCGATCGTGAACCAGACGGCGACGATGGATGCAGGCACGAACCACGTCTGGCGTGCCAATGTCAGGGCGTCGAGCATGCTTGTCGCCATTGTGCGGCTGCGCGCGCCATTAGCCGCAATATAGAGGCAGCCTGCGTACCACAGCAGCGTGATCAAAAACGCAAAGCCGAGCAGAAGCAGCATCGACTTGATGTTGTTGTTGCGGATGTGACCGTAGAGGCCGTACGCCGGCAGCATCGGAGTGATCTCTCGTTGATTGGGGTATGAGGGCCCGGAGCCGCGGTTCTTGATTGAGAGACTGCCGGGCCCGCTTTGCTAGAACCTGACCGCCGGGGCCAATTCGACAACCTGGCGGCTTTCGCCCAGGTCGAACATCATCTTGCGCGTGAAGCCGAAGGCGTTGGCGATGAGGACGGCGGGGAACTGCTCGGTGGCTGCGTTGTATTCGGCAACCGAGTTGTTCAGGAAGCGACGTGCGGCGGCGATCTTGTTCTCAAGGTCGCTCAGCTCTTTCTGCAGCTCGACGAAGTTGGCCGAGGCTTTCAAGTCGGGATAGGCCTCAGCAAGTCCGAACAGCTTGGTCAGAGAGGCGCCCAGCGCCTGTTCCGCTGCCATCTGGGCTTCTGCGCCGTTCGCCGAGAGTGCCGCATTGCGGGCCTTGATCACGGCATCCAGCGTGCCGCTCTCGTGACGCGCGTAGCCTTTCACGGTCTCGACCAGATTGGGGATGAGATCGTGCCGCTGCTTCAACTGCACGTCGATGTCGGCGAAGGCCTGGTCGGTGCGGCGGCGCATCGACACAAGACCGTTGTAGGTGAGCAGGAGCCAGAGCAGCACCAGCGCTGCCATGCCGAGGATGATCCAGAACGTCGTCGTCACGATGGTGTCTCCATGATTGCCGAGGGGGCGGGATGTGTTGCGTCGTGTCCCGTTGCGTTGGGTGATGTTGCGTCGTGAAAGCGGGTGCTTTCGCGTCTGCGTCCATCTGAAGCCAAGCGTAAGCCAGCTGGAAAAGCTGCGCTGTGCCGGGGGAAACAGCATCGGTTGCGCGGGCCGCGATGCTCTTTTGCCGACCGCGGGCGTGCGCGTGGCTTCGACGCATTTCGGCGCCGTGCTATCGTTGAGTTCGCAACACGTGGGGCCGCTGGACCGTCATGAAGGAGCGTTTACGATTGCCGAGTTTTCGTCTCGAGGGACGCGTTGCGCTAGTCACGGGCGCTGGCAACGGGATCGGTGCGGGGATTGCGGCGGGGCTGGCCGAGGCCGGTGCCGATATCGTTCTCGTGGGCCGCACTCTGGGTCCTCTCGAGCAGACGGCGCGCGAGGTGCGGGCGCATGGGCGCGAGGCCAGCATTTTCCCCTGTGACGTTACAGAACGCTCCGCGATACGCAGTGTCATCGCAGCGCTGCCGCGCCTCGACATTTTGGTCAACAACGCCGGGGTCAGCATTCCAGAGCCGCTGCTGGA